>DASWEL010000218.1:0-8314 GCA_036394755.1 Gemmatimonadales bacterium | reverse complement strand
CCCTTCAAGGCCGCGGTCGATGCGGGCGTCGCGAGCATCATGTCGGCGTTCAACGACATCGCCGGCGTCCCGGCATCCGGCAACGCCTGGCTCACGGATACGGTGCTGCGGCGTGAATGGAAATTCTCCGGCTTCGTCGTGAGCGACTGGACGTCGGTCGTCGAGCTGATCAATCACGGCGTCGCGGGCTCGCAGGCCGAGGCGGGGCGGCGCGCCCTGACGGCCGGTGTGGACATGGACATGCAGAGCGGCATCTACGTGGACTCGCTCGCCGCCCTGGTGCGCAGCAATCGCATCCCGATGGCGGTGGTCGATTCGGCCGTCATGCGGATCCTGCGCGCCAAAATGCGACTCGGCCTGTTCCGCGATCCCTACCGCCCGCGCACTGCACCGCCGAACGCGGAGCTGCGTGCTCTGGCTCGGCGCGTCGGCGGAGAGTCGATCGTTCTGTTGAAGAACGAGCGGTCTCTTCTGCCGCTCGACAAAGCCGGCACCATCGCTGTCATCGGGCCGCTCGCCGATAATAAGGAAGAGCCCCTCGGGCCGTGGCACACGCAGGGCCGCGCCGAGGATGTCGTCTCGGTGTTGCAGGGGATCAAGACAAGGGTGCAGACGGTGCTGTACGCCCAGGGGTCGGGGATCGACGACACGTCGAAGGCCGGCTTCGCGGCCGCCGTCGCCGCGGCCCGCCAGGCGAAAGTCGCGGTCCTCGTGCTCGGTGAGCGGGGCGACATGAGCGGCGAGGCAGCCAGTCGTGCGTCGCTGGGTTTGCCCGGTGTCCAACAGCAACTCCTGGAGGCGGTCGCGGCGACAGGCACGCCCGTCGTGCTGGTCCTGATGAACGGCCGGCCGCTGATCCTCGAATGGGCCTCGGACCATGTGCCGGCGATCGTCGAGACGTGGTTCCTGGGCATCGAGGCGGGGAACGCGGCGGCAGACGTGCTGTTCGGCGACGTCAATCCGAGCGGGCGGCTGCCCGTCACCTTCCCGCGCGTGCTGGGCCAGGTTCCGCTCTACTACAATCATCGCAACACCGGCCGTCCGCCCGACCCGAAGAACAAATTCTCATCCAAGTACATCGACGTGCCCGTGACGCCTCGCTATCCGTTCGGATATGGGCTGTCGTACGGCACGTTCGCGTACAGCAATCTCAAGCTCAGTGCCGCACGCGCGCGGGTGAGCGACACGGTCACCGCCACCGTGACGGTGACGAACAGCGGGAGCAGGGAAGGCACGGAAGTCGTGCAGCTCTACGTGCGGGATGAGGTGGCCAGCGTGTCGCGTCCGGTGCGCGAGTTGAAGGCTTTTCGTCGCGTCGCGCTCCGACCTGCTGAATCTCGAACCCTGGAATTACGGATCGCGGTCCGGGATTTGTGGTTCTACGGCCTCGACATGAAGCCCGTCGTCGAGCCCGGCACGTTCCGCGTGTACGTCGGTCCGAACTCGGCGGAAGGCCTCGAGGCAACGTTCGAATGCACGCCCTGATTTTTCTGGCCCTATTGCAAACACCACACCCCACGGTGTGCTACGAGGTGTTCGTCCGTTCGTTTTACGACAGCAATGGCGACGGCATCGGCGACCTGCGCGGCCTCACCCAGAAGCTCGACTACATCTCCGGGCTGGG
The DNA here is from genome assembly GCA_036394755.1 of Gemmatimonadales bacterium. Taxonomy (GTDB): domain Bacteria; phylum Gemmatimonadota; class Gemmatimonadetes; order Gemmatimonadales; family GWC2-71-9; genus 20CM-2-65-7. The sequence continues at coordinate 6,690 of DASWEL010000218.1, read as the reverse complement.
CGCTGATTGCGTCTGGCTCATGCCGGTCGCAGAATCGCCCAGCTATCACGGCTACGACGTCACCGACTACTACAAGATCGAGCCGGACTACGGGACGAACGACGACTTCAAGGCGTTCGTCGTGGCGGCGCACCAGCATCACATTCGCGTGCTGGTCGATCTGGTTCTGAACCACACCTCGAGTGAGCACCCCTGGTTTCAGGAAGCGTCACGGGACACGACGGCGCCGCATCGCGGCTGGTACCGCTGGGCGCCGACGCAGGGCGGGGCGTGCCCGAACAACTGGCACAAGTCGCCGGTCCGCGACGAGTGCTACTTCGGGCTCTTCTGGAGTGGGATGCCGGATCTGAACTACGAGAATCCCGCGGTGCTCGATGAGATGAAGCGCGTCGCCCGGTTCTGGCTCGATTCGATGTACGTCGACGGCTTCCGGCTCGATGCCGTGCGCCACCTGGTCGAGGTCGGCAACGAGGTCTCCAATACTCCCGGGACGCATCAGGTGCTGCGCGAGTTCGGTCAGTACGTACGGAGCATCGCACCGCAGTCGTACACGATCGGGGAGGTGTGGGACAACACCGACGTAATCCTCACCTACTATCCCGATCAGCTCGATGCCTACTTCGCGTTCCCGATTTCGGAAGCGCTCATGGAGGCGGTACGGACGGGGAAAGCGGGAGGGCTCCTCCCGACAGTGGAGCAATTTAGGCGCGCCGAACCGACGCGGCGCTGGGCGCCATTCCAGCGCAATCACGATCAAACGCGTACCATGACTGCGCTGGGCAACGACACGGCGGGCGCGAAGCTGGCGGCGACCATTCTCCTCACGCTGCCTGGTGTCCCGTTCGTGTACTACGGCGAAGAGATCGGGATGACGGGCGACAAGCCCGACGAGCGCTTGCGCACGCCGATGCAATGGAACGGGACGTCGCGCGGATTCACGAGCGGGAAGCCCTGGGAGGCCCTGCAGCCCGACTCACTGACGGCCAACGTGGCCGTAGAGGATCGCGCATCGACCTCGCTGTTGGGGCTGTACGTTTGGCTGATTCGTCTGCGCGCGAATGACAAAGCGCTCCGGGAAGGTGAACTGGAACCGGTCGACACAGGCAATGAGGCGGTGCTCGGGTACCTGCGAAAGGACGGCTCCAGCCGGGTACTGGTCGTGGTGAATCTCGGGAAGGTGCCGGCGACGTTTGCATTACCCGGACGCTTTACGTTACGCAGCCTGCTCACTCCCGGGAGAAATCGCACGGCGTTGCCAAGGCTCGAGCCGCGCACTGCTTACATCTACGCGCTGACGCCGCGCCCGTAGCCGGCGTTCGCGTACCGTGCTCACATTCCGCATATTTGGAGGACACAAAGGGGGTCCCATGAACTGGTACCCGACTCGCGTTCTGCCGTCTGTAGTGCTCGTCGTTGGAGCCGTTCTCGCGCCGTCCCAAACCCGCGCTCAAGTCGGCACTGCAAAGACGGCCACGCCTCCGCCGGCATCGATGCGGGAGAACGAAGCCGCGCGCCAACACGCCACGACCCTTGCCCAGCTGCTGCAGGGCCGTCTTCCCGGCGTCACGGTGACCCCGACCGCCGACGGGGGGATCAGGGTGCGCATGGGGGGCCCCACGTCCTTCTATGGGGACCAGAACCCCCTGTTCGTTGTCGACGGCATGACGATCGACGGAAACCGCAGCTCGTTGAACTGGCTGAGCCCGCACGACATCGAGTCGGTTCAAGCCCTCAAAGATCCGAGCCAGACGGCGATTTACGGCGTACGGGGCTCGAATGGTGTGATCGTCATCAAGACGAAGGGCTCGCACTAACTGCAACAGATCAGGCTCGGCGGGATCGACTATGCGATCCTGATCATTTATTTCGTCTTTGTGCTCGGTATCGGCTGGGCACTGAGACGCGTCATCCGAAGTAGCGACGACTTCTTCCTCTCAGGCCGGTCGATCCCCGCGTGGATCGCCGGCCTCGCTTTTATCTCCGCGAACCTGGGCGCGCAGGAAGTCATCGGGATGGCGGCGTCGGGTGCCAAGTACGGCATCATGACGATCCATTTCTACTGGGTCGGCGCGATGCCGGCGATGGTGTTCGTCGGGCTGTTCATGATGCCGTTCTATTACGGCTCGCGCGCACGGTCGGTCCCCGAGTACCTGAAGCTCCGCTTCGACGAGAAGACGCGCGCGCTGAACGCGATCACCTTCGCGGTCATGACCATCTTCTCCTCCGGCATCTCGATGTATGCGCTCGCAAAACTGTTCGAGCTGGTGCTGGGCTGGAGCTTCCACGGCAGCATCGTGCTCTCGGCCGTCATCGTGCTGATCTACATCTTCCTCGGCGGGCTCACCTCCGCGATCTACAACGAGGTGCTGCAGTTCTTTCTCATCGTCCTGGGATTCCTGCCCCTGGTGTTGCTGGGCCTCAAGGACGTGGGCGGGTGGAGCGGGCTGACCGCGAAGCTGGCCACCGTCGCCACGAACGCCGGCTTCGAGCCGGGCGCGTGGACGCACTCGTGGAAATACATGGATTCGCCGAGTCACAATCCGATGGGCATGGAGTGGTTCGGCCTGGTGATGGGACTGGGGTTCGCCCTCTCGTTTGGCTACTGGTGCACCGACTTTCTCGTCGTGCAGCGCGCCATGGCCGCCGGCTCGATGACGGCGGCGCGCCGGACGCCGCTGATCGCGGCGGTTCCCAAAATGCTGATGCCTGCATTGGTGATTCTGCCGGGGATGCTGGCCATCGGCCTCCATGCTTCCCGCGGCGGTTTTCTCCCGATCGGCCCCGACGGCCAGCCGAACTACAACCTCGCCGTCCCGATGATGCTGGGGCATTACCTGCCGTCCGGGCTGCTGGGACTGGGTCTCACCGCGCTGATGGCCTCGTTCATGTCCGGCATGGCGGGCAACGTCACCGCGTTCAACAGCGTGTGGACGTACGACATCTATCAGACGCATATCCGCCCCGGCCAAACCGACGGGCATTACCTGCGCGTGGGCCACGCCGCCACGGTCTTCGGTATCCTCGCGAGCGTGCTCGCCGCCTACTCCGCCACGCGGTTCAACAACATTCTGGACATGCTGCAGCTCGTTTTCTCGTTCGTGAACGGCCCGCTGTTCGCGACCTTCCTGCTGGGGATGTTCTGGCGCCGCACGACCAGCCACGGTGCCTTCTACGGATTGCTGACCGGGACAATTACGGCAGCGCTGCACTATGGGCTCACGCTTCCGCGCGGTGCGGTCCCCGGCATCAAGGGCGGGTTCCTGGGAGCGGTGTTGCACGTGTATCCGAGCGAGATGGCGCTGAACTTCTGGACCGCGCTGTTCGCGTGGACCGGCTGCTTCGTCGCGACGCTGGTGATTTCGCTGCTCACCAAGCGCACCAAGACGGACGACGAGCTGCGCGGCCTGGTCCATTCCCTTACGCCGCGCCAGCGCGATGGAGACATGCCGTGGTATAAACGGCCGGTCACCCTCGCGGTCGCTATCCTCGTCGTTTCGACACTCCTCAACGTGATCTTTTGGTGATGGCGTCATGAGACTCGACGTGCGCTGGCCGATCGGTGGGATGTTCTCGATCTTCGGTGCGATCCTGACGGTCTACGGGATCGTGTCGGACCGCGCGATCTACGAGAAATCGCTCGGGATCAATGTGAACCTGTGGTGGGGCCTCGTCTTGCTGGTGTTCGGCCTCGTAATGCTCGGATTCGCGTTTCGTGCTCAGCGCGAATCGAAGCCCAACGTGACGGATTCCACTTCCACACCGTAGGTCCCGGGTTTCGTGGCAACGCCGTCCTCACGCCGCAGCGATAGCTGCAACCGCTCCACGTGCTCGAGCCGCGGGCGGTCGGCGGCGCCGCCACGCCCGTCCGCCGGTCCCACCCAGTAGTTCCACTCACCGGGGAAGCCTTCGGGCAACAACACGCCACGGCCTGCCCTGAGCTGCGCGAGCGGAATCACTCGCTCACTCCAAGCACTGTCAACCGCGACTGCGGCGGTCCAGCTCGTGCCGTCGTCTTCCATCAGCGTGATGTGCAGGGTTTGGCGCGCGCCGAGGCCATGCAGGCGCAGCCGGAGGTCCTTCGCGCCCGTGATCGTTTCCTGTCTCGCCAGGATACGCGACTTGATCACGAGTGACGCCGTGTAATCAGGAGGACTCCAGCCGCTCGTATCGACCGGCAGCTCGAGGTGGAAAATCGGTTGGCCGGTCGCGGGCGACAGCGCGACGCGGAATAGGCCGCGGCGGCCTGCGTCGCCGATGCGAGTAAATGCGAGGCGCGCCGCGTCGGTGCCGGGGTCGAAAAGGCGCAGCGGCGTCGTCTTGGCTACCACGTCGAACCGCCAAGCCGCCTGGTTGCTGTAGTTCCAGTCCGTCGGTTTTCCTGGCGTAGCGCCGGGGAATGTGGTGATGGAGTCGCCGCGGTAGACGGTGATGACGAACTGATAAAGGCCGTTATGGAGGGCGGTCGAGGGTATCGAGGTTGTGAAGTCGTACCCACCCGCGGGACGCATCCACAATTGTCGATATGAACCGGCGGGAGATGGGCGCACAAAGAGTTTGGCTGAATCGGGCGGGACTTGATCAACAATGCGCGCTTTCAGTTCAACATCATTGCCCGCAAGGTATTGTGGCTCCGCCAACGACAGCACCAAGCGCGGGACACTGTCCGTTGCCGGTGCGTGGTACTCCTTGAAGCCGAGATAACCGATCCGGACCGGCAGTGTTGCGACATCGACCGGCCCGGTCGCGCTCAACACATACACGCCCGGCGTGACCGTGACGGCCCCCCCATTTGCCCGCGTAGTCTGCGGATTGCCTGCCGTGACCGGCTGGACGGTGAAGGTTGGGCCGAGATCCGGCAGCGTGACCGTCATCGGCCAGGCACGGCTGATCGCGCGCGTCACGATCTTGTCGGGGCTGGGCGGCTCGAACGGATCGCGAATCGGGACGGCATCAGGATAGACCTCGAGACGCCAGATTCCCGGTCGGACCTTGTCCAAGAAGTAGATCCCGGTTCCTTCGTAGCTCACCGTCGCCGAGGAACCATGCCCCGCGATGCGCTGTAACGCCCGAGGATCGGGCGGCTTCGCGCTCGTGGAGCTTGTGTACATGAATGCATCGCGGGCGACCAGCTCGCCCAGGTCACCGTCGTACGAAATGTGGAAGTCGCCGAACCGCGTGTTTTGCGGATACGCACCGTACGTTTGCATCCGCGGCAGACGTCGCATCGCCTCGGCGGCGATGATCGCGCTCATCGCCTTCCGGGGCGTGTAGACCAGGTTCACGTAGTGCGTTTGCCAGCCCAGGTTGCGTGACGCGGTGGCGAGCATGTCGTAGGCGAACATCGCAGCGAACTGCGTGCCTACCGTGCGAAACGTCCGCGCCATTGCAGGATACATGGTGCCCGTGCGCAGGTCGGGGCTGTCGAACTCGTAAACGATGCGCGGCAGCCGCCCCAGCTCGGGGCGCAGCATGTCGGGATAGGCATCGGTGCCGCGAAGATAATTGCCTTCCAGCTCGTGACCGGCATTGAGACCGGTCGGATACCAGCCGAACGTCACGCCCTGCGCCTTGGAGCGCCGGATCGCCTCGGCGATCCGGAAGTCCTGGCTGACGTTGTAGAAAATGAGCTTCCGGCACCCCGTGCTGCGGACGGCGTCGATGAGCGCGTCGATGTAATGGATCGAGCCCTGCAGATCTTCCGGATGATGCCACGGTTCGTTCACCAGCTCAATAAAGAGGATCGAGGGCTCGTCCTTGAGCGCGATGCGCGTGTACGGATTCACATGGTTCAGGATCTGGCGCAGGTAGTTCACCTGCGCCGCCAGCGCTGCGGGGTCGGTGCCCATGCGCCCCTTGCCGAAGCGCCGGCCGAATCCCGGTGCGGTCGTGTCGTCGAGCGCGTCGGGCCAGTTGGAGCCGTAGAGCTGTATCGGGCTGAAGAGCATGTAGATGCCGCGCTCTGTGGCACGCGCGACCAGGTAGTCCAGGAGATCCAGGTGATCGTTGGCGATGAGATTACCGGCGCCGTCGGAAGATTCCCAGTCGCCCCAGAAGGTGAGCCGTAATCCGTCCCAGCCCATCCGCGCGAACTGCGCCATGTCTTCATCGATCACGCGCTTGCGATCGGCGTGGAGATATCCGGCGGCGCGGTAGTCGGAGGCCGTCGTCACCACGTAGTTCGCGCCGAAAAGTGCGACCTCCTTTCGATTCTGTTGCCAGCGAATCACGCCCTGGTTGTCCAGGTAGACGCCCTGGGAGAGCGTGAGGATCGCGATCCAGATCATGGGTGGTACGTCCGCTCGGTGTGGCCGACGAGCTGTGGTCGGTAGAAGTACACATCGCGCAGGCGGCCGGAGGCGTAGCGTTCCGCTTCGTCGTTGAAATGCGGCGATTGCGGAGAGCCGCTTTCGCCACCGGCGGTGATCGCCTGCGCCCGCACGCTGTCGCCGAATTCCACTACCGCCACGAAGCTGTTGCCGCTCGTGCCGTACCACTTCTTGGTGTTGGGATAGGCCCGGGCACCGAACGCCGCCAGCGCTGCGGGGTCGGTGCCCATGCGCCCCTTGCCGAAGCGCCGGCCGAATCCCGGTGCTGTCGTGTCGTCGAGCGCGTCGGGCCAGTTGGAGCCGTAGAGCTGAATCGGGCTGAAGAGCATGTAGATGCCGCGCTCTGTGGCACGCGCGACCAGGT
>DASWEL010000217.1:0-3047 GCA_036394755.1 Gemmatimonadales bacterium | reverse complement strand
GCCGAGCAGCACGATGAACCAGCTCGTGCTCACACCGGTCGGCACGCTGTCGGTGTTCGGCTTCAAGACACCGGTTCCATATCCGTTCGGACTCGAGCGAACGGGCTACCTCGTGACGGATATGGATGCCGCCGTCCGCGCAGCGCGCGCGTGTGGCGCCGACGTGATCGTCGCGCCGTTCGACGACCCGATCGGCCGCGACGCGATCGTCCAGTGGCCCGGCGGCGTCAACATGCAGCTCTATTGGCACACGACCGCGCCGAGCTATGCCGAGCTGCAAACCGTTCCCGAAAACCGCGTCTACCTGTCGTCCGACCGCGCCGATGCGTTCCTCCGGAGCTTCGTCCAGTTCTCCGGCGGCACCATCGCCGGCGACGATCCGAAGGCGCCCGGCGTCGAGATCGGCCGGCCAGACGGCACCTACCGGCGTGTTCGCCTGACCTCGACGTTCGGCACCGTCGTCGCCCTCGTGACGGATGGCCATCTTCCGTACCCGTACGGGCGCGAGATGACGGGCTACGAGACGCTCGACCTCGACACGACGCTGGCCAAGGCGAAGGCAGCCGGAGCTCGCGTGCTCGTCGAGCCCTACTCGGCTTCCGACCGGCGATCGGCATTCGTGCAGTTCCCAGGTGGATACATCGCGGAGATTCACGCGATGGTTCGCAAGTGATAATCGGCCGAGTGGTCGTTCGACGAAAAATGGGTAGCTTCGACGGTTCCACGTCGCCGACGCGTCGACCGTCGTCACGCATTTGATCGCCGCCAGATGGAGGAGACCGTGACATGCGATACGGACAATGGATCGGCCGCGCGGCTCTTGCTCTGATCTTCCTCTTCAATGCCTTCGGCCTAGTGGACCAGACGCGAGCCGCCAATGAGCTCGCTGCGCACGGCGCTCCAGCCGCGCTGGTGCCGACGCTAATGCTGACGGGACGCGCGCTTCAGCTCGTTGCCGGCATCGCGCTGGTCGTCGGCTGGCACGAGCGCCTGGCCGCGCTACTCCTTGCGGGGTTCCTCATACCTGCGACGCTGACGGCGCATGACTTCTGGGCGTACCACGGCCCCGAGCTGCAGGGGCAGCTCGTCAACTTCCTGAAAAACGTCGCGATGTTCGGTGGTCTGTGCTCCGTCGCGTTCCGTCTTCCCGCCACGAGTCTCGAAGACGAGCCGCTGTTCCGCGCGACGAGCGCTCGCGCGCCCTCATTGCCAACGTGAACGGATGACGCTATCGGTGACTTCCGTCGAGACCGGGATCGTCATGTCCCCGCGGACGTCACACTGTAGGCGAACGCCCTTCGCCTGCATTCTCCTGCTGCTCATCGTGTTGCGACCGGAGACGAACGCGGACCAGCTTCAAGCGGCGAGCAGCTCCGCGCCGACCGGTCCACCGCAGGTGAGTCCCGACGAGTCAGTGCTCTCCGAGTACAATCCCGAGGCGCCACCCAATCCGAATCCCCCACCCTATACGCTCCTTCGCTTCAACGAGGACTACACGTACCTCGCGGACCCGCGGAATCGGACGGATCCGTTCGACCCCGTCAAGTACATCCCGCTCGATCCCGACGATCCCAAGACGTACCTGAGCTTCGGGGGCGAGCTGCGCGAGCGGTTCGAGCACTTCACCAACCCGGGTTTCGGTGTGCCGCCCAACCCTGACGACGACGATTACCTCCGCCAGCGCATCGCGATCCACGGCGATCTCCACGTTACCGAGCATTTCCGCGTATTCGTCCAGGGGATCTCGGGGCTCCAGCTCGGGTCGAGGCAGGAGCCGCCGCCGGTGAATCAGGACGTTGCGGATCTCCAGCAGGCGTTCGCGGACGTCCGCATCGACGACCACGCGACATCAGGGCCTGCTTACGTCGTGCTCCGTGGCGGACGGTTCGAGATGACGTATGGCTCGGGCCGATTGGTCGCGACGCGACAATCGCCGAACATTCCGTTCAAGTTCGACGGCGGACAGCTCATCGCGACGCGAGGCGGTGCGAAGGTATACGCGTTCGTTACAAGGCCGGCCCGGGAACGGAAAACGCAGTTCGACGACGAGGCGCCCGGCCAACTCTTCTGGGGCGTCTACGCAACGTCGCCGCCGCTCATTCCGAAGGCTGTCCTCCGCGCCGATCTGTACTATCTGGGACTCAGAGATGACCATGCCAGCTACGCCACGGGCACGGGCGCAGAGAGGCGGCAGACGCTTGGTGTCCGACTCTTCGGCAGGGACGCAGGCTTCGATTATGACGTCGAGCCGGTACTCCAGATCGGAACATTCGGGACGCGGGACATTCTCGCATGGACGCTGGCTTCGGCGCAGGGCTACACGATGGAAGGTCTACCGTGGAGTCCCCGCCTGGGCTTGCAAGCGGACGTGGCGAGCGGCGACACAGAAGCGCGCGGCGGAGGCCACTTCGGAACCTTCAATCCGCTGTTCTTCAAGGCGGGGTACTTCAATGATGCGAGCCTGATCCGTCCAAGCAACATCATGGACGTCCATCCGACGGTTCAAGTCCATCCCAGGCGGTCGGTTCTACTGACCGTCGGCAGCGACATCCTGTGGCGCTACACGACCAAGGACGGCATCTACGGGCCCGGCGGGAATCTCGAGCTCCCAGCGGGCGGCGGTCCCCGCTACGTGGCGACGAGTGCGGATGTGTCCGCGCAGTGGGAAATCGGTCGACATCTGGTCTGGATCTTGTCCTACAGCCACTTCTTTACCGGTCGTTACGTCCGCGCTGCGAAGGGCGGCGACGTGGATTACGTTGGCTCGTGGGCGTCGTTCCTATGGTGACTCAGACCGGACGCTCGTACGATCTGACCTGCCCCCGGCCATGATTCCACGTACCTCGGCATCGAGCTGAAGTATGGGTGGTGAAGGGAGTACGGCCGAGTCGGCCTGGGCTCCGCTGTCGCACCCGGTATTCCGCGCGCTCTGGATCTCCTCGCTCGTCTCCAACATCGGGACCTGGATGCAGAATGTCGGCGCGGCGTGGGCGATGACCTCGCTTTCCCCATCCCCGTTGATGGTCGCCCTCGTGCAGAGTGCGACG
>DASWEL010000216.1:0-2044 GCA_036394755.1 Gemmatimonadales bacterium | reverse complement strand
ATTCCCTGGAGCGCCAGCTCGCGAGACGGACGGCGCGCCAGCAACCTCTCGTCCGACTCGTCCTGTCGACATTCGTCCAGCGAGGTGGACCGATCCCAATCAACGACATCGTCACAAGCGCGCCTGATGACCAAGAGGCGCTCATGGCTCTCGATGCTGACGACCTGATCCGTGTCCGCGCCGGTCAGGTCGACATGGCCTACCCGTTCTCGGCCGCGCCAACGCCGTTTCGCGTACGCCTCTCCACCGGAGGCGAGCGGTATGCCTGTTGCGCGACCGACGCGCTCGGCATCGCGGCGATGATCGGCGAGCCCATCGACATTACGTCGGCCTGCCATCATTGCGGCGAGTCGCTGCATTTCGCCGCGACGCCGGACGGGGTGGGGTCGAACGCCGAGGGCGTGATGGTCTGGTTCGGCAAGCGGGATGACGACGGTTGCAAGGCCTTCGATTCGCTCTGAACGACAATCAATTTCTTCCGGTCGGAAGACCATCTACGAGCGTGGCGCGACGCCAACCCGACCGCCCAGGGTGCCGGAGCCACCGTGACGGAGGCGTTCAAACTCGGTCAGTGGATCTTCGGCGGCCTGCTTACGTAGTGCACCCTGAAGCGCTGCGCGGAGAGACGTGTTGTCAGCACTGACGACGGCGATAGCTGGGCCGTTCACTGCCATAAGCCGATGCAACTGATAGCAGAATGATCTCGCCGCTACAGATGAAGTTGGACGGAGGCACGTCACATGATGGACATGTCCGGAATGATGGTGTTTATGGTGGTCGGCGGGATCGTCCTGATCGCTGCGATCGTCGCCGCTGTCTGGTGGCTCGCAAACCGAAGCCCGAAGCGAGATAGCGCACTCGTCGTCCTGCGCGAGCGCTACGCTCGCGGCGAGATTTCCAGAGAAGAGTACGAGTCGCGGCGGCGCGACCTCGCCGCCTGATCCCGAGGATTCTCCGAACGGCGCGACCTGGTCGTCGCGCCATTCGGAGCCCTTCATCCTGATGCTCGGCTAGGCCTTAGCCGGCGTTTGCCGCAATCGTCCGACCGCGGTCCATACCAGCACGATCAAGCTTGCCACGAGCCCGAGCCCGAGCAGCCAACCCAACCCCATGAGAACCATCATGAGCGGTCCGCAGCTCTCGTTCATCATCTGCATCATTTCGGTCTCCTCCTCTCAGCTGGTCGAATCCAACGCAAGCCACTGCTCGATGCGGGCGGTGATCGTCGCGATGTCGGGGCGGCTCAGGGTGGTCGGGTCGAAGGTGAAAACGAACTCGGTGCAACCGTACGCCATCGTGCCATCGGGCAGCCGTACCGGGTCGAGCGTGTGGGTGAACAGCCGCACACGGTCTCGGTCCGTCTTGAGATTCAGCACGACCATTCGCGTACCCTCGGCGAGCGCCACGCTGCCCGGCTCGGCGGAGACGCGCCCTCGCTCATCGATTGCAACGCGCGCGTAGTCATGCACGGGAAACCGCGGAGACTTCGTATTGAGCTGCGTCGTTCGCAGCACTCCGGCCGGCATCCCCTCCGCCGTCAGGCGCAAGACAGTCCCCTTCGTGACGACGTGCCCTTCATCCGATCGGGTGGCCATTTCGATCCGTGAAGGCTTGAAGCGCTCGCTCAGCGCGTCCCGCACGGAGGGCGCGGCGTGTCCGGTGCCGACCGATGCGGCGAGCATCATCGAGGTACTGACGATGAGAAGCATGAACCGATGCATGGGATCTCCCTTCGCGGCAGCGGGCGGTAGCCCGGCGCCGTCCTCTCAGAGGACAGACAGCCGCGGTCAACGATCGTGTTCTTTAACGACGCTTTGAAGCGACTACGCCGAGCGGAAGGGGAGTTTAGGAGGAGGCTCGAAGGCTGCGAAGACGTTCCTGTGATGATGGACCTCGGGAACGGTGGAAGCGACCGCGCTCGGCACGGGCGACAGCGAGGCCATAGGCGAGACCGCGGCGCAGGACAGTCCGCACGGCCCGTAGCAGACCGTACCCATCATGGGGCAGCCTGCATACGCCATTGCAATCGGGGCCACCAGCACCG
>DASWEL010000215.1:0-2618 GCA_036394755.1 Gemmatimonadales bacterium | reverse complement strand
TGGATCAGTCTCTCTCCGCTCGTCGCAGGTCGCCTGTCAGTCACGGATGTAGATGCCCGAGCACTGAGACTGATCGCCCGCCGCACCTGGCGCTACTTCGAGACATTTGTCACGGCGGACGACCATATGCTGCCGCCCGATAACTTCCAGGAGGATCCGCGGCCGGTGGTGGCGCATCGGACCTCGCCCACCAATCTTGGCCTCTATCTCCTGTCCGCCGTCAGCGCCCGCGACTTCGGATGGGCAGGCACGACCGAGACCGTTGATCGGCTGGAAGCGACGTTCGCGACCATGAGCCGCCTTCAGCAATATCGCGGTCATTTTTACAACTGGTACGACACCCGGGATCTGCGCCCGCTGGATCCGCGATATGTCTCGTCCGTGGACAGCGGCAACCTTGCAGCGCATCTCATTGCACTGGCCAACGCGTGTCGCGAATGGATCGATGCGCCCACGCCTGGTCGTTCGTCATGTATCGGGATCAAAGACGCTGTGCTCCTCGCTCGCGAAGCTCTTCAAGACCTGCCTAACGACCTGCGCACGCACACCATCGCTTCGGCGCAGCTTGATCACGCCCTCAATGCGCTCGCCGCGGCGCTTGACGACGATGAGGCGGTACCGGGGGACATCGCGGCCCAGGCAGGGCGGATCGCGCCTCTGGCCGCGACCGCTGCAGACATCGCGCGGGCGCTGGCGAGCGAGTTGGGCGATGACCTGGGCAGCGACATTCTTTTTTGGGCAGAAGCCGCGCGACGGTCGTTCGAGAGCCGGCAGCGGGATCTGGGTCTGACGGATGAGGCGACCTTAAGTCTGCAGCGGCGGCTGGCAATCCTGGAGTCGACGGCGAAGGGGATGTCAGAGGCGATGCAATTCGGCTTTTTGCTTGATCCCGAGCGTCGGCTGCTCTCGATCGGCTACCGCGCGGCCGAGGGCGCGCTCGATCCGAGCTGTTACGACTTGCTCGCCTCCGAGGCGCGTCTGGCGAGCTTCGTGGCCATTGCCAAGAACGACGTGTCGGGTCGCCACTGGTTTCGGCTGGGACGCGCCGTCACACCCGTTGGACATGGGGCAGCGTTGATTTCGTGGTCGGGGTCGATGTTCGAATACCTGATGCCATCGCTCGTCATGCGTGCGCCATCCGGGAGCCTTCTGGAACAGACCAATCGCCTGATCGTCCAGCGGCAAATCCAGTACGGTGACGAACTCGGCCTTCCCTGGGGCGTTTCGGAGTCCGCCTACAACGCGCGCGACCTGGAGCTCACCTACCAGTATTCGAACTTCGGCGTGCCGGGCTTGGGGCTCAAACGGGGCCTGAGCGAAAACGCCGTGATCGCGCCGTATGCGACGGCCCTGGCCGTGATGGTCGATCCGAAACGCGCGGCGCTCAATTTTGCGAGACTTGTTGCGATCGGCGCACGCGGCCGGTATGGTTTCTTTGAGGCGCTCGATTACACTCGCAGCCGTGTGCCCGAGGGATCGCGGGTTGCCGTCGTGCGGGCATTCATGGCGCATCATCAGGGTATGACGGTGGTTGCCATCGCCAACGTCCTCTTCGACGGGAGGATGCGCGAACGGTTTCATGCGGAGCCGAGCATCCAGGCGACCGAACTGCTGTTGCAGGAACGCACGCCGCGCGACGTCTCGGTCGCTCATCCCCGGGCGGAAGAAGTCGGCACTGCGGCGCGGGTCAGTGATGTGCAGCTCCCGGAATCGCGGCGTTTCACAACTCCGCACGAATCGACGCCGCAAACCCACCTGCTCTCGAACGGCCGCTATTCGGTAATGCTCACGGGCGCCGGCTCCGGCTCCAGCCGCTGGCGCGATCTCGGCGTAACGCGCTGGCGCGAGGATCTCACGCGCGACGATACCGGCAGCTATTTCTTTCTGCATGACACCGAGAGCGGCGCCGTGTGGTCTGGCGGCTATCAACCCAGCGGCGTAGAGCCCGACAGCTACGAGGTGACCTTCACCGAAGATCGAGCGGAATTCATTCGCAGCGACGCTGCGATCACCACGGTCCTGGAGGTGGTCGTTTCGCCGGAGGACGACGCCGAGGTTCGCCGCCTATCGATCATGAATGCCGGCAACCGAGTGCGCGACCTGGAGATCACATCGTATTCCGAGCTCGTGCTGGCGCCCCCCGCCGCCGATATGGCACATCCGGCGTTCTCGAAGCTCTTCGTGCAAACCGAGTACGTGGCGAAAGTGGGCGCGATCCTCGCGACGCGGCGGCGGCGCTCGCCCACCGATCCGGAAATCTGGGCAGCTCATCACGCCGTCGTTGAAGGCGAGACGTTGGGCAAGCCGGAGCTCGAAACCGATCGAGCGCGTTTCCTCGGCCGTGGGCGCGACATTCAGGCGCCCATTGCCATGATGGACGGACGGCGTTTGTCCAACACGGTGGGCACCGTTCTTGATGCGGTGTTCGCGCTCCGGTATCGCGTGCGCATAGCGGCGGGCGCCACGGTGCGCATTGCGTTCTGGACCAGTATTGCCGCATCTCGTGAAAGCGTTCTGGATCTCGTCGACAAGCTCCGCGAGCCGAACGCCTTCGTGCGCGCGGCCACATTGGCCTGGACGCAGGCGCAAATACAACTTCGTCACCTCGGCATCGACGC
>DASWEL010000214.1:0-3159 GCA_036394755.1 Gemmatimonadales bacterium | reverse complement strand
GCCCGACGTCCTGGTCAACGCCGTCGCGCCGGGACCGATCCTGGCGCCGCCGGGTCTGACGCCCGAAGAGGACGCTGCCGTGCTCCGCGCGACGCCCCTCGGTCGCTGGGGCGGCGCAGAGGAGATCGCCAAGGCGGTGCTCTTCCTGATCGAGACCGACTTCATCACCGGCGAGTCCATCCGGGTGGACGGCGCCCGGCATCTCTCGTGAGGTCGCCGTGCAGGCACGTGCGGTGATCTCCGATCTGGGCGGCGTCGTGATCGGCTCGCCGCTGCACGCGATCGCCACGTACGAGCGCGAGAAGATAAGACCATAAAGTGGGGATCCGCCCCGATCTCGTCCTGAGCGCGTCTACCACGCCGCCCGTGGCTCCGTAACGGAATGATTGTCCATCCCGGCCTGCTTTCGACTTTGACCCCCAGCGGCGCTAGAGCGATTTCACGAACTCGACTAATTCCTTCTTCTCCTGGGGGGACAGCCCCAGATTGAGGTGCAGGTCATAGTGTTGGATGACCTCATCCAAGGTCTGGAAGCGGCCGTCGTGGTAGAAACCACGGCTCTGGCGGCTCCATAGGCCTGCGAGCGGGACCGTGCGATACATATGTGTAGGCGACCGATCCGCTTGAAAGGAATCCACGCCGATCTCACTTGGAGCGCGCAGGTTGTTCACAGCGCTCAGCCGCCGATGTTGGAGCCCGCGGCCCACTTCTTGATGAGCTTCGCGTCGGGCTCGAGGATCCAGCCCTTCTTGACGGCGCGCTTCAGCGCCTTGTCGTACGCCGACGTGAACGCCTTGTGCGTCGGGTAGAGCGCCGCGAGCGTCGGGGCGTCGAACAGCGTGGTCGTGCCGAAGATTAGGCACAGGATTGAGCCGCCGCTCTGCTGGCCCGTGAAGGTAGCGATCGGCACGTCGACCCACGGCGTGCGAATGCCGCCGAGCGCGTTGCCGTGCTGGTCGCGCTGGATCGTGATTGGCGGACCGGCGCTCACATCGAGCCGCGGCGCCGACTTCGGTGCCTTGCCCGTCCGCACCCAGCGGATCAGCTTGTTCAGCGCGGCGTTCAGTACGTAGTGCAGCGGGCCCGAGTTGACGGGCGTGTTGCAGTGGATCATTCCCCCCGCGGCATCGGTCATGATGACGACGGCCGCGATGTCGGGCGAGGTGCCGACGTCGGTGGTGCCGACCCCGAGACCGTACGTGTCGTAGTGCGCGGTGCCCGCGACCTCCCACAGCCGGAAGTGCCGGGCGTCATCCTGTCGGGCCCGAAAGTAGCCGAGCAGCGTAAGATCGGTCTCCGTCTCGACGGTAAACACCGGCACGTCGACGTCGGCGCGGATGGCCGTGCTCCCCGGCGGGATGATCGCCGGCTGCGGCGCCTCCGAAAGCGCCGCCCCGAAGCTACCACGGCTGTGGATCAGGAAGCCGTCGTAGATGTGCGCGACCGGATGAATGGCGTTGACGTAGTTCACCATGCGGGAGGCCGACTGCGATTCGCCGATGGCGATCACACGTTTCGCCTTGAGGGTGCCAAGCGGGTTTGGACCTGATGGTGTCCGGATGGCCTGCCCGGCCTGCGAAAAGATGTCATACGAGAAGCTGTCGCCGGGATGGTGGAGAGACCCGTAGCGTGCGGGATTCACCACCTTGAGTGGCTGGCTCATGAGGCCGAGGAGCGTGGGGCCCCCCTCGACGCCTACGATCTGCGCGGATACGCCCACCCACGCCACGCCGTCGCGGAGCAGCTCGACATGCCCCTGAACCCAATCGGGCGCGGCATCGACGCCACCGCTCACATTCAGCCACTCAACGACGACCGTGCCGCTGAACTTCTTCGGGTTCGTTGGTCGGTAGACGAGGATGCGGGTCTTGTAGGCCGCCGTCTCGCCCGTCGTGACGGACCACCTGCCGTCCGTCCCGAGCGGTGCACTGTTGACGTAGGCGCGCGCCGTGCCCGAAATGAAGTACTCCGCCTCTTCGTAGCCGACCTGTGCAAGGTCGAACGTCGTCGCGGCAACGAACGGGGTCCCGGGGTTCGTGATCGGGCCCTCGATGCTCGGGCTCGGTACTTGGGCGCTCGTACCGGTGGCCAATGCCATGGCACCGGCGCACATGAGCGCGGCGAGGGTCGGTCGAGGCGACATGCGCAATCCTCCGGGCTGGAAGTCGATAGCAGCACGGACTTACCGATGAAAACGGGTGGGAGTCGATAGCAGTATGGACGGACGATGGAAACGGACGGCCTGACCGCGATCGGGATGGATTCGGACAGCAACGCGGCGCGTCAAGGCCCCACCTCGCAGGGCAACCCGACCCCTCGAAGCCCGATCCACAACGATTGCCAATACCTCACAGAATTCCCATCGACACCAGTTTCCCCTGTTGGTCGAAGTGGCCGGTTACACCGACAACCGAGTTGAGCTTGAGCAAGGCCAAATGTTTTTCCCCGGCAATCGCCTGGTGGAGGCGTCGCCCCAAAAGGCTTCGTCGCCAAAAGTGTCGAAGCGAAACATCTCCTTGCCTTGCTTCAGCATCTCTTGGGCATAGTTGCTGATCATTTGATCATTGGCCGACGGAGCGGGCTGCGAAGATGTCTTCTGCGGCTTGGCCCACACGGACCACGCCACCACCACGAGCACACCTGCTGCTAGTACTGCTGCCGACTTTCTCACGTTGCTCATAGAATGACCCTCCGTAACGGCGGCTACGGGCTGCCGGCTACGAGCTACGCTCCATCTGCGTCTCTGCGTCGAGGCTTTCTTTATCACGGCAGATCGTGGCCACGGCGAGCGCCTTGTCGCCGCGCATGAAGCGCACGGTTACGTCGTGTTCGCCCGCATCGCCGTCGACGTCGACGCGGTCCCACTTCTCGGCATGGCCGACGTAATTGATGCTCACGTCGTAGTGCGCGCTCCAAAAGAACGGAGCCTGCGTGAACGCCTCGCGCGCGCCGAGCATGTTTCGCGCGGCCGTTTGGCCGTGCCGCTGCGCGAGCACCCAGTGCTCGACGCGAATGCGCTCGCCCGTGTGCGGATCGGGCCAGCGCGCGATGTCGCCGGCCGCGAAGATCCCGGACACGCTCGTCTCCAGGAATTCATTTACGGACACGCCGCGATCCATGGCGAGGCCGGCGCCTTCGGCAAGCGCGAGGCGCGGACGA
>DASWEL010000213.1:0-2293 GCA_036394755.1 Gemmatimonadales bacterium | reverse complement strand
TCGCCGATGGTCGCTCCTGCTCCCGATCGCAGGCGCTGCGCCAATGCCGAGCCGCCATCCTTCCGCAGCAGAAACCCGGCACGCTTTCCCGCGCAGTTGGCGGGGGAGAGAAGAAAGATCTGGTGACTGGGCGACATTGGCACACTCAAACTAATATTCTTTGAACCTATGCCGAAACTGCGCGCCAAGGCGTCGAAGCGCACGAACGTCGAATCCGAGCCGATCCTCGTCGCGGGGCGCGAGATCGTCGTCTCGAACCCCGCCAAAGTGCTCTTCCCGAAGCCGAAATACACGAAGCTCGATCTCGTGCGCTACTACCTCGCGGTCGCCGAGGGAGCGCTGCGGGGGGCCGGCGGCCGGCCCAACGTGCTGGTGCGCTATCCCAACGGTATCAGCCGTGAGTTCTTCTATCAGAAGCGGGCGCCGGAGTCCCGCCCGCCGTGGATCGACGTAGTCACGCTGAGCTTCCCCTCGGGCCGCACGGCGGAGGAAGTCGTGCCGCGCGACGCCGCCGCGCTCGCGTGGCTCGCCAACCTCGCGTGCCTCGAGCTGCATCCGCATCCCGTCCGCGCCGACGACCTCGATCATCCCGACGAGCTCCGTGTGGACCTCGATCCCGTGCCCGGCGTGAAATGGCCCCAAGTGCGCGAGGTGGCGCGCGTGGCCCGAGCGGTGCTGCAGGATGTCGGGCTCACGGCGTGGCCGAAAACGTCCGGCTCGCGGGGCATGCACGTCATCGTGCGCATCGAGCGGCGCTGGACCTTCGACGAGGTCCGCCGGGCGGCCCTGGCCCTGGCGCGCGACGTGGAGCGCCGTGCGCCGGCGATCGCGACCAGCAAGTGGTGGAAGGAAGAGCGACACGGCGTGTTCGTGGACTACAACCAGAATGCCAAAGACCGTACGGTGGCCTCAGCCTACTCGGTGCGGCCGACGCCCGATGCGCGGGTCTCGGCGCCACTCGGCTGGGACGAAGTGGCCAGCGCCGAGCCTGCCGACTTTACGCTGGCTACGATGCCCAAGCGGTTCGCGAAACTCGGCGACCGCCACGAGGGGATTGACGCGTCGCCCGGATCGCTCGACGGTTTGCTCGAGCTCTCGGCCCGACACGAGCGCGACGGGCAGGGGGACGCGCCGTGGCCGCCGCACTACAAGAAGCAGGCCGGCGAACCGCCACGTGTGCAACCGTCCAGGGCACGCGCCGCCAAGTTTCCGTTGATCGAGATCGGACGCGCCAAGCGCAAGCGGGACGCGCTGGTGGGGCTCAAACGCTGGAAGGCGCGTCACCCCAAAGCCGCGAAGTACCTGAAGCCCGCCGATGTGCTGGTCGATTCGATGCGCGGCCGCTCGTCCACCTGGACGCGGATCCGGGTGAATCTGCAGCACGTGCCGCCCAAGCTGCGGCCACGTCAGGAGCGCCTCGACCCGGACGAGAAGACTTTGTCGAGCTGGTAGGGGCGCGTGACTTCGAGCTGGTCGTAACGGCAGGCGGCGGGTCGCTTGTCCGGCCGCCAGCGGAGGAAGGTTGCGGCGTGGCGGAAGCGATCGCCCTGCAAATGGTCGTATTTCACCTCACATACGCGCTCGACTCGCAGCGGCTCCCACGAGAGATCCTTGCCGGCGCTCCAGCGGCTTTGCCCTCCTGGCATGCGGCCGCTGCGCGCGTCTGCCTGCGCCCACGCCCGCCACGGATGCCTCTCCAGCGCGTTCTTGCGCAGCGGCGCGAGCTCTTTCACGAGCTGCTGGCGCATCGCCATGGTGAACGACGAGGTGACGCCGACGTGCTGCAGCATGCCCTGGTCGTCGTAGAGTCCCAGCAGGAGCGAGCCGACCGCGTCCTTCCCCGTCTTGTGCCAGCGGAATCCGGCTACCACGCAGTCGGCGGTGCGCGCGTGCTTCACCTTGATCATCGCACGCTTGCCGGGCTGATAGGTGAGCTCCGCCGGCTTGGCGATCACGCCATCCAGGCCCGCGCCTTCGAACTGGTCGAGCCATTGTTCGGCGAGGGCGCGGTCTTGCGTCATCGGCGTGAGGTGGAGCGGGGAGCGTAAGCGCGCGAACAGCTTCTCGAGGAGCGCGCGCCGCTCGCTCTGCGCGCTGGCCATGCGGTCGCGCCCGTCCGAGGCGAGCAGGTCGAAGGCGACGAAGCTCGCCGGCGTCTCCTTCGCGAGCTTGGCCACACGCGAGGCGGCGGGATGCAGCCGCATTTGCAGCGCGTCGAAATCGAGGCCGTGCGACGTCGCGATCACGATCTCGCCGTCGATCACGCAGCCTTTGGGCAGCTGCTGGAGCAGTG
>DASWEL010000212.1:0-2655 GCA_036394755.1 Gemmatimonadales bacterium | reverse complement strand
AGCCGGTGCTCTCGCGCCGGGCCGATCTCAAGAAGTCTTCCGCCGAGGCGAACGTCTCGACCCGGAAGCCCGCCGATCGCAGGAAATTTCCGACGGAGCGACGCAGTGATTCGTCGTCGTCCACGACGGCGATCACCCGCGCGTCACGCGTGCCCATGCGTTGTCGCTGTGCCTCGAGCGTCGTCGGAGTCGAATCCATCGACTATCAGGCTAGGTCGGGGGGCGGGACGCGTCTACCCTACGTTGGTCGGGTCGAGCTCCACCCTACTTTCGGAGGGATCGGGTGTAACCTTCGTACGCCGCGCGTCCTCTCAATGGCCGATCCCTAACGTCGCGCCCGGGAGGCTGACATGAGGCTTTTCTCGCCGGCTCCCCTGCCCCGCCTCGGTCTCGTCGTCGTCATGAGCGTAGCGCTCCTGCTGCCGTCCCTGGTCCACCGCGTACCTCTGAGCTGGGCCCAGGCCGGTCCGCCTCCGAGCGAGCCGAAGCGGCCCGCGTATCAGATCGGATCGGCTGGACGGTACAACGAAGACTGGTCGGTGCTGCGAGGCGTCGACCTGGACAAGACCGATGACTTCTGGGACCGCCTGAAGTTCATCCCCTTGAGTCCCGACCAGAACGTGTGGCTGACCCTCGGCGGGCAGGCCCGCGAGCGCGTCGAGTACTTCAGACAGTTCCTCTTCGGCAACTCGGCGCCCAAACAATCCGATGGGTATCTCCTCTCGAGATACCGATTGATCGCTGACCTCCACGTGACCCGCTACTTCCGCATGTTCGCCGAGGGGAAGAGCTCGTTGGCGCTGGACCGCGACCTGGTGGGCGGCCGGACGACCGCGTTCGTCGACGAGCTCGACCTGCTGAACGGCTTCGCAGACGTCATGATCCCGTTGGGAGAGCAGGCGAGCGTGACGCTGCGCGGCGGTCGTCAGGAGCTGATCTTCGGCTCCCAGCGCCTGGTCGGTCCGGGCGACTTCACGAATGTCCCTCGAACGTGGGAGGGCGGTGCGGCGTACGCGCAGATCGCAGACTGGACCATCACCCCCTTCTGGGCGCAGGTCGTGGTGATCGACCAGTACCGGTTCAACAAGTCGACCTCGGACCAGGAGTTCTTCGGTGTGTTCGCCACGGGACCTCTTCATTTCCTGCCCGTGAACCTCGACCTCTATTGGCTGGACGCCAACAACAGGTTCGCCGCCTTCAACGGCACCCCCGGACGGGAGCATCGACATACCCTCGGCGGACGCGTGTTGGGCAAGATCGGCGCCACGGGGCTCGACTTCGAAGTGGAGGGGGCGGCTCAGTTCGGGACGGTGGGCCGCGGCGACATCGCGGCGTCGATGTTCACGACCGTTCTCGGCTACACCCTGCCGGTCGCACGGCTGTCACCGCGCGTCTACGTCGAGTTCGACTACGCGAGCGGAGACGACAGGCCCGGCGGGGACGTCGGGACGTTCAATCAGCTCTTCCCGAACGCCCACTCGTTCCTGGGATACATGGACTACATCGGCCGTCAGAACGTCATCAGCCCCAACGCCGGGATCAGCATCAGCCCGATCAAGGACCTCACGCTGTCGCTCCAGCAGTACTGGTTCTGGCGGGCGTCGGATCGCGATGCGGTTTACAACAAGAGTAGTGGCGTGCTGCGGGCGGCGGGGACCAACCGCGACCGCTACTTCGGCGCGGAGACCGACGTGTACGGCATCTACAACTTCACCCGTCACCTCCTGGGCTATACGGGCTATAGCCACTTCTTCACCGGCGAGTTCCTCAACAAGACGGGCAAGCACAAGGACAGCGACTTCTACTACGCGGCGCTCCAGTACACCTTCTGAGCCGGCCGGTGCCCGAATCGTAACCTTTCCCCCCTTCCGGGCGTCCAAAGCGCACACATATGTGGATCGTCCGACTCGCGCTGCGCCGGCCCTACACCTTCGTCGTCCTGGCGCTGCTGATCGCGGTTCTGGGAGCCGTCTCGGTCGTCTCCATGCCGATCGACATCTTTCCGGAGATCAACATCCCGGTCGTCAACGTCATCTGGAGCTACTCCGGACTGTCGCCGACCGAGATGCAGGATCGAATCGTCACCGTCAGCGAGCGGGCGTTCACCACCACGGTCCAGGGGCTCGAGCACCTCGAGTCCGTGTCGCTGCGCGGCATCGCCGTCACCCGGCTCTATTTCCAGCCCAATGTGCCGATCGCAGGGGCCATCGCCCAGGTGAACGCCCAGGCGAACCAGATCGTGCGCCAGCTGCCGCCCGGCATCTTTCCGCCGCTCATCATCCAGTACAACGCGGCCAGCGTGCCGGTCGTGCTGGCCAGCCTGAGCAGCGACGTCCTGGCCGAGCAGCAGCTCAACGACCTGGGCAACAACTTCATCCGCCCGCAGCTCGTCACCGTTCCGGGCGCCGCCATCCCGGCGCCGTACGGCGGCAAGGTGCGCGTGGTCAACGTCGACATCGACCCCGACGCGCTCTATGCCCGGGGGTTGTCGCCGCAGGACGTGGCGAATGCGATCTTCACCCAGAACGTCATCTTGCCGGCCGGCACGTCGAAGATCGGAACGCGTGAGTACGACGTCTTCATCAACAGCAGCCCCGAAGTCCTGAACGACTTGAACAAGATCCCGCTCCGCTACGTGAACGGGTCGCTGCTGTC
>DASWEL010000211.1:0-2396 GCA_036394755.1 Gemmatimonadales bacterium | reverse complement strand
GTGCATTACGGCACGTTTCCGGTGCTGAAGGGCACCCCCCAGGAGTATCAGAGCTTCCTCGGGCAGACGTCGACGCAGGTCCACCCGATCAGCCCCGGCGACAAGCTGACGTTCTAGCCGGTGCGTGGCGGCGGGCGCGCTGGAGAAGCTCGACGCCCCGGCGCGTGACGTGGCGGAGCTGGCGCGGCGGTTCGAAGCGCAGCTCGAAGACGGCAAAGTCGCGGATCGCGCGGCGCTGCTGGCGAAGGCGACGCGCGCGCTCGAGGGCGACTCGCCATGTCAGCGAGGCCTTGTCCGCGCAGCGCGCGCGTCCTGTCAGGCCGCGAGCTCTGGCACGCGACATCGACGCTGATGTCGATGTGATGCCTGTATCTCATCGTGGACATTGACGGGAGAGCGCGGGCGCACGTAGCGTGAGCCCGTGGTGAGGCGTTGGACAGGGCGGCCAGCTTGCACGTCGGTTTGACGTGCGGGTATACTCGCTCTTGATTTCCTCCCCGCTGGACACGCCGAAAGGCCTCTGGCGGGGTTATTTTTTCTCTCCGCGTGCGCGCTGAGCCGCCAGTCAAGCGCGCCACGGTGTTTGTTGACGGCCAGAATCTCTTCCATGCCGCCCGAGCCGCCTTTGACCGCACCTATCCCGACTACGACGTTCACGCACTGGGTCGCGCCATCTGCGCGAGCAATGGCTGGACGCCCAGCGAGATCCGCTTCTACACGGGTCTCCCGGAACCGGCGGACAGCGCACGGTGGCACAGGTTCTGGATGGCGAAGCTCGCCGCGATGGGCCGCCAGGGCGTGTATGTCGTCTCGCGACCCTTGCGCTACCGGAACCAGACGGTGCGACTGCCCGACGGTACCGAACACACCGTCCTGGTTGGAGAGGAGAAGGGCATCGACGTCCGCATCGCGCTGGACGTGATCCGCCTGGCCCATCGGCGCGAATACGACGTCGCCGTGGTCCTCAGCCAGGATCAGGATCTCGCCGAGGTGGCCGAGGAGATCCGGGTGATCGCGCGGGAACAGGATCGCTGGATCAAGATCGCGCGCTGTACGACGCCTGCCTGGATCGGCGCGACTACCGCAAGGGTTGACGCGGTCGTCGCCGTCGGGATCGCGTGTCCGTGTGTGACCGGCGCGGGGACCGGCGCGCGCCGCCTTGCCATACTCGGCGCGGAAGGCACGCAGCGGCCCGGCATCGCGCAGGCGCGGGCGTGGCGTGGCCTTGACCTCGATCGGCACGAGCTGGCGGCCGGCCTCGACGACGAAGTCCACACACCGCGCCCGTAGACTTAGCGCGTCATGCAGACCATAGCTGGCCGGGTCGTCCTCTCCCCCTCCGACCTCAACGACCACCTCGAGTGCCCGCACCTGACAACGCTGGCGCTCGAGGTGGCGCGCAGCGAGCGCGCCCGTCCGTTCGTCGCCGACGAGCACGCCGAGCTGCTGCCAGGAGTCAGCGAGGCGGTATGAGGCGGCGTTCTCGTGGGGCGCATCAGGTATGGCAGCCGGCGCTCGGCTCAGCTCAGCGCCGCTCCAACGGCATTCACGTACAGCGCATAGATCGACGTGCTGCCGGTCATGAACAACCGGTTGCGCTTGGTGCCGCCGAAGCAGAGGTTCGCGATAACTTCCGGCGTATGCAGGAACGCGAGCAAATCGCCGCTGGGCGCGTGAACACGCACGCCGTTGGTGTCGACCCCACCCCAGCCCCAACCGCACCACACATTGCCGTCGGTGTCACAGCGGATACCGTCGGTGAACCCCGGCTTGAAGTCGGCGAAGACCTTGCCGCCGCGCAAGGCATTATTGGCGACGTCGAACACGATGATGTTGGCCGGATACTGCGGGCCGTCGGTGGCTCCGGTGTCGACGACATAGCAGCGTTTGAAGTCGGGCGAGAAGCAGATGCCGTTAGGACGCCGCATCGGGCCTTCGACGGCGACCGTCGTCTTGCCACTCGGATCGATGCGATAGACGCGCGTGGGCAGCTCGAACTCCGCCTTGTGTCCTTCGTAGGGGCCCAGGATCCCGTACCCCGGGTCGGTGAACCAGATCGAACCATCGGAGTGGACCGCGGCATCGTTCGGCGCGTTGAGCTTCTTGCCTTCGAAGTTATCGACCAACACGGTCCAGGTGCCGTCGTACTCGCGGCGGCGCACGCGGCGCGTGTCGTGCTCCATGGCGATCAACCGGCCCTGGTTGTCGCGCGTGTGTCCGTTCGAATAGCCCGAGTCGGTCTGGAACACACTCACGTGGCCGTCATCCTCGATCCAGCGCAGCGTGCGGTGGTTCGGGATGTCGCTCCATACGAGACTGCCCCAGTCGCCCATCCACACGGGGCCTTCGCACCAGAGCGCGCGGTCGTTGCCCATGCCGTGCCAGATTCGCTGCAG
>DASWEL010000210.1:0-18765 GCA_036394755.1 Gemmatimonadales bacterium | reverse complement strand
CCGGCCACGACCTCGTCCTTTTTCTCCAGCGTGCCCCAGTCATCGAGCAGGATGCGGACGCGGACGCCGCGATCGGCGGCGGCGATGAGGCGATCGATGATCAGCGAGCCCGTCTCGTCGGGGTGGAAGATGTAGTACTGCAGATCGAGCGTCCGGTCGGCCAGGTCGATCAAGACACCTCGTGCCACAAAGGCGTCGAGGCCGGTGGGCAGAAGCCGGAACCCAGACCGGCCGCCGTTCTCCACGCAGCGGGGATTGATCCAGCGCTCGAGTCGCGTCAATTACTTCAGAGCGACGGCGCGGAGCGTGCCATTCGCCTGGGCGATGTACAGAACGCCCTCGCTGCCGATCGAAAGCCGCCCGCCCGCGGGATAGCTCCAGACCGCGCTTCGCCCCTGCAGATCGAGTGCGTACGTGCGCGTTTCCGTGCTCACGAACAGCAGGTTGTCTGTCAGGGCGAGCGCCGGGGCGGGGGTGCCGGCGCTGGTCGGGACATCCCAGCTCCAGAGCAGCGCGCCGTCGGCCACCGTCCTCGCCTCGATCGAGGCGCCGTTCACGACATAGAGGACACCGTTGGCCACCGACACCATTCCGGCGTAGGAAGATCGAAGTTCCCAACGGACGGCGTGCGTCGCCAGGTCGAACGTGACGAGGCGGCTGTCATGCACCGCGATGAGATTGTCGGTGCCACTCAGCACCGGCGCGGTGTTCATGGTCCATCCATTCCAGACGAAGCTTGAATCCGCTATCTCGTACAGCAATGCGCCGGTGCTGATCCTGTTGGCGGTGACTTTCGGCGTGTAGTCGCCGGTGTAGCTGTAGACCACCGTATCCCGCACCGCAGGTGTCCAGCCATCGTACTGGTTGGTCTGGAAGAACCACTCGCTGGCGCCCGAGGTGGCATTGAATCGGTACATGCCGCCGTAGTATCCGCCCGCGAAATACACCGCATCGGCCGTTACCACGGGTGCGTAGTAGCGTTCCCACTGATTTCCATAAGGAGTACGAAATGCCCGCGAGCCGCTTGCGGCGTCGAACGCATAGAGATACGAGTCGCTCTGACCGCTCGACGTGACGTACACTCGCCCATTCCCCAAGGCTGGCTGATGCACGCCGTGGATCGGACCGAAGTCCACGATCCATTGCGTCAGGCCCGTGGCGGTGTTGAGTCCGACGAGCAACTGCGTGCCGAAGTAGCTCTCCGTCGCAACGAAAACGCGACCGTTGCTCGAGACCGCCGGGCTGAGCCGCGTCCCGGGGGCCACGGGTTTGGTCCACAAAGTGTGGAACGCCCGGGGGTCGGCGGTGGCGGCGACATGGCCCGTGCGCTGCGGATCGGCCTGGAAGGTGACCCAATCTGCCGCGGTCGTCCACGACGACGCCGGGGCCGGGAGGACGGTCAGGTTCACGAAACCGCTCTGGCCTTCGCGGCTCGCGGTGATGGTCACGGGACCCGCCGTCTGGCCCACGACGATGCCGCTGCTGGTGACCCGCGCGACACCGTCATTGGAGCTGCTCCACGCCACCGGCCGGTGCCCACGGTCGAGCGTATCGCCGTTCGCCGCCCGAAGCGTGACGTTCAACGAGAGCGAATCATTGGGCGCGTAGAGCGCATCGAACCCGGACGTAGTCACCGTGATCGATGCCACCGGGCGCGGTATCACCCGCAGCGCAATCGTATCGGATTTACCTTCGGTGCTGGCACTGATCCTGGCTGTGCCGGTCCAAATCGCCCGCACGATTCCGAAGCTCACCGTCGCTACCGCAGTGTCCGAACTGGACCACGTGAACGTGCGTCCGGACAGCGTGTCGCCCACCGAATCCAGCGCGACGACGGCCAACGACCTGCTCGTCCCGTCCTCAATCACGCTGTCGCCCGGGAGCGTGAGATGCACCGTTCTTACGGGGACGGGCCGCACGCGCAAGTGCATGGTACCCGCAGTGCCCTCGGTCGTGGCCGCGATCGTCACGCCACCCGGGCTGACCGCGGTGACCCATCCCGTCTGGGCGACCGTGGCGACGGCGGGATTCGAGCTGGTCCACTCGAAGGTGCGGCCAGTGAGGGGTCTGCCCTGCGCATCGAGCGGCGATGCCACCAGCAGCGTCTGCTGCGTCGGAAGCAGCAGCGTGTCGCCAGCAGCTTGAATGCTGATGGACGCCACTCCTGGGGGTCCTGTGGGACTGTCGCCACAGCTCAACGTGCCGAGCAGGAGCGTGCCGAGGACGAGGCGTCTAACACGCCACATGAGGGAGTAAGTTAGTCGGTGTCCTCAGGGCGTGGAAGGTTGGCTCGGAAGGTTCGTGTCGAATGCGTGAGTTGCGGTCGGTCGTTCATGATCTCAGAATACCCCATGCGGAAACAAGTGGTTTTGACGGCCCTCTTGTTGCTCGCGACGACCTCCTTGCTGTTGGCCCACGATCTCTTCCTGAAGCTCGAGACGTATTTCGTGCCGCCGCGCACCCCCGTGCGGATCGCCGTGCTGAATGGCTCGTTCACGGCAAGTGAGGGTTCCGTGACGCCCGACCGGCTCCGCGACTTAAGCATCGCGAGCGCCGGTGGGCGCGTCGCTCTCGCGCGCGATGCCTGGCGCCCGCAGGGCGATACCACCTGGCTCGCGCTGACGACCGGCGCGCCCGGCACCTATGTCGTCGGCGCGTCGCTGCTGCCACGCCAGATCGCGCTCGCGGCCAAGGACTTCAACGCGTATCTCGCGGAAGACGGGATTCCTGACGTCCTGGCGGCGCGCACGCGCGACGGCGAGCTCACCAAGGACGCGCGCGAGCGATATCAGAAGCACGTCAAGGCAATTTTCCAGGTCGGCGATTTGCGGACGCGAGCGTTCGAAACCGTCCTGGGATATCCGGCGGAGATCGTGCCGCTCACCAATCCCTACTTCGCGATTGTGGGTGATACGCTCGCGGTCCGGTGTCTCCTGGATGGCCGGCCGGTCGCTCAACAGCTGGTCATTGCCGGGGGACAACGTGACACCATGCCGATCCCGGAGGTGCGCGTGCGGAGCGATACTCAAGGCGTCGCGCGCTTCGTGATCCGCACCCCGGGGAAGTGGTACATCAAGTTCATTCACATGGCGCCGGTGCAGGGGGACAGCGTGAACTACGAATCGAAGTGGGCCACTCTCACGTTCCAGGTGCGGTGACATGGAAACATCCGCCCATTCCGTTCTGTCGTCGTGGGAAAGCTTCTACGTCATCGTGGGTTCATCGGGCGCGGGGCTCACCGGGTTGATGTTCGTGGTGATCACGCTCGCCGCCGACTCGAGCGCACCACGCACGCCGGAAACGCTCAACGCGTACGGGACACCGAACGTGATCCACTTTGTCGCTGTGCTCCTCATCGCCGCAATGCTCAGCGCGCCATGGCAGCGGTTCCAGGATCCTGCCCATGTCGTGGGCGCGACCGCGCTTGCCGGAATCGTGTATGTGCTGATCGTGCTGCGACGCATGCTGCGACAGACCGCGTACAAGCCGGTGCTCGAGGACTGGGTGTGGCACGCCGTCCTGCCGATGACGGCGTATGCAGCCTTGTTTGTCGGCGCCGCCGGCCTGTCCCACGAGCAGATCTGGGCCCTGTTCCTCATCGCCGCCGTGTCGTTGTTGCTGCTGGGTATCGGGATCCACAATGCGTGGGACACGGTGACCTACCTGGCGACGCAACCGCGGGAAACAGACAGCAAGGAGAAGCCAAAATGACGCTCGCGCGCCGGCAGCTGCTGAAGTCGCTCGTCGCCGCGTCGCTGTTCCCGGCGATCCGCCTCGATCGATCATCACCGCCCAGGTCTCGACCACTGCACGGTCTGGGCGGGAACCCCGACTGGCTGGCGATTCGCGACCTCTTCCCGCTCGCGCCTGATTGGACGCACCTCTCGAGCTTCCTGTTCGTATCGCACCCGAAGCCCGTGGCCGAAGCGATCGACCATTTCCGCAAGAAGCTCGATTCCGACGCGATGTGGATCGAGATCGCGGCGTTCACCGATGCCGAGGGGCGTCCGTTCACCGCGGTGAAGCGGACGCTGGCGGAATACACCGGCGGCACGCCGGCGGAGATCGCCTTCACGTCCAACACCACGACCGGGCTCGCGATGGTCTACCACGGGCTTCGCATCCGCGGTGATCAAGAGGTCGTCACCACGGAGCACGATCATTATTCGCATCACGAATCGATCCGCTACGCCGCGGCGCGATCGGGTTGCGGTGTGCGCTACATCGCACTGTTCGATCAGCCCGCCACCGCACGCGCCGACCAGATCGTCGATCGCATCGCCCGCGCGATCACACCAGCGACTCGGGCCGTCGGTGTGACGTGGGTCCAGTCCTCGACGGGCATCAAGCTGCCGATTGCCGGAATTGCCGAAACGGTGGCGCGCGCCAATCGCGGGCGTGCGCCCGCCGATCGGTGCCTCCTGATCGTCGATGGCGTGCACGGATTTGCGAATCAGGACGTCGATGTCGCGCGGCTGGGGGCCGACTTTTTCGCCAGCGGGACGCATAAATGGCTGTTCGCCCCGCGCGGCACGGGATTCTTGTGGGGCAGGAGCGATGCCTGGCCGGAGCTTCGGCCCACGATCCCGAGCTTCGATCCCGACACCATCGACACGACGTTCGGCGCCTGGGCCGATCGCACGGAGCTGCCGCCGACGCAGGCGGCTTTCGTGTCCCCGGGCGGGTTCATGGCCTACGAGCATCTGCTCGCGATCCCGGCGGCGGTGGAGCTGCATCGCACGATCGGACGCGACAAGATCGCGGCGCGTATTGCGGAGCTCAACGCAGCGTTCCGGGAGGGTGCGGCGCGGATTCCCGGCGTCACCTTGCACACGCCGCGCGATCCAGCCCTTTCCGCCGGCATCTCCTGCTTCGAGGTGCGCGGGTTGACGCCGGGACAGGTCGTCGCGCGGCTTGCGGAAAAGAAGATTCGCACGACAACATCCCCATATAAGGTCTCGTACGCCCGCGTTTCAGCGGGAATCATGAACAAGCCGGAAGAGGTCGAGCTGGTTCTCAGGGAAATCCGAACGCTGATCTAGAGGAGGGATTGTGCAGTCACAGAACTACGATGCGATCGTGGTCGGATCCGGTATTTCGGGCGGTTGGGCCGCGAAAGAGCTCACGGAGAAGGGACTCCGCGTCCTGCTGCTCGAGCGCGGCAAGAACATCGAGCACATCAAAGACTACGTGAACGCCACCAAGGCGCCGTGGGATTATCCCCATCGCGGCAGGCGCACAAAGGCGATGGAGGCGGCCTACCCGGTGTTGAAACGGGACTACCCGCTCAACGAGACGAACCTCGATTGGTGGGCCTCGGACCAGGAGTCGCCCTACACCGAGGTCAAGCGGTTCGACTGGTATCGCGGCTACCACGTGGGCGGCCGCTCGCTGATGTGGGGGCGGCAAAGCTATCGCTGGAGCGACTTCGATTTCGAGGCAAACGCACGGGAAGGGATCGGGGTCGATTGGCCGATTCGCTACGCCGACATCGCGCCCTGGTACGACCATGTTGAACGGCACGCCGGAATTTCCGGGTCGCAGGAAGGGATGGCGCAGCTTCCCGACGGACAGTTTCAGCCGGCCATGCCGCTCAACTGCGGCGAAGAGCTGATCGCCTGCCGGCTCAAGCCGCATTTCGACGGCCGCCGGCGGATCATCCCTGGTCGCACCGCGAATCTCACGCAGGCGTTGCCAGGACGCGCACCCTGCCAGCTTCGCAACGCCTGCTGGCTCGGCTGTCCCTTCGGCGGATACTTCAGTACGCAGTCTTCCACGCTGCCCGCCGCGATGGCCACCGGACGGCTGACGCTGAAACCCTTCGCGCTCGTGACCGAAGTCCTGTACGATCGCAACAAGAAGCGCGCGACCGGTGTGCGCGTGCTCGATGCCGTGACCGAGCAGACGACCGATTATTCGGCGCGGATCATCTTCCTGTGCGCGTCCACGTTGAACTCCGCGTGGCTGCTGCTCCGCTCCGCGACGAACGTCTGGCCCGGCGGCCTCGGCTCGAGCTCCGACGCGCTCGGGCGCAATCTCATGGATCATCACTTCCGGGCGGGCGCGTCGGGCAGAATCGAAGGACTCGACGACAAGTACTACTACGGCCGGCGCCCCACGGGCTTCTACATCCCGCGCTACCGCAATCTCTTCGGCGACAAGCGGGAGTACCTGCGCGGTTTCGGCTACCAGGGCGGCGCCAGCCGTTCGGGCTGGTCGCGCGCCGTGGCCGAGCTCGGCGTGGGCGCTGCCTTCAAGGACGCCGCCGCACAGCCGGGCTCGTGGTCGATCGGCGGGACCGCCTTCGGCGAGATGCTTCCGAATCCGGCCAATCGGGTGACCATCGACACGACCAAGAAGGACAAGTGGGGACTGCCCGTGCTCGCGATCGACTGCGCCACCGGCGAGAACGAGCGGCTGATGCGCAAGGACATGATGAACGACATGGCCGAGATGCTCGAGGCCGCCGGCGTGAAGGACGTGCGCACGTACGACAACGGGTACTGGCCGGGGATGGGGATCCACGAAATGGGGACGGCGCGCATGGGCCGGGACCCCAAGACATCGGTCCTCAACTCGCACAACCAGGTGTGGGATGCTCCGAACGTCTTCGTGACGGACGGCTCCTGCATGGCGTCAACGGCCTGTCCGAACCCATCGCTCACCTACATGGCGCTGACGGCGCGCGCGGCGGACTTCGCCGTCAGCGAGCTCAAGCGCAATAATCTCTAGGGGCTCTCATGATGAATCGACGGGAGGCAATCAAGCAGGTGACGGCGATGCTGGGCGGCGTCGTGTTTGTGGGAAGCGGCGATCTGCTCACTGCGGTCGAGCACGCGCACGCCCGAGTCATGGCGTCGCGCAAACAAATCGGCACCTTCACGGCGCAGGACGTCGCGTTGCTCGACGAGGTCGCCGACACGATCCTGCCCGAAACGAAAACGCCCGGAGCCAAGGCCGCGAAAGTCGGTTCGTTCATGGCGGTCATGGTCACGGACACCTACGACGATCCGCAGCAGGCGATCTTCCGCGACGGAATGCGGAAACTGAACGACTCGGGCTTCATGACGAAGTCGCCGGCTGAGCGGCTCGCGTTCCTCGAGCAGCTGGACCGCGAACAGAAGGGGTACATGGATACCCGTGCCCAGGGCGCGCCGGTGCATTACTTCCGGCAGATGAAGGAGCTCACGCTGTTCGGCTACTTCACGTCCGAGATCGGCTGCACCCAGGCGATGCGTTATCGGGAGACGCCGGGACGGTTCGACCCGTGCGTGCCGTACACGCCCGGCGAGACGACGTGGGCCGGACACGCGTAGCGGCAGATGGAGCTCTCGCGTCGCCTGCGTGTGAAGCCAGGAGCCAAAGTCGACCTGGCGGACATCGATCCGGCTGGCACGCACGGCTTTGAGAAAGGTCGGGACCTCGAGGCGGCGCTCGCGAAAAACATTGCCCGGATCGACGAGCTCCAGTACCTGATGTACGCCGAGCACCGGCGGGCGCTGCTCGTCGTGCTCCAGGGGATCGACGCCTCCGGCAAGGACGGGACGATTCGGCACGTCATGACCGGGTTCAATCCGCAAGGGTGCCGCGTCACGCCCTTCAAGGCGCCAACCCCGGAGGAACTGGCGCACGACTTTCTGTGGCGGATCCATCACGCCGTGCCCGGGAAGGGTGACGTCGCCATCTTCAACCGCTCTCATTACGAGGATGTGCTCGTCGTTCGGGTCCACGAGCTCGTCCCCGCTCCCGTGTGGAAACGGCGTTACGACCAGATCAACGATTTCGAGCGCTATCTGGCGGAGAACGACGTCGTGATCGTGAAGTTCTTTCTGCACATCAGCAAGGACGAGCAGAAGCGGCGTCTCGAGCGCCGGCTGGAGGACTCGACGCGCCAGTGGAAAGTGGCGCTGTCCGATTTCGAAGAGCGAAAGCGCTGGAAGGACTACCAGCGCGCGTACGAGGATGCCATCACGAGATGCAACACACAAGAAGCGCCGTGGTACGTCGTTCCTGCCGACAAGAAGTGGTTTCGCAACCTCGCCGTGTCGCAGGTCCTGGTCGAGACGCTCGAAGCACTCGACATGCATTTTCCCAAGCCGACGGTTGACCTCAGCCGAGTCAAAGTCGAGTGAGCGGTCTCTAATCGCGTCGAGTGCCCTCTTGAGCTGCGCGCACCTGAAGTAACGGACGCGCCACGGTCGTTCGATGGCGGAATTCTCGACGCCCGCCGAGAGCGCGAGCCGCAGCGCCATCGCGGGCGCGCGCAACGTCGGATTCGGGCTCGGACACGGGCACCTGGAGCCGCACAACCACTTCCGTGCCCCGTTCGGTTTCGGCGCTGCAGCAGCTGATCTTGCTGCCATGGGTCTCGGTGAGCCGGCGCGCCAGCGGCCAGTCGCTGTCCGGGATCTCGTCGCGCACGGTCATGACGACGTGATCGTCCTCAAACACGACGCGCACCAGGTTGCGCTTCGTCAGCGAGCAGAAGGAAGCGGAGGCAAGCACGTCCGCGATGACGTCCACGACTGGGAACAGGTCGCGTCCAGTGTCCGTGCATGAGTCAACCAGATCGACGATCATCCTGTGTCCACGTCGCGCGAGATCCGGACTGACCCTCTCGAGCACAGCCTCCATGACATCCGACAGTGTTGGCAGCGGCAACTGCTGGTGGGCCGACATCGTGAGTCCTCCCGATAGGGCGTTATCGCCGAGGGGAATCGCGCGAACGGTAGGACGAAACTAGACGCTGGAGATCGAAACAATTAATCCTTCGATGGAATCGGACTGGGACCGAAGGATTAGTCCTTCTGGAGGATTCCCCGCGTCGCTAGGTGGAGCGAATGAAACGCGCAGGTACAGCGCATTCCGCGGGCGTCAGCCTCGTTCGGCAAGAGGTGATAGTACATCGCCACGGCCATCGGGATAAAGACGATCGTATTGTAGAACAGATGTAGCTCGAGCCGCGGAAACCACAGCTGCAGGATGCTGGTGGGCTGGGCAGCGCCGAAGAACGGCCGGCCCGCGATCACCTGCACCTGGAGCAGCGCGTGCTCGATGTGGTGCCAGAACTGGATCACGAGTGCCACGAGCCACCAGGTTCGCGACCGGCCCACGAAACCCGGCAGCAACATCCAGATGCCGGCCAGCATGATCACGGCGTATCCATAGTGCAGCACCTCGGAGTGCACGAGCCACGGGAATACCTGGCCGAGGACTCCCCGCGCCGAGTGCAGCGGCCATTTCAGCACGTAGACCTGATAGGCCTGGACCAAATGCTCGGCCCAGTGGGCGAGGACAATCAGCGTGAATGTCCGCAAGGCCCGCGCGTGCCACGGCCCGTTCAGTTTTGTGATGAAGCTTTTCATTTCGATCTCGATATCCGCATCATGTCCCTCGGGGTCAGAGCAGAGGGCGATGATATACGTGCCCTGCGTGTCGGCCGCTAGAGTACTGCCCATTCCCTGGTTGCTCCGACAGGAGCGGAAGTCTATACTTCCCTATCACTCCGACAGGAGCGAAGCTTGAAGAGCGTCGCGGATGTCATGCCGGGCACGCTGGATCTGCTCATACTCAAGGCGCTGTCGCTCCGACCCATGCACGGGTGGGGCATCACGAGCCGGATTCAGGAGATGTCGCAGGACACCTTCCAGATAGGGCAGGGCTCGTTGTATCCCGCCCTCCATCGCTGCGAGCGGCGCGGCTGGGTGACGTCGTACTGGCGGGCTACGGAGAACAATCGCCTGGCGAGGTACTACGATCTCACGGCACCGGGAAAGCGGGCGATCGCGCACGAAACCGCCCGCTGGCGCCGCTTCGCCGGGGCCGTGGACCTGGTGCTAGGGGGCTAGGGGGCTAGCCGGCTATTTCGCGATGATCCTGCTCTGATTGGCGAGGATCTTCTTCTGATTCTTGATGATCGCCTGCTGGTTTCGGATGATCTTCGTCTCGTTATCGAGAATGCGCAGCAGCCGGCGCTGGTTGTAGAGAATCCTCTTTTGGTTCGCGATGATCCGCTCTTGATTCTTGCGTGACGCTGCGGCCATGAGTGGACGCTCCGTTGTGAGGCGGGGGTACGCGCATCGGGCCGGCGGAGATGATAGTGGCACTCCCGACCATCGGCAATCCTGACTACCTCGGAATCTTGGCACCACTGGACCCAGGACGGGCGTGGCGGGTAGATTACCTACTATATCGAGTATCGATATATCGCGTCGTCACAGGAGGGAGCCATAGTCAGGAAGCGACACGCCGGCCGGCCGCCCGAGGCATACCTGCCGCTGCCGCCCGCAACGTTCCACATCCTGCTCGCGCTCGCGGACGGGGAGCTGCACGGCTACGCCATCATGAAGGGTGTCGCTGCGCGCTCCGAGGGCACCGTGCGCCTCGGGCCGGGAACGCTCTATGGATCGCTGAAGCGGCTACTGGAGGCGGGCCTTGTAGAAGAAGCTCGCGAGCGCGCAGACCCGGAGCGGGGCGACGAGCGACGCCGCTACTACCGACTGACACCGCTCGGCCTATCCGTGGTGCGCGCGGAGGCGCGACGGCTCGACGCGTTGGTGCGCGCCGCGCGGCGCAAGAAGTTGATTGGGGTCCGGCCTGCATGAGTCCCGCCGCGGCCGAGCGCATCTACCGCCTGCTGCTGCGTGCGTACCCGCCGGCATTTCGCGCCGAATATGGACGAGAAATGGTGTTGGTCTTTCGCGATCAGTGCCGGGACGGCGACGTGCGAACCCTCGGATTCTGGGTGCGCGTCTTCTGGGATGTCGTGCGTAGCGCACCGGCGCAGCGCGCAGAAGCTACTCGAACAGTTGAGGTCATTATGAAGCTCATTGCAATCCTCACCGTGTTGCTCGGCGCATTTGGCATCCTGGGCGCCATGAACGAATGGGGCGCCGCGTCCCAACACGCCGGCACGTACGTGCTTGCGATCGTGCTCGGCGTCGCCGCGAGTCTGCTCCTCCTCGGCGCCGGTGTCGGGATCCTGCTCCAGAAGCGCCAGGCAGCGCGGCTCGCGCTCGCCCTGTCGCTCGTATGCTTTGTGGCCGCGCGGCTGGTGTTTCCCTGGATGTCCATCTTCCTACAATTGATTGGCTTTGGGCTGCCCGTTGGGCTCTTGATCGCGCTGTATTGGCCGCGCAAATCCTCAACGTTGGGAGCAGCCTCGATCGTTCTGGTGGGGCTTGCGGTCCCGCCACTTTGTCGAGCTCAGGCCCTCCCGCTCGGCCGTTGGACCGGGTCGGCGGGACCGATGGATCGACCGGCGGCCCATCCGATCACGTTCGACGTGACGGCAGTCGGCGACTCCTTACAGATCATGCTCCACCCCGACAGAGGAGACGACTATCGGCTCGACGCCATTCGTCTCCGCGGCGATAGCCTGAGATTCACACTTCTGCTAGCGCGACCGCTCCCGCCAGGAGACATACCCGGGGGCGCGCACGGGGTCCGCTGCACGCTGCTGCGTCACGGCGATGGCTCTTACACGGGGTTGTGTACCGGCCCGGATGGCATGCGCAGTGACCTGCGCATGGTTCCTCCCGGGTCGACCCAGGCAGGCGACACCGTAAGGGATCTCCCGCTCACCGCGGCACAACGCCAGTCGTTCGTGGGGACCTACTCCGTAACGCTCCCCATGGGAGGGCAGGATGTGCTTCGGATTTTCGAGGAGAATGGACTTCTCAAGGCCCACAGCTCGCACGAGAATAAAACTGGACGACTCCTCTACCAGGGCGACGGGGCGTTCCGACCGGAGGGATCGAACTTTATCATCACCTTCGTGTTCGACGCCGGTCGTGCGACAGGGTTCACAGGTCGCAGGGAGGACGGAGTTGTGAAAGGAGCGCGGATGCCGTAACGCGAGACGCGATCGCGCGACTCCTGCACAGCGCACGCTTGGTTCCTGTTACGGGCGCTTACGCTGTTTTCGCTGTTCGCTGACTGCTCTCCAGCAATACCAAGCGGCCACGGTGCGGTAGGGACGGAAGGGTTCGCCCAGGGCCTGCAGCTCCTTCGGCGTCGGTAGCCGCTTCAAGCCGTAGGCCAGTGCGTAACCTTTGCGAACGCCGTAGTCCCCAACCGGCCACACGTCGAGCCGACGCAACTGAAAGATCAGGAACATCTCCGCGGTCCATTGTCCGATGCCACGGACGACCGTCAACGACGTGACGATGTCCTCGTCGCGGAGTCTGCCGATGCGATGCAGTCGAACGGTTCCATCCACGACCTTCGAGGCGAGATCTCTGATGGCGGCGACCTTGCTCCGCGAGAGTCCCGCGGTGCGAAGCCTTCTGGCGGAGAGTGCGAGGACGGCGTCGGGCGAGAGATGTCCGTTGAACAGGGCGACGAATCGTCGGTGGATGGCGGCCGCCGCCGCTCCGGCAAGCTGTTGATACAGGATGCTCTCGACGAGGGCGTCAAAGTGCCGGGTGTTGGGTCTCGGGAGGCGGAAGGGCGCGTTGCGGTCGATCAGCTTCGCCATGACCCGATCTCGGCGCGCCACTTCTGCAACCACTGTGGAAAAGGTGTTCACCAAGTGGCGTAACGCTACTCACGAGGGATTGGTTGCATGATGGAGCTCTCGATTCGTAATCCTGCACGGCCAGCGGATCCCAGCGCTGGCCGTTGGGCCTAGTGAGCGGTGCGTGTTTCCCGCCTCGCCACCGAGCTCGATCTGTGCGGCGACAGTGTTTGTCGTCGCGTCGATCACAAAGTCGCGCTGCCCCGATTCGTCGGAGACGAAGACGCGCCGCTCGGCGGGAGCATACGCAATCCCGTCCGGGAACCGCGGTCCCTGCACCCGCGCGACGATCTGGAGTGTGGAATCGTCCACGACCACGACGGCGTGGTCGCCCGTCGCGGACGCATACGCGCGGTGCTCGGCCGGCACGGCGAGGACGCCGGTCACCGTAGGAAATCCGTCCAGATTGCCGATGACTTTACCGGCGCGTACATCGAAGACCACAAGCTGCCCGGCGCCCATGTGTGAAATGAACAGTCGCCCGGATGGCTCGAGGCTCTGGTAATCAAACCGCGAGGCGCTCCCCGGCAGCGGCAGATCAGTGACGGCGCGCAACGGCGCGTGAGCCGTCGAGGCCGGCGGGATGGCGCCAGGCCAGTGAGCCTCGACCAGTGGGCCGGCGAGCGTGCAGGGAGTTGACGGCGTCTGCCGGGCGGCGAAAAGGATGAACGCTGTGAGCGAGTAGGCAACCATCAAAATGCCTTTCTCATGGCGCAATGCGGTGGACGATCTTCACCACGAACGCACCGTTCAAGGGCCGAGTGAGCGACCGTGCCGCGGGGAAGCGGTAGGTCGCTGTGCGGTTGGTCGTGTACCCCGAGTTCCAGACCAGGAACACATCATCTCCGATCTGAGGAATCCAATGGAATCGGAGGTTGAAGTCCGCGCGTTGCGCATCGTTGTTGTATTGCACGAAGCCCAGAAAGCTGGTCCGCGTGTTGAAGTCGTATTCGATGCGGCCAGCGGCGAGCAGGGCGGTGAAGCCGCCGCCGGGCAACCGCGCGGCGTTGCGGGACACGTCGGCCCTCACAATGACGTGTCCGCCTCCGCGCCACGTGCCCTGCAGTTCCACGTCCGCACTGCGGCCGCCGTAGAACGAGCCCCAGTTCACGAACGCGCCGAACGCGAGGGGCCGACCCGGTGACATGAAGTACTGCAGCTCGTAGCGGGACCACCAGTAACGGCCGGGTGGGATCTTCACCGCCTGAAAGATGTCGAACGTGTCGATGGGCGCGTCCAGGAAGCGCTGCACGTTCACCTCGAAGCGGTCTCCGTTCTCCCGGTCGCCGCCGAGGAAGCGCCACTCGAACCATGCGGTCTGCCAGTCCCCCGCGCGGCCGAGCGATCCCGACTCGTTGGCGATGATGTCCCATTCGGGGATTAACTTGAAATCGAGCTGCCGGATGCCGAGCGCGTGGGGTCGGGGCATGAAGTCCGTGTGCCCCTTGGTCTCCCAGATGCCGGTCCGCCGTACGAAGCCGAGCGGTGGTGCGAAGGCGCCGTCGATATGATAGAGCGAGACGAAATTGTCGAACAGATCGTTCGGATTGTCGGTCGAGATCCGCCAGGCGATCGGCGTGCCGGCAACGCCCGGCGTCTGGCTCGCCGCCACATACACTTTCGGCTCGAGGTTCATCCCATCGATGACGAGCGGCAGATCGACGTCTACGCCGCCCGCTCGCGCGACGCCCTGGCCGCCGGGGCCCGCGTGCAGCGTGCCGATCGCGCCGACGTATGACCGGTCGAACAGGTCGTGCGTGACGCGCAGGACGGCGTCGTTGGCGCGGTCGCTCCCACCGGTCTGCGCATCGAGGATCCCCAGCTGCCAGGGCCCGAGCCGTCCATAGATTCGGCCACCGGCGAGGATCGGCACCGGTGCGCCGCTCGTATCCAGGCCGAGGCGGCGCGAGTAGAACAGCTGCACCATGCCCGGCGTGCCGTAGTCGAGCAGCCCGCTCGATTCGAGGAAGAACTGGCGCTTTTCAGGGAAGAAGAACGGGAACCGGGTGAGGTTGATGACCTGCTGGTCGGCTTCCACTTGCGCGAAGTCCGTGTTCACAGTCACGTCGGCGGTCACGGTCGGTGTGAGGCCGACCTTGGCGTCGACGCCGCCCTTGCCGCCGAGGTAACCTCCGGCCGTTTCCCCGCCGATGGTGTCGTGCTCAGCTTCGACGGCGCGACCGAGCGCATACGGGTACAGCTCGACATCGTGCGGGCGGCGCAGATCACCGAGATCGGTGATCCTTCCTTCATTGTTAAGGCGGTAGAGCCCTTGCGCCCGGCCGTACGACCGCCACAGGTCCTCCTCGTTCTTGCGCCGGATGAAGCGCCGGACGTTGAACCCAAATTCGGTGTTGGTCCCGGCGTGAAACCGCAGCGCCCGGAACGGGATGCGGAACTCGGCCGTCCACCCGGCCGCATCGTGCGACACGGCGACTTCCCAGATGCCGTTCCAACTCTCGTTCAGATCGTCGACGCCCGAGAACTGCGCATCCCACATGGCGCCCTTCGGATTCGTCCCGAAAAGGAAGGCGCTACGCCGGTCGTCGAAGCTGTCGATCAGGAGCTGGACGTTGTCGTCGCTCGAGAGGTCCGCGTCGCGACGGAGCTGGCTCGCCCGCACACCGCGCGCGTCGGAGTCGTAGCAGCGCACGGCGATGTAGAGGGCCTCAGCATCCCGCAACACCTTGACCACGGTACGCTCGCTCGCGGGAGTGCCTGCCGCGGGCTCGCGCTGCCGAAAATCGGTGATTGAGTCCGCCCCAGCCCAGGCAGGGCCGCCCAGGTGACCGTCCAGGGAGATCGGGGCGGCCGCGGTGACGACGTGCAGGCGCGCTCCAGTGCGATCCTCAGCGCCCTGCTGTGCCCCTAGTCGGACCGGCAGCAGCAATGCCAGCGCGAGACAGGCCCGCATCAGGGCGCGAGCGCGGTAGCGGCGAGGTCGTCGAACAAGGTCTGCGAATCAGCCTTTGTCCACACGCCAACCTTACCTGGCGCAGTGAACCGTGTGTCGTGGACGTCGATCAGTTTCTTGCCGTTGAAGTAGACCTCGACGTGATCGCCGCGCATGTCCGCGCGCAGCGAGTGCCAGACTCCCGACGCGACGGGCACATGCACGCGCTTCACTTCGACGCGGCGGCCATTCTGCACGTAGTACCAGCAGACGTTGTCCTCGAGAGCGTTCGCCCGCGTCAGGTAATAGTTGTTCTGGTCCTGGTACCGCCACACGATGCCGCACGCGCGATCCACCCGACCGCTCACCGCCTTGCACCGAACCGATACGCTCACGTCCCCGAACGTGGGCCCATCAGCCACGGCGACCGGGAAGCGATAATCAGTCCGATCGCTGTCTTCCTGCGCGAGGACGTTGGGCCCGCTGGGCGCGTCGGCCGCCGCTCGGACGACCCACTGACCAGGGCGCCCGGACCCGGTGCGG
The DNA here is from genome assembly GCA_036394755.1 of Gemmatimonadales bacterium. Taxonomy (GTDB): domain Bacteria; phylum Gemmatimonadota; class Gemmatimonadetes; order Gemmatimonadales; family GWC2-71-9; genus 20CM-2-65-7. The sequence goes on along the minus strand of DASWEL010000210.1, from coordinate 2,812 downwards.
CCGAACGAGAAGCCGGCGGGTGGCTGCCCGACGGTCGAGCTGTCGAACGTCCAGCTGCTGGCGGCCTGCGCGCTCGCTGGCGAGGGATTCACCACCGGAGCCGGGTCGTCGTCATCATCATCATCATCCTGGTCGCGACTGCGATTCTTGCTGCATCCCGCCGTCCCGACCAAGGCGAGGCTGAGAGCCACGAGCGCTACTTTCCGCAATGCGAGCATGTGTCCTCTCAATGCCCGGCATCGACGGCTGCTCTGAGACCGCGCAGCACGTCAGCGAGCGGGCCGTCGGCCCAGAAGTGGATGTAGTTCAGGTGGGGCGAGTCACCGATCATGTGGCTGTGCACCGCGGTCGCCGTGATCCCGTGCGCGGTAAGCGCGCCCACCACACCGGCGACGCTGGAGTCTCGCACCGCGAAGTCGCCGGTGGCGACGGCCCGCGAGGGGGTCACCATCTGCACGTTAACCGGCGAGCCATAGGCGAGAGCGGGGGTCATCGTGCGGCCGCCCATGGTGACTGTCCCCGAGACCAGAACGAACCCCACTTGAGCAACGTTGCCACGCGCTGTGCCGTGACGTCCCAGCGCTGCGAAAATGGCGGCTGTATCGATCGTCAGCGAAACAGGTGGCGCCGCCGCGACAGGCCGTGGCGTTCCGGTCTTGGTCAGAGCCCGATCCAACCGAGTTGCCAGCTCGAGCGCGTTTCCTTGGCCGAGGATGTGGACGTAAATGATTTCCGGCTGTTCGCCGACGATGTGGTTGTGGATTGCGCTCACCCCGATGTGCTGATGCGCCAACTCGGCGAGCACCGGGCCCAGCTCCGCCGCCGTGAGTACGAGGTCACCCATCATCGTCGCGTCGTTAGGCTCCCCGCTGAACCCGGCCCAGGCGCCAAGCGCGAGCGCCGGCGCGACCATGACGTCGCCGATCCGCACGGTGAGGTCGCGGCGGGGAAGGTTATAACGGATGTAGCCAGCCGCACTCGTGGGAGCCGTTCCGAGAATGCGGCCGACCGAGTCCCAGGCAGCGGTCGACGGCTGTTGCGCGAACGCCGGGCTGGCTCCAGCGGCGAGGAAGCCAAGGAATAGAGTTGCCTTCAGGGCCTTCTTCATGGCTGAACTCCTCCGTTTCGTGATGGGTGGCCGCGCCTACAACGCATGCTTCAGGAGCAAGCCAACGACGCCGGACGCCGCGATGAGTGCCGGTTCGGGAACGCGCTTTATCGTCACAATGACAGCGAACCCCAACGTGCCGAGCTTGAGGAAGTAGATGACGAACTCCTGGAGCGTGGCACGGGACGGCGCGGGCTTCATCGCGATGACTGGTAAAGGTTGTCGAACACGGCCGCGCCGAGACGGAGGCGCGCAGCGTCACTCGAATGCTTTCGGGCGATGCCGGCGAGTAACCGCTCGACACCAACGGCCTCCGCACGCTCGAACTTCGCGTCCTTGCAGTCGATGTCGTGCACGATCTCGCCGATCGCGCGCAGCGCGGGGTCGCGCAGCCGAAAGCGCCGGAGCAGCGTCTCGAAGGTGCAGCGGTCCCCTTCGTGCGTGTACTCGGCCTCGAACATGTCGAAGCGCAGCTCGCTCCTGCGAGGCGAGTAACCCTCGGGAGCGACAAATTTGAACCGGGCCGCCTGATCGATGAAGCGCTTGATCAGCCACGCGCTCGCGATGCGATCCACGAACACGCCCCGGCGCGTGACCCACGTCCGCCCGCGCATTCGCCCCGTTCGACGGGCGGCACGAGCCCTGCCAACAGCCCGTCGTTCCCCGACCTTGCGGAATAACCCTTCGATGTCGCGGTCGCTCAAGCCGTCCACGAAATCCCCTCGGAACACCGACGCGTCGCCCCCACGCGCCTCGATCTCCTGCAGCAGCCAACGAAAGTCTTCGACCGCCTGATCGTTGTACGGGAGGACCCACACCGAGTTCTTGACCGGCACCGCGCCGATGCGTTGCAGCCTGCGCCACACCTTCACCCGGAAGTAGTCGGGCTTCGGCGGAATCTGGTGGAACAGCAGGAGCCAACGTCCAGTCGCTGCGCGCTTGGACATCAGACGGGGCGGGGACGCATAGAAGCCTCGGCGCGGCATGAACGCATGACTATAACAAGTGTATCATCGATCGTTCGAGTGGGCTAGGACATCACTTCACTACGCCGAGGACGCTCGCAAAGGGCGAAGAGCTCAAGACTGTTTCGGTGCCCTTGTAACGAGTCGCGTGCCGTAGGTGCGCGAGCTGACGGTCGTCGATCCGGACAGACGAATCACTCACCGCCTTCGCCAGGTGAGTGGTCATGACTACCATGACGGCATCGTGGTATATTCCCCAACGTATGAAACTCTCTCTCGTCAGACTCGTCGCCACGCTGGTGCTAACCGGCCAGATGTTGCCGGTAGGCTTGCCGCTCCTGTGTGGCCAAGTCCAACGAGCCACGCCAGCCAATTGCGACCAACAGATGGCGTCCCACCCTTCTGGACCGGTCGTCGATGCGACGAGCCACGCAACCCCGTGCGCCAATTCAGCGCTCTGTGCCACCCCCACGACCGCCGTTGTTGCGCTTGGCCGAGCCACTTCCGCGTCCGCTCCGGAGTCGTTGATCCTCGTCTCGGGCCTCTCGACGTTCGTTCCGGCCGATCCGCGCCCGCCGCTCCCTCCGCCGCCCCAAGCGTAGCCTCGCCCAGGAGTAGTGTGCCCTAACGCGCCGCGTACTGCGGCGCGGGCTCCGGCGCATTCAGCCGGAAAAGTGTTCGGCGAGGAGAGGTATGCAATTCCGACAACTGATGTTGACAGCACTTGCGCTCACGATGG
>DASWEL010000209.1:0-2559 GCA_036394755.1 Gemmatimonadales bacterium | reverse complement strand
AATCCGAGCCGCTCAGATTTCCGGTGATCGTCTGCCCGATGCTGATCTGTGGGAGGCTGACCGGCGTGCCCATCGATCCGCGCGCGCCCCCCCCCGAGTTGGCGGCCGAAGCGACGATGTTTTTGGGCGTGAGCAGCGCCTGCCCATCGGCGACGGCGACCTGATCGTTGTTGAGGTTACGGATCGCGTCCGTCGCGGTCGCGAAGTTCAACGACTGGCCCGCTTCGATGGTGCTGCGGACGATGCCGATCACCTGACCGCGCGCGTTCAACACCGGCGCGCCGCTCGAGCCATGCGAGATCGCCGCCGAGATCTGCAGCAGCTTGGTGCCGCGGACGACGCGCGACGCCGAGATGATCCCACGCGACACCGTTCCGGGCAGCTGGCCCAGCGGGTTCGAGATCACCGTGACCTCGTCCCCATCCTTCATGCTCTCGCTCGACCCCCAATGCAGTGTGGACGGCGGACTGCCCGACACGGTCAGCATCGCGACGTCCTTGACGGTATCGGCCGCAGCCACCGCGCAGCGCTGCTGCTGGCCGTCGCTCATTTCGATGCGACAGCCGGCGGCGTCCTCGAGGACGTGCGCGGCGGTGACCACATACCCCTCGGTCACGAAGAATCCGGTGCCGCTCGCCATGAGCTGGCCGCTCGCGTCGAGCGCCTGAATCGTCACGACCGCTTTCCTCGCCAACGGGATGTTGATGGGAGCGGGACGAGTCGGCTGCTGGGACATGAGGGCGGTGGGGGGCGGGAAAGCAAAAACCAGGGCGGCGAGGGGCGTCAGGATGCGTCCGCGCATGCGCGACTCCTTCATTAGGGCGAGGTGCGGGCTAATCTGGGGAATGGGATGCTCGAACACAAATCCCACACCCTGAAGGGTGGCTTTAGCCTGTCGTGAGAATCTTTTGCACCGCTTCCCCCAGGTCAGCGACGACCATCACACCGATCGCCCGCGCCTGGCCCTGATGCAGGTTGCCTTCGCCCGTCGCGACCAGAATCCCCCCCCCACCCCCATCTCGTCTAAGCAGGCGCGCCGGCTGGGCATCGGATAGCCGGTCGCCGACCCACCACGACTTCGAGAAGTCGATGTCGAACGCGGCCTGAGCGTCATGAAACAGCTTGAGGCCGGGTTTGCGGCATTCGCAGGGACCGCTGAGCTGTGGGTGGTGCGGGCAGAAGTAGGCGCCGTCAATGTGTGCGCCCTGCGCCGTGAGTAGTGCGCCGAGGCGTTCCTGCACCGCCTCGTAATCGCGAACCGTGTAGCGACCCCGCGCGATCCCCGACTGGTTGGTGACGATGATGACGCGATAGCCGGCTTCGTTCAGCCGCCGAATCGCCGCGGCGGCGCCCGGCAGCAGCGCGACCTTCTCCGGCTCGTGTAGAAATCCTGGATCCTCGACGATCGTGCCGTCGCGGTCGAGGAAGACGGCGCGGTTAGCCACGTAACGCCGCGATCACCGTCTCGATTTGCTCGGGGAAGATGGTGCGGGCATCGAGCAGCACGCGGCTCCCCGCGACGCGCGCGATGATGGGGGGATCGTTGGCACGCAGCCGCTCGGCGAGCGATTCGTCGGGGAATCCGGCGAGCCAGGTCCGAAGTTTGGCACCAGGGAACGAGCCACCACCGACCTCCGAATCTCCTTCGATCAACTGCCCGCCGAGTCGCTCGGCGCGTGCCCGGATGCTCTCCTCATTCTCGGTGAGCATGCGCAGCACGGGGATTTCGCGAATGGCAGTCTCGGGGTCGCGATAGAGCGCGAGGGTAGCCTCGAGCCCCGCCAGCGTGAGCTTGTCGGCGCGGACCGTGCGCGCGATTGGGTCGGCGCGGCACGCGGCAATCGCGGCTGCGCTCCCCACGAGAATGCCGGCCTGTGGGCCGCCGAGCAGCTTGTCGCCGCTGAAGACGATGAGATCGGCGCCGGCGGCGACCGCCTCCGGAACGGTCGGCTCACCGCTCAGTCCCCAGCGCGAAAGATTCATCAGCAACCCACTGCCCAGATCATAGACGCAGGCGATCCCGCGCGCGTGCGCCATCTCGGCCAGCTCGACGACGGCGACGTCGGCGGTGAAGCCGGTCACCTGAAAGTTCGAGCGATGGACCTTGAGGAGTACTCGGGTGTCGGTCGTCAGTGCTCGGTCGTAATCGCTGGGGTGCGTGCGATTGGTTGTCCCGACCTCCACAACCCTCGTCCCGGACCGAGCCATGATGTCGGGAATGCGGAACGAGCCGCCGATCTCGACCAGCTCGCCGCGCGACACGATCGCATCACCGCCGCGCGCGAGCGCGCTGAGCGCCAGCAGGACCGCGCCGGCGGCGTTGTTCACGACGAGCGCGTCGGCCGCGCCGGTCAGCTCGACCAGGAGGTCGCGGCAGATCGCGTGACGGGAGCCGCGCGTGCCGCGGCCGAGGTCGTACTCGAGCGCGGAGTAGGCCTGGGCGACGCGCGTGATCGCGGCGATCGCCGTGGGGGCGAGCGGCGCGCGGCCGAGGTTGGTGTGCAGCACGACACCCGTCGCGTTGATCACCGGCGCGAGCGACGGCACGGCGAGCCGCCG
>DASWEL010000208.1:0-2361 GCA_036394755.1 Gemmatimonadales bacterium | reverse complement strand
CACTTGACCTAGCGTGTCCAGTCCGAAATACATTACCGATCGGTACAGAACGGACACGAAGGAGGATCATCGCATGGCGAAAAGACTCGCAGGGAAGGTCGCGTTGGTCACCGGCGGGATCCCGCGGCATCGCGCGGCGACGGCGCGGGCTCTAGCGGAAGACGGCGCGGACGTCGCCATCAGCTACGCGGCGTCGGCCACAAGGCGGAGACGGTCGTCCGCGAGCTCGAAGGCAAAGGCGTGCGCGCCGTGGCCTTCCAGGCAGACCAGGGCGACGCCGCTCAGGTGGACGGACCGGCACGACGCTCGACGTCGACGGCGGCCTGAGCGCCTGACGGTCCTACCGTTTCCAATCTCGCGGATCTAAAGCGGTGCCGCCCGGAGGAGAGGTAAGCCCATGATAGGCGTTCCAAGACTAATCACAGTACTCACTACATCCCTTATAGGAGCAACGATCGTAATGACCCAAACAGCAGCGGCAGGGCCGGACGCGGCGAGTGATTCCCAAATCGACCGTCGGGTTCGGACCTTCCGTGCGGATATCGACAAGGACAGTAGCCCATTCTTCTGGGACCTGCTGCCCGGTCCACAGGTCCGCGCGATATCGACCGGTCTTCAGGCGAAGACGCCCGTCGATCTATCGGGTGTCACCATCGCGGAGAAGACGATCACGGAACGTGGACGCAACATCAAGCTCTACATTGTGAAGCCGGAAAAAGCGGACGGTACGTTGCCCGTCTTCATGTTCTTCCACGGTGGCGTCTGGAGCGCCGGCGATTTCGAGAACCATAAGCGCTTCGTTCGCGATTTGGTGGTCGGTTCGGGCGCTGCTGCGGTGTTCGTCGAGTACAACCCGATCCCGGATGCGGTGTATACGACGCAGATCGAGGAGAACTACGCTGCCACCGCATGGGTGGCTTCGCACGGGGCTGAGATCGGCGTCGACGCCACCCGTCTGGCGGTTGTGGGCAACCCGGGCGGCGGCAACATGGCGGCCGTGATTGCGCTGATGGCCAAGGATCGCGGTGGCCCGAAGATCAGCTTCCAGCTGCTGTTCTATCCGGCGACGGACGCGAACTTCGAAACCGCATCTTACCGCGCCGAAGAACTCTATGCGGCTCCGCTTCAGGCCAGTATCGACCAGTTGCGCGGCTTACCGCCGACGCTGATCCAGACCGCGGGAAATGACGTGCTTCATGACGAGGGCGAAGCCTATGGACGCAAGCTAAGCGAGGCCGGCGTCGAAGTCACCTCCACCCGGTACATCGGGCAGATCCACGACTTCGGTCTGCTCAATGCGCTCCACGATGGCCCTTCGACACAGGCCGCGCTCCGCCAGGCCAGCGAGGAACTCAAGAAGTACTTGCAGCCCTAGGACCCTGTAGTTGGCGCGGGGTCATTTAGGCCCACCGAAGCGACGGGTAGTCGGGTCGCTCTTGCGGGTAGTCGACTCGCCCGTGCTGTGCGGCTCGCCCAGCAACAGCCGAGCAAACTGGCGCGCGCCGCGCAGACGCATCTCGAAGGTCCGCTCGTCGAGCTCCTCACGGCGTAGGTGCTCCTCGAAGCCGGCGAGAGACTGCTCGATGAACTCGCGGAATGTCATGCGTTTCCTCTTTGCTCGCCGTGTTTCGGCGGCGATCGAAGGAGATTCGAAGCCGCTCGCCGTTCCCCAGTAGGACTTTAGTCTCGGATTGGCCGGCCGTTCCGCGCGCTCGGAGGATCAGTTGCCCGCGACCGCCGTCGTGCACGGGTCGCGCCAGAAGAGCGCGCCGTTCACCACCCGGCCTCGCGCCAGCTCGGCGGCGAGGCGGCGGAGCTCGTCGACACGACGAATAGCGACGCGCACGAGATCCACGCTCACGCAGCCCTCATAGCAGCGCGCCTGCAGCCAGAGCGCCTCGAACTCCGCAGTCTCCAGCTCGGTTTCTATCGCTTGCATGGTGAACGGGGAGTGAAAGCAGCTGGCGTGCCACCGCACGCGTGGCTGGAAAACCAGGAAATCTGGGGGGGCCCCAGTGCCGCAGGTGTGGCGCGTCCGCCCGAACGGGCGGCCGTGACCCACTGCGAGGCACGGAAATGCCGCGCCGTGGCCGACCGGCGCAGGGGCACGCGCCTGCCGAGGGTGTCGCGCAATACGACATGGCGCACCTGTTCGTGGCCGATGCGGAGCGAGCGCAACCCAGGCTCTGGGGGCGACGCGAATGGTGGTGGAGTGGCTGGTCAATCGGGGGTCGGGAAGGACGCCAGGGTCAGAGCTGGGGGTGGTGACAGTCCCATCGAGACAGGGCAGGATAGCGCGTCGTCCTAGAACGGGCGGCGTGATTCAGAGCGGGTGTGCGCATGTCCGCCGTCCTGACGCTG
>DASWEL010000207.1:0-3339 GCA_036394755.1 Gemmatimonadales bacterium | reverse complement strand
AGTCCAGGAGATCCAGGTGATCGTTGGCGATGAGATTACCGGCGCCGTCGGAAGATTCCCAGTCGCCCCAGAAGGTGAGCCGTAATCCGTCCCAGCCCATCCGCGCGAACTGCGCCATGTCTTCATCGATCACGCGCTTTCGATCGGCGTGGAGATATCCGGCGGCGCGGTAGTCGGAGGCCGTCGTCACCACGTAGTTCGCGCCGAAAAGTGTGACCTCCTTTCGATTCTGGTGCCAGCGAATCACGCCCTGGTTGTCCAGGTAGACGCCCTGCGAGAGGGCGAGGATCGCGATCCAGATCACGGGTGGTACGTGCGCTCGGTGTGGCCGACGAGCTGCGGTCGGTAGAAGTACACATCGCGCAGGCGGCCGGAGGCGTAGCGTTCCGCTTCGTCGTTGAAATGCGGCGATTGCGGAGAGCCGCTTTCGCCACCGGCGGTGATCGCCTGCGCCCGCACGCTGTCCCCAAACTCCACGACGGCCACGAAGCTGTTGCCGCTCGTGCCGTACCACTTCTTGGTGTTGGGATAGGCCCGGGCACCGAACGCGGCCAGCGAGCCCCACACGCTCGCCGTGAACGGCACCGGGATGCTTGGGTCAGCGTCGTCGAAATGCGGCGCGATGTCGTCGTTGATGCGCTGGAAGCGATTGATGTTCCCCCACGGCGTTTTCCACGTCCCAAAATCGGCATTCAACGCGTCCACCGCGTCCGCGAGCGAGCCGAGTAGCTCGGCGGGGGCGGCGCGCGAGGTGGCGATGTACTGCATGATCGACATTCCGGCCGCGCGCGCGTCGCGCGATACACGCCGGCCAACGCGCTCACCCCAGAAGACGGCGAGCGACGTCGGCACCGATTCCGCACCCCAGCGATAGTCCCAGGCCCGCAGCACCGCGATCGGCTCGGCCAGCTTCGCTGTGATCGAATCGGACGGAGGGGAGGCCTGGTCGTAGGCAGCCAAAAGCGGTGGAATCATGCGCTCGAAGGCGGGGAGATAGCTGTCGAAGGCGGCGGCCGTGAGGGAGCTCATCGTCCAGTCCGCCTTCCCTTCGAGCGCACGGAGCGCGTGGTAACCGCGCGCGGTCTCCTCGGTGCCGGTCTCGACGTAGCGGGGGAAGGCCTCGCGCTTCGGGCTCGAACCTGCCCCGGCGGCGGACCACGGCCAGTTGTTGGAATTGTAGACCCAGCCGGTCGCCGGGTTCACGACGTTGGGGGTCTCGTCGAACGACAGGACGCCACGGTAGGTGGCTGCCGGATTGCTGCCATCCACCGGCTTGGTCCAGTCGAACGACGTGTCGCGACGGGGGATGTAGTTCGAGTGAAAGTACGCAATGTTGCCCGACGCATCGGCGAAGACAGTGTTGTTCGACGAGTTGGTATGCCGCTCCATGATTTGCCGGAACGCCGCCATGTCGCGCGCCTTGGTACGCGAATACGACTGGATCAGCGCGTTCACGTGGTTCTTCATCAGGCTGATGCTGACCAACCGGTCCCCTTCCTTGCGGATGACGGGCCCGTGCTGCGTGAAAGAGACCGTGAAGGTCTTCCGCGCCATGCCGGTATCGGTCTTGAACGAAACCGTGATCGTGCGGGAGCGCTTGCCTTGAGTCTCGAGGAATTCGTCGATGTTGTCCACGCCGCTCGAGGTATGCATCCAGCCGGCCGTCGCGTTGAACCCCTGATAGATGAAGAACTGACCCCACGTCACCGCACCGTACGCGTTCAGCCCCTCGTCGCTCACCATCTGGAGCTCGGACCGGAAGTAGAACGACGTGTGCGGATTGATCCACAACAGGGCGTGATGATTGGCCGCGAGGCGCGGCGCGATCGCGATGCCGTTCGATCCCGAGGGATCGAGCTCGAACTCGTCTGCGTCGCCGTTCCGCGTGCCGGGTCCCGAGCCGTACAACGCCTGCAGGTCGCGGGGGTTGATCCGCTCGATATCGCCGCCGATGCTCCCTTCGGTGAACGAGAGCGCCATCCACGGCTCGAAATGCGTGATCACCCGCGGCTTCACTTCGGGATGCTTATCGAGGAAGTAGTTCAAACCGTCGGCGAATGCGTCCATCAGGTGCCGCAGCCACGAGGGGCTCGCCCGGTACTCCGCCCGCAGCGAGTCCGGATCGATGAACAGCCGCTGACGCAAATCGGTGAATAGCGCGGACTCGCCTTCCGCCTCGGCCAGCCGGCCCAGGGAGTTCAGGTAATTCGTCTCGATCCGATTGAAGTCGTCCTCGGCCTGAGCGTACTCCAGGCCGAAGACGGCGTCCGCGTCGGTCTTGCCGTAGACGTGGGCGATGCCCCAGTCGTCGCGGATGATCGTGACTGCCTGGGCGCGACGCTGCCAGCGCGCGAGATCGCCCCCCCCTCGCTGCTGGGCAGGCGCGGCAGCGGCAAGGCACAGCGCACTACTGGCGAGTAGCAGTGTCGATCGCAATGGCAGATCTCGCGGGAAGAGTGAGGTGAACGGCGTGAGTCGAATCGATCAGTACCGAGCTGCCGGCGATCAGATCCAGATACGTACCGGCCGCCATGCCGGTGGTGATGGTGGTATCCAGCCCGACGGTCTCGTTGTTGATCGCGACGAAGCCCTTGTCGCCGCGCGAAAACGCGATCGCATTCGCGCCGTTGTCCCACCAGTGATTGATGTCGCTTCCGGCGACGACGTGGCGGAAGCTCACCATCTTCAGGATCGAGGGATCGCGATGCTCGCAGACCCATTGCCCGGCGGCCGCGGTCTCCAGGCTCGAGGCACACGCGACGGCGGTGGTCCAACCATTCGCGTCCGAAGGCGGGCCCAGCGAGTTCTCTGAAGGGCAGCTGAAAACGTAACTCGACAGGATCGACGGGTAGCCGTACGGTTCCGCGAGCATCCAGACGTTGGCCAGGCGGAAGACATTCCCGTTCCGGAAGCTCAGACCACAACTGTGCTGTGTGTCGTGATTCTGAAGAAAGACGACAGCCTTGTTAGCGGGCATGATGCCCCAGGCCGTTTCGGAGAACTGGCTGCCTGCCGGCCCGTTTGGGTTCAGCTGCGAGATGTGCTCGCCGTTGATGCCCCGGAACTTGTTGCCAACGCCGACGAATGTGAACTCAGTGATGTCGGCGGCGCCGCCAGAGCTATAGCCCTCGCCGTAGTAGTCCCGCGGCGAGAGGGCTTCGCCGCTGCCGCCCGCGACTTCCAGATACACATAGGGTGGCGGCTTTCCTGCGGCGGTCATCGTGTCGTTGACGATGCGCAGGATCTCGTCGAGGTCCACCTGTTGAATGTGCTTGGCCGCATCGATGCGGAAGCCGGCAACGCCGGCACGAGCCAACGCGATGAGGTACGCCGCGATCT
>DASWEL010000206.1:0-12691 GCA_036394755.1 Gemmatimonadales bacterium | reverse complement strand
GACCGATCGACGGACATGCACGCGGGCGAGAGCGAAACGTCGGTCAGCATGATCGCGCGGCCCGATCTGGTGCATCTCGATCGCGCGAAGCTGGAATCAGGAGCGGATCAGGGGCGGCTCAAGGCGCTGCCCGAGGGTCTCTACACCGGTATTTGGTGGTATGCGCGCTTTCCGAATCACTACGCCGGCGACGGCGCGGTCGCCTCGCGCGAGCTGGGCGACTTCGAGGCGAAAACGTGGATCAACACCGTCGTCCAGACGATCAAGGCGGTCAAAGCGGACCAGGAGAGCCTGCGGCTGCAGAATCAGTTCTACGAGCAGAGCAAGCATCCGTTGGAGACGCCGCAATGAGGGCCTGCATCGCGATCCTGCTCTGCCTCGTCGCCGCTGCTCCGATTACTGCGCAACGCCGCGCCACAGCTCGCCCGGCCCCGGCGGCTGCTACGCCTGCTCCCGCGGGCATCGATTCGGCGTCATACGCGCAGCTCAAGTTCCGGCACATCGGTCCCGAGGGGAATCGCGTCACTTCGGTGACGGGCGTCCCGAGCGACGGCAGCGTCTACTACGCCGGCGCGGCGTCGGGTGGCCTGTGGAAGTCGAGCGACGGCGGGGTCAGGTGGGAGCCGGTCTTCGACGATCAGCCGGTCAGCTCGATTGGCGCGCTGGCGGTGGCCCCCTCCGATCCCAACGTGGTGTGGGTGGGCACGGGGGAGCCGTTTATCCGCTCGAACATCTCCGTCGGCTGGGGCGTCTTCAAGTCCACGGACGCCGGGAAGCATTGGACCAAGATGGGGCTCGACAGCACCGGACGGATCTCGCGCGTCATCGTCCATCCGACGAATCCCGACATCGTCTACGTTGCGGCGCTCGGCCACGTCTACGGCCCGCAGCCGCAGCGCGGCATCTATCGGACCACCGACGGTGGCAAGACGTGGGAGCGGGTGCTGTTTGTCAACGACAGCACGGGCGCATCCGACCTCGTGATGGATCCCAACAATCCGCGGATTCTCTTCGCGGGGTTCTGGCAGGTGGAGGTCCACACCTGGGGCCGCTCGAGCGGGGGCGCGGGGAGCGGTATCTGGTCATCTCATGACGGCGGCACGACGTGGAAGCGGATCACGGGGAGTGGCCTCCCCACCCGTCCCGTCGGCAAAGTCGGGCTCGCCATGACCCGCGCCAACTCGAATCGCATCTACGCCCTGATCGAGACGGGCGACGGCGTCCCCGCGGTGAACATCGCCCAACCCGACAGCGGCCGTCTGTTTCGCTCGGACGACGGCGGAGGCTCGTGGAAGCTCGTGAACCAGGATCGCCAGGTGGCCGGGCGGACGCACTACTACAACCGCATGGCCGCAGCACCCGACAACGAGAATGAGGCGTATTTCCTGACCTCGGCGTGGGCCAAGACGCTCGACGGCGGCGAGACGATTATCGATCCTCCCGACCAGCAGATCCCGGGGGGCGACCACCACGACATCTGGATCGACCCGGTCAACGGCAACCGCATGATCGTGAGTCACGACGGCGGCGTGTCGATCACCACGAACCGTGGCAAGAGCTGGCTGCGCGTGCAGCTGCCGATCGCGCAGATGTACCACGTCACGGTGGACAACCGCGTCCCCTACTACGTCTACGGCAACCGTCAGGACGGCCCGTCGGCCCGGGGGCCGAGCAACAGCCGTACGGGGGGAGACATCCCGCGCGGGATGTGGGCAACGGTGGGGGGCGGCGAGAGCGGCTGGGCGACGCCCGACCCTGTGGATTCGAACATCGTGTGGTCTTCCGCGTCAGGGTTCGGCAGCGTGGGCGGGATCGTCTCCCGCTACGATGTTCGGACCGGAATGGCGCGTTCGACTGAAGTCTGGCCGCAGGCGACGATCGGGTATCCCGCCGCCAGGGTGAAGTACCGTTTCGTGTGGACGTTCCCGCTGACGATCTCGCCATTCGACCACAACACGGTGTACGTCGGCAGCCAGCATGTGCACGCGTCATCAGACGCCGGCGTCACCTGGAAGGAGATCAGTCCCGATCTCACCCGCAACGACACCACTCGTCAGCGGCCATCGGGGGGACTGACGCCCGACAACATCGGCGTCGAGTATGCGGGGGTCGTGTTCGCCATCGCCGAGTCGCCGATCAAACGCGGGCTGATCTGGGCGGGGACGAATGACGGCAAGGTTCAGGTCACGCGAGACGGGGGCGCCCACTGGAGCGACGTCACCGGCAACATTCGCGGGCTGCTCGACTGGGGGACAATCTCGAGCATCGAGCCCTCGCGGTTCGACAGCGGCACGGCCTATGTCGCCGTCGACGGCCACCAGGTGAACAACCGCGATCCCTGGATCTACAAGACGACGAATTACGGTGCGAGCTGGAGTCTCATCACGACCGGGCTGCCGCACACGCCGCTCAGCTACATCCACATCGTCAAGGAGGACCCAGCGCGGCGCGGGCTGCTCTATGCCGGCGCCGAGAACGGGTTGTATGTCTCGTTCGACGACGGGGGGGGGTGGCAGCCGTTGCAGATGAATCTGCCGCATGCGCCCGTGTATGGGATCGTGGTGCAGCCGCAGTTCAGCGACCTGGTGTTGGCCACCTACGGTCGTGGCTTCTGGATCCTGGACGACATCACGCCGCTCCGCGCGCTCACGCCGTCGCTCGCGTCGCTGGACGCCGCGCTGTTCGCGCCGCGGCCGGCGTACCGCTTCCGCAACATCGAGGGCGCGTTCGAGAACGGGGACGACCCCGTGGCGGGGACGAATCCGCCGTATGGCGCATCGCTCGATTTCTGGATCCGCACCGCGCCCCGCGACAGCGCGAAGGACAGCGTGGCGATTCAAATCCTCGACGCGCAAGGCAAGGTCGTGCGGACACTCAAACAGGTACCGAGCGCAGGCGTCAACCGCGTGTGGTGGGATTTACGCTACCAGGCGACGCCCGAGGCAAAGTTGCGGGTCAGTCCGGCGTTGGCGCCGTGGTTCCGGGTAAAGCCGGAGGGCACGCCGGCGCCGGGAATCGGCCGGTTCTCGTTGCTCGCGCCTCCCGGGCGCTACACCGTTCAGCTCCTGGCGGGGGGGAAGACATACGATCAGCCGCTCGAGTTGCGCCAGGACTCGAACACCGGAGCGAGCGCGCAAGACCTCGCGGCACAGGGCGCGGTGCTGGCCGACCTCGTGGCCGACATCGACAGCACGGTGGCGATGATCAACCGGGTGGAGTTGGTGCGCGGCCAGCTCGCGGCGCTCAAGGCCTCATTCGCCGGGGATTCGGGGCTCGCCGACGTGCGCGCGGCCGCCGATTCATTCGACCAGAGGCTTCTCGCCGTAGAGCAGGACCTGTTTCAGGTCCGGGTAACGGGTCGAGGGCAGGATCTGCTGCGATGGCCGATGAAGCTTGCCGAGCAGCTGATGTATCTCTCGGGGTCGGTGCAGGGGTCGGACTTCGCGCCCACGGGCCCGCAGCGCGACGTGCAGCAGGTGCTACAGGGCCAGGTCCGGGACGTACGGGGGCGGCTCGACCGGGTGATGGGGGCGGACTTGCCGGCGTTCCGGACGTTTCTGCGGTCCCGGAACATCGCGAACGGGATCTTCTGATCCCTCAATGACCGGAACTGCGCGCGAGCTTGGCGAGCTGCTGTCGCGCCATGCCGAGGCTCGCGCGTTCGCGGTCGAGAACGAGATGCACGAAAACGTCTTCGCCGGGGCCGAGCACGCGCATCACGTGATACTGCGTGTCCACCGTGATCATGATGTCCTCGATGCCGTCGCGGAGGCGGAGCGCGGCCTGCACCAGATCCTGGGCGATCTTTGCCGCACGCGTCATGTCGAGCCCGCGTCCCACGGCGACCTGTCCGAGGATCGCGCCAGTCGTCGCGTGCACGAGCGCGGCGCCGATCGCACCATCGATCTTGAGGACGTCGCCCAGGATGCTGTCTGCGTCGAAGGCCTCGCGCGGCGCCGCTGGAACGGGGCGGTGCTCCTGGATTCCCGATTTGGCTGATTCATCCAGCAGCCGCGCTGCTTCCATCAACACATGCTGCAGCGGCTCGCGCACCGTGCGCTGCCGCGCCCGCCGCTTGTAGAAGATCTCGACCGATGGGTCGGGCCAGCCCAGGATTTCGTAGGCCGCCTCCAGACCATCGAGCACGCGGGTGTGCGCGTGCACGAAGGTCCCTTCATCGAAATACAGGCGGCCCTCCCGTTGCGAGGCCTCGACCAGAACGAGGCCGCTCTTGCGTTCCACTTCGAGCAGCTGCAGCAGTCCGAACAGCGTGATTCCCGAAATGCGACCGACCGCCTTGGGATCGAGCACCCGCTGCAGCTCGTCCGCGAGCAGCACCACATCCACGGGCTTCGAGAAGACTGCCGCGATGCCGTAGGTTTGCAGCCGGTGCCGCAGATCCGCGTGGATCTGCTGGCCGGTCATGACCGCAACCGGCAGACGGGTTTCCCTTTTGAACAGCTCGGCGAGCAGGGTGAGACCATCCATCACGGGCATCTGGAGATCGGTGAGGATCGCGTCCACGTGCTCCGTGGCGAGCAGCTCGAGCGCCCGTTTCCCATGCTCGGCGGGGATGACGGTGAACCCGCCGGTGCGATTGAGCGCGCGGCTCAAGGCACTGCGTACGAAATCGTCATCGTCTACCAGGAGAAGGTTCGACAGTTACGCCTCGCGTTTGCGCCGCGTCTTCTTCTCTTGCGGCTCTTGCGGCCGCTGCTCGACGGTCCCGCCGACGACCACCTGGTTCCGACCGCCACTCTTCGCCCGATACATCGCCGCGTCGGCGGTGGCAATCAGCTCCTCCGGGGTATCGCCGCCATCGGGGTACTCGGCCACGCCGATGCTCAGCGTGAGCGATCCCTCGCCGAGATCCTGCTCGGCGACGCGGGAGCGAATGCGCTCCGCCACGAGGGTAGCCGTCGCCAGGTTGGCCTCGAGCAGCATCACTACGAACTCCTCGCCGCCGTAGCGCGCCACGCAGTCCACCTGCCGCGTCGTCTTGCGGAACACCTCCGCGATCTTCACGAGCGCCGCATCGCCGGCGAGATGTCCGTGCGTGTCGTTGTACTGCTTGAACCGATCGACGTCGGCCAGCAGCACCGCGAACGCGCGCCGCAGGCGCCGCGACCGCTGCACCTCGCTCGCCAGCGTCCCCATCAGGTGCCGGCGATTGTAGAGGCCGGTCAGGGAATCGGTGAGCGAGAGCTTCTCCAACTCACCGTGACTCTCCTTCTCGCGCAGGCGCGTGAGCACGGTATTGAACGCCCGTGTCAGGTACCCGACCTCGCCGCTACCGCCCGCGGGAAGCTCGACCGACAGGTCACCAGCCGCCACGCGGGCCGCGGCTTCGGTGAGGCGCTCGAGCGGGCGTGTGATGAACACGCCCACCATGAACGCCAACAGTCCGACGCCGAGAATCAACGTGATCAGGAGCAACACGGTGCGGGACCGCAACACACCCGCTTCGCGCAGCGCCTCGGCACGGGGGGCTTCGGCCACGGCCGCCCAGCGTAGCTGCGGAATACGACGGAAGACCGCGACCACCTCACGTCCCGCGGAGCGCGACTGCACGACGGGCTGGCCCTCGCGCTCGACGAGCTCTCGCGTGGTCGCCAGCGGCATCGTCGTCTTCATCAGATCTGCGGAGTTGCCCGCTGAGGTGACCACGATGCGTCCCGGCTCGGTGATCAGGTAGAGACTGCGCGAGCCGTCGACGGACAGCTCCGCGAGCATGTCTCTGACGCCATCGAGATTGATCTTCGCGCCCAACGCGCCGAGGAACATCCCATCATCCTGACGAATAGGTACGACCAGGACGATCGCGGCTTTGCCCAGCCCGGCGTCCCAGAACGGCTCGCCCGCGAGCGCGTCGCGGGTGCGCAGCGTGTTCATCTGGTCGGCCGACAGCCGGAAGCCTGTCCGGCTGCCGCTGCTCGTCAGGACCTGTCCGTCGCGCCCGACGATCGCGAGCCCGTCGTGCGACGGAAGATTTTGGCGGATGGTATTGAGGTAGTCGCGGAGGCGCGTGAGCGACTGCGCCGCATTCCGGCCGGTGGCTCGCGCCAGGTTGTCGGACACGACGTAGGGGCTGGCCCGCAGTCGCAGGTCGTACAACCGCTGATCGAGCCAGACGCCCATTTCGCGCGCCGCGTCCGAGCTGGCGCCGCGGAGCTCCTGCCCGATGCGATCGCTCAGCGAGCGGCGATTCCGTCCGTACAACATCACCGTCATGACGAGCGTCGTGAACAAGGTCGCCAGCACCGCGAACGCGACAAACTTGCCCCGCATGGTGTCGAGGCGCAGCGTGCGCAGCGATCGAGTGGTTTTTTCCCAGATAGTCACGGGAGGCAACATTCACTTTCGGGCCGCAGACGACAATAGATGGCGTGCTTGAAGCAAGCGTCACAACGACTTGTGCGCGGCGTGTTGCCCGCGTGACGCGCGTCACCGAGCGTCGGGTTCGCGGGACGGGACTTCATTAGAAGTGACAGGGACACAATTGAGGTGGTCGGTATAGTATCTGAGTAGAAATAACTCCGGAGGGTTAATGCACACCACACGGTTTGTTCTGCAGTTCGCTCCCGTGGCACTGCTGCTCACGGCGTGCGACTCGACCGCGCCTCACCCGATGCAACGAGTCAACCTGTCCACCACGATCGGTCCCCGTGCTTCTCTGTCGAGCCCGATGGCGGACCTCATCGTCACCGGGACGGGCGGCACAGTACGGATCACGTCGGCGAAGGTCGTCCTTTCGCATATCGAGCTGGCGAGCGATGCGGCGTGCGCTAACGACGCCAACGACGACGCCGCTGAAGCCGACGGCGCGAACGAGACGCCCGACCAGCCCGAACCCAACGAACCCGACACAGAGAACAACGACGAACACGACTGCGAGGTGCAGGTTGACCCCGTGACCGTCGATCTGCCGCTCGACGGTACCACAAAGGTGATCCTCGACGCATTGGTCCCCGCGGGCACGTACACTGGCGTGCGTGCGACGCTCGAGCACGTGAACGTGGTTGGGGTCTTCACCGATCCCGGCGGGACCGATCATGCATTCACGTTCACCTCCGACGTCGAGGCCGAGCTTTCCGTGGACTTTGCGAGCCCGGTCACCGTTGACGCCAATTCCAAGAACCTCACGGTGGACGTGGACGTCAGCAGCTGGTTCAAGGACGCGTCTGGCGCCGTGCTCGATCCGACCAACGCGGCGAATCAGGAAGCGATCGAACACGCCATTCGCGCATCGCTGCGGGCGTTCGAAGACGACGATCATGACGGTCACGACGATCACGACGAGGGAGCGGACGCGGGGACGGGGCACTAACCGCCTCCCGGTCAACAGGAAGCCCCGCACGGACATCGAGCGGGGCTTCTTTCTTCTTGGTTACTAGCGATTGATCCAGTACGATAGCTTCACGAGGAAGCTGTTGTCAGGCCGCAGATTGAACAGATCGTTCAGGTCGCCGCTGAAACTGCGCGTGCCCTCGAGACCGGTGGACCCCTGCCGGCCCTGACTCCACACCACGAACAGGGTCGATCCGGGCCGGTACTCCCAGCGGAACACGACGTTCGAGCGGAACTGCTTGAAGTTGAATCCGCCGATGTTGTTCGTGTACGCGGTATCGCTGTACGCCTGATAGCGGCTGTCATAGGCAACGGCACGCGGGTTCGCGGACAGCTCACGGACGTTGCTGAACGTCCCCTTCGAGACGAATGGTTGCGCGTACACCTGGAGCGACATGTTCGCGCTGAATGGATAGGTGACGCGCATCGTCAGCGCGAGCTGCTTCTGCTCGAGGTGCCCAAAGAGGTAGTGCGTGATGTTGCTCGTGTCCGTCGTGGAGCCCAGCGACTGAATGTCGTTGGTGCGGCGCGAGTAACTCGGTGACACCGCGGCGGTCACGCGGCGGGCGATCTTGAAGTCGATCTCCGGCCCGAAGCTGAAGTTGCGCGACCGGCCACCGTCGGCGCGGAACCAGTTGAACCACAGATAGGGCACGATGGCCTTGCGGTCGTCGCCGTTGATGCCGAGCCAGGGAGCGAAGTAGGGATCCTGCCGCACCGCCGGGCCACCGCGCGCGCACGAATAGCAGTACGTCGTCCCCAGCTGACCCACGGTCCCGCCGAAGTGCAGCGACCAGGTGTTCCGGAATGTGGTGTGCGTGTTGGTATTGAACGCCCGCTCCTCAGGGAGCCCCGCGGTCGTCCAGTATTGCCACCAGTTGAAATTCCATTGGAACCGCTGGTACAGCTTGCGGGTGTGGCGATCGAAGTATCCGGCCCATGTGCTCCAGGCGACCTGGTCGGCCCGCTGCAAATAACCGAGATCGTTGATCTCGAACCCCGGCGAACGGCGCTCGAGGTTCGATTGGAACAAGAGATGGTTGCCGCCAACCTTGCCGAACTGCAGCATCTCCGCATCGCCCGCCAGCGAAGTACGCGTCGAGTCGAAGCGCATTGCGTCGGGCCGCTGGTAGTAGTGCGTCGCGTCGCGCTGCGTCGATTCAATCGCCTGCGCGCTCCCCGCGACTCGGCTGAAGTCGACTGACCCGGAGAGCTCGTAGCGGCCGCCGGGGAAGCGGTGCCGGAAGTCCATCGCACCCACGTAGGCGCTCGAGTGGAGATACGGCGTGCTCCAGGAATCGTTGTGGCGATTGACGCTCGTGACGATGGCCCCGATGCTCGATTCGCCGCCGCGCAGGTCCTGCCGCAGCCGCAGCACACCGTAGTTGGTCGTCGGCTCGATCGTCACGCCACCCACGCCGGTCTCATGCGATGTCACGGCATCGAGCGCGCCGATCGTCAGGCCCCCGGGAAGGCGCCCCGTGAGCTTTGCAGCCCCCAGAATCGTGGTGAACGCCGCGGACGTCTTATCCGAATACGCGTCCGCGAGCTCCGGGGCGCGGCCGATGCGCCGCGAATACACGAGTCCCTCGCCCGTATTGCAGTCGTTCACCGCGGTGCAGTTGACGTTGATCTGAAACGTCCCGGCGCCCTGCACGAAGAAGGGACGTTTCTCCTGGAAGAACGTCTCGAACGCCGAGAGGTTGAGGACGCCGGGGTCGGCTTCGACCTGGCCGAAGTCGGGATTGATCGTCGCGTCGAGCTTCAGGTTCGAGGCGACGAGGTACTTCAGGTCACCGCCGACGGTTACGTCCTGCGTACGCCCGATGCCGCTCGATGTGAATTGCGGAACGTTCTTCGTTACGAGATACGGGGCGGCCTCGAGCCGGCGTGGGGCTTCGAGCCCCTCCAGCCCGGTGACTTCGCCGAACTGCGACACAAACCCCGCCTGCGATTGCCGGAAGAGCGGCCAGCTCACGCGCTGGGCATAGCGATAGACGTCGCGATCTACCGTAAAGCCGAATGTGTGGGTCCGTTGCCGGCCGTACGGCAGCTGCGTCAAGGGGATCCGGAACTCGGCCGTCCAGCCGAGCGAGTCGATGCGCGTGGCGACGTCCCACACCGCATCCCAGGCGAAGTCCTCGTTGCCGTCATTGTAGATCTGCGCGTCCAGCTTCACCCCCGACGGGTTGACCCCGAACTCGAAGCCGGTGCGGCGGTCGTGATAGGAGTCGAGGAACAGCCAGACCATGTCGCTGGGGGTGAAGTAGTCGCGGCGGGCGAGGACCGTGATGATGCTGTCGGGGTGCGGATCGAAACATCGGACGAAGACGTACAGGTTGCCGGCGTCGTAAGCGACCTTCGCTGCGGTCGGGAGCTTCGGTGCCCCCCCCTCGCTGGGTCGCCACTCCTGGAATTCGGTGATGGGCGGCGCGTCGCGCCATACGGCGTCGTCGTCGCGCCCGTCGATCACAGGCGGCTGCGCCGCGCGCGTCGCGGCGATGCTCTTGACCGCAGCCGGCGGCGGGTCCGCCCGGCGCTGTGGCGGAGGGGATTGAGGAGACTGACTGGCAAACGTGACGGCGGCAAGGAACGGCCATCCAAGCAGCATGAAGAGTCCGAGGTGGTTTCCTCGTTGGATGACGCAACCCTGAAAAAGGTTGTTTCAGCTACCGCGGCTGTACGACGAAATGCACCGTGTCGGTGGCCAGCGGGACGAGCGGGACATGCTTGAAATCGGCCAGTACCGCGACGATCCGATGCGGTCCCGGCGCTACGCTGTCCCATTGAAACTCGGTCTGCGCACGGCCCAAGTGGATGATCCCGGTCACTCCCGCCGGAATCGCGCGATCCAGGGGCCCGGTTTCCACGTCGAGGAACAGATGGTGATGCGCCGTGCCCGGCCGCTCCTCGGCGGCGGGCGCCAGCTCGACGCCGCGCGCCGTGAGCGCAATGTGCACCGCGGAGGCTCGCACCGTGTCGCCGTTGGCGGGAGTGTCGATGGTCACGCTGGCCACGGACGACCTTCGACCACACGCGGCGACGACTAGGGCAGTTCCAAGCAGAGACGTCAGGACCAGCGACAGGCGAACGTTCATTGGATCCCCCGTACCACTGATGCCAGCGTGCGGACCTTCGCTGCGTCGGACGCGCTCCTCGCATCGCGGTCGAGCTGGGTAGCGAGTGTGGTCAATGTGGCGCGACGTCCAGCGCGACCGACTTCCGCGCTGGCCAGCGCCGATCGCGCCGCGCCGATGCGATCCGCAGCAAGGCCGTGTGAGCGCTCGAGCTGATCGAGATACGCGCGCGCGACGACGAAGCTCGCAGGCCAGGTCACACGCTGCTGATCCTGCACGTTCTGATACGCCAGCTTCACGAGCCTCGCGGCATCGATCTCGTTCTGGGTGAGCTGGGCGCTGGGCCGCAACTCGAGGACATCGAGCCCGCGTGAGATCTCAGTGCTATAGATGTAGCCATTGTACCAGTACGCCGACCAGCTACCCGCCATCTCCAGCTTGGTCGAGTCCATCGGGCCGCGATCGAAGTAGGCGATCTCGGTCGGGTGCGCGGGATCGGTAAAGTCGAACAGTGACACGCCGCCCTGATACCACCCCTGGATCATGATGTCGCGGCCCGGGACGGGAATCAGGTTGCCGTTGTGTGCGACGCAGTTTTCCGTGCTCGTCTGCTGCGCCGGCACCTTGTAATAACCATGGAAGGTCAGGGCGCGCTTGTCCGCGATCGTGAAGATCGCGTCGGCGCCCCATTCCGGCTTGTCGGTCGCGCGGCAGCGCGGCGCGACGCCGCCGCCCCACTCGTCGGTGAAGATCACCTTGGTCGCATCGTTGTTGAATGTCGCGGAGTGCCAGTAGGCGAAGTTCGAGTCCGACGCAGCCGCGACGCGGACGGGGTGCGCAGGATCTCTGATGTCGAGCAGCAGCCCGTAGCCGGCACACGCGCCGCCCGCCACGCCCATTGCCGGATAGACCGTGATGTCGTGGCATTGATCAGGACCATGCCGCACGCCACCGGGACCCATCGGGGCCTGGAACATCGCGTCGACGATACCCTGGAGCGCCCCGCGTAAGGCATTGCTGTCGGCGGCTGTGGGCGCGCCGGTGCCGCCGCGGCTACGCACGATGCTGTCGAGCATGCCAGTGATGAACGGTGGGGGCGCGACCACGGGGAGCCCCTGAAACTTCACGACGAACGCGCCGGTTGCTCGCGCGGAATCCGTCTCCCGCGCGGCCTCTGCGGAGTCAGCAGGCGAGGCACCATGAGAGCGCGGATCGACCAATGCGTCGAAGATCCGCGGCCGGCTGACGATGCTCGCCAGCTCCGGATGGGCGAGCGGTACGCGGATGATGTCGATCCGAAAGCGCGCGGAGGCGGTGTCCTGCTCCGGCAGCGCCGACGAGCACCCCGCCAGCTCCTCGGCGGGACGCACCCCGGCCTGGCCCGAGACATAGATGTAGACGACGCTGGTATCCTTGGCATCGGTCACGAGTGTGTGGGTATGCGATCCGCGACACGTCTGCACATTGGCCAGGATGCGTGGATGGGTGGGATCGCCGATGTCGATGACGCGCACGCCGCGGAAGCGCTGCGGGCTGGCGTGCTCCTGCACACCCTGCGCGCCGCAATCGATGCGCCCGTTCTGCGATTCGCCCGACAGGAACAGCAGATTCTTGTACACCGACACATCGTTCTGCTGCTCGGGGCAGCGTTCCGCGTGGACCAGGCGCGGGTGGAAGGGATCGGTGATGTCCCACACCGAGAACCCCTGAAAATTGCCCTGGATCAGGTAATCCCCCTTGAACGCGATGTCCGAATTCATGTAGTCGAAATCGCCGGGCTCGGCTGGAATGAACTCGGCGGGCGGCCGGCTCGTGGAAACGAGACGCATGTTCCACGCGGCCTGCGCGGCATCCCACCAGCCCGCGCGCAACCCCACGCGGGCGTCGCGAACCGGCGTCCCGCCGGCCGGCTCCTGCGCTGACAACGCGGGGGTCAGCAGAACAACTGCGGACAGAGCGGCTCGGCATAGGTGCAGCGTGGTCACGAGGGTATTCTCCGGTCGAGCGAGGGGATCAGGAACGCACGCGGAATTGATCGTGCGCTGATCGAGAAAGCAAGACTGCCCTAATGTGCAACGCGCCCCTTAACGCCCGGCAACGCCCCATGTCTCACAGCATTCCCCTTCGGAGCGTTTCAATGAAACAGACCGCAGCCCTCCTTGTCGCCCTCGTACTGCTCGGCAGTGCGACCGCGCGTGCGCAGCATCCCGATCTCTCCGGGCATTGGGCCTGGAACCAGGGGCAAAGCGACCACCCCCGCGAGATGA
>DASWEL010000205.1:0-16895 GCA_036394755.1 Gemmatimonadales bacterium | reverse complement strand
GAGATGGACAGATTCCTGGACAGGCTCTCTGATGCGTAGAGGGACCAAGGTCTCGCGATGGAACGCCGCGAGCTGATCCGCTGGCTCGTCGCCACCGCGGGACTTCGCGCGCTCGACGGGCTTGCACCAGCCGACCTGCTCGCGCTTGGGCGCGACGTGCACCGAGGCGCCGCGGCCCAGGCCGCGCGCCGCACGCTCACAGGTCGTGCCGAGCAAACCGTCGCGATCGCCGCCGAACGAATCCTTCCGGCGACCGATACCCCGGGTGCCACCGACGCCGGGGTGGGCGCCTTCATCGAGAAGATGCTGACGGACTGGCACACTCCCGCGGAGCGCGAACGGTTCCTCGCCGGATTGCGCGACCTCGACGCCCGCAGCCGCGCGCGCGCAGCGCGAGACTTCGTCGAGTGCAGTGAGGCTGATCAGGTAGCCGTCCTCACGGCGCTCGACGCGGCGCACGAAGAGTGGTTCGACAGACTCAAGTACCTCACCGTGTACGGCTACTGCACGTCCGAAGTCGGCCAGCGCGCGCTCGGTCTGTGGCCGCAACCGTGGCGCTATGATGGCTGTGCGCCGGTCGATGCCGCCCACTGATTTCGACGCGATCGTCGTCGGCTCCGGCATGACCGGCGGCTGGGCGGCAAAGGAGTTGACGGAGCTCGGCCTGCGCACGCTCGTGCTCGAAGCGGGACGGCCGATCACGCCGGAGCAGGATTACACGGAGCACAAACCATCCTGGGAGCTGCCGTTCCGCGGCCTCGGCGATCGCCGCACGGTCGCGGCGCGGCAGCCGATGCAGAGCCATTCGGTGTCGTTCGACGAGCTGAGCCACGTGTTCTGGACCGACGACGTCGACAACCCGTACTCGACGCCGGCCGATCGGCCGTTCTACTGGTTCCGCGCGCGGCAGGTGGGGGGCAAGTCGATCATCTGGGGACGCCAGGTGTACCGCTGGAGCAATCTCGATTTCGAGGCCAACCTGCGCGACGGCATCGCCGTCGACTGGCCGATCCGCTACGCCGACATCGCGCCGTGGTACGATCACGTCGAGCGCTTCATCGGCGTGAGCGGCCAGAGAGAAGGACTGGCGCATCTCCCCGACGGCCCGTTCCTGCCGCCGATGGCCATGAACTGTGTCGAGCAGCACGTGCGCGAGCGGATGGCGCAGAAGTTCGGGCGCGAACGGATCCTCACGATCGGTCGCGTCGCGAACCTGACGCAGGCTCACCACGGCCGCGCGCCGTGCCACTACTGTGGCCCGTGCCACCGCGGCTGCATCACGCGCTCGTATTTCAGCAGCATCAACGCGACCTTGCCGGCGGCCCGCGCCACGGGTCGACTCACGCTGCGGCCGTTCAGCATCGTGCGCGGCCTGATCTACGACCAGGAACAGAATCGGATTGCGGGCGTCCGGATCGTCGACGCGCAGACCAAAGCCGAGCGCGAGTACACGGCCCGCGTCGTGTTTCTGTGCGCCTCGGCGCTGGAGAGCGCACGCATCCTGCTGAACGCCGGCATCGGGAACTCGAGCGATCAGGTCGGCCGCAACATCATGGATCACATCAAGTGGGGCGGGGCGAGCAGCGAGATCGACGGCTGGACGGATCGCCGCGAGATCGGCGAACGGCCCAACGGGATCTACGTGCCGCGGTTCCGCAACGTCTCGTCGCGCCATCCCGACTTCATCCGCGCGTACGGCTTTCAGGGCGGCGCCGATCGCGATGGTTGGCGTGCATCGCTGCACGCCCCCGGCATCGGCCGTGCCTTCAAAGCGCGGCTGAACAGCCTGGGCCCGTGGTCGATGACCTTCGAGGGATTCGGGGAGATGCTTCCGCGCGCGGAGAACCGCGCCACGATTCATCCCACGCTGGTGGATGCGTGGGGGATTCCGTCGCTGCACATCGACTGCAAGTGGAGCGATAACGAGCTGGCGATCCATCGCGATATGAACGTGGCCGCCGCCGAGCTGCTCGAGGCGGCCGGCGCCAGGGACATCCGGCCGAGCACGCGCGGGCCGAGCACACCGGGCGGAACCAATCATGAAATGGGGACGGCGCGGATGGGCCGGGATGCGAAAACGTCCGTCCTCAATGGCTGGAACCAGTCGTGGGATGTGCCGAACCTGTTTGTGACCGACGGGGCGGCGATGACGTCGAGCGGCTGCCAGAATCCGTCGCTCACGTACATGGCGTTGACCGCGCGCGCGTGCCACCATGCAGTCGAACAGTTGAAGCGTGGCGAGCTATGATCCGCGAATCTCGTAGTCGCGGAATGGCTCATTCTGCGCGTGCGTGCGGACGCGCCCATGAATGAGCCTGCATGGCGCTGACAGTCCGCGCGTGACATTATCCGTGCCACACCCTTTGGCCATGACGGAGGTGGTATGGGAGTAATTCCGCTCACCGACGCGAGTCGCCGTCCCACTCGGTTTCCTGCTGTCACAGCCTCCCTCATCGCAGTCAACGCCCTCGTGTTCATCCTGGAGCTCGTGGGCGGAGATGCGTTCGTCACGAAGTGGTCCCTCGTCCCCGCCAACATCGTCGCCGGGAAAGACTGGATCACCATTCTCACGTCGATGTTCATGCACGGCGGGTGGTCACACATCCTCGGCAACATGGTGTTCTTATGGGCCTTCGGGCCTGAGATCGAGGATTTGATGGGTCGCGGGCGCTACCTCATTTTCTACCTGCTCGGCGGGCTGGCGGCGACTGCTGCCCAAATCGCTGTCGACCCTACGTCGACGGTTCCAAACCTGGGCGCGAGTGGCGCGATTGCCGCGGTGATGGGCGCCTTCGTGGTCACCTACCCGCGCGACCAGATTCGCTCGCTCCTCGTCATCTTCGTGTTCGTGCGGGTGACGTACATCCCCGCCATCCTGCTCATCGGCGTGTGGTTTCTGATGCAGAGCCTGAACCTGGGGGCGGTAGTGCATCAGGTGAAGAGCGGCACCGCCGCGAGCGGTGGTGTGGCGTATGCGGCCCATGTTGGCGGGTTCATTTATGGGGCAGTTATCACGCGACTCTTCGAGCGCAGACGGAGCGCCGTTGCGCCAGGAGTGGGTGCGCTCTAGGACCGCGGCCGCTATTATGAAAATGGGAGACGGAAGCGGTCTCGGACGCGTATACGTCCGCTGGTCCCGCGTGTTGCCATCCCAACTGGTCACCAGGGTTCGACTCCCATCTTGTTCTGCCTTAAGGGTCCAGCGGTGAGACCGCATCCCTCGCCCGGCCCTGCAGGCTCACGCCTCCGCCGAGCGCGGGAGGGCCCTTAAGGTGGAACTCATTCTCGGAATCGCAGGCGCCTTCTTCCTGTACGTCGTGTGGCGTACGCAGCTCGCGTCCATCACGATCTTCGAATACGAGCGCGGCCTCCGTTTCGTGCGTGGCCACCTGCGCAACGAATTAGGGCCCGGCCTCTACCGCTACCTGCGCGCGTACACCGTCATCCGCAAGGTCGACACGCGGCAGGCGCAGTTGCCCGTGAATGGGCAGGAAGTGTTGAGTAAGGACGGCGTCGCAGTGAAGGTGAGCCTGTCCGCCGGCTATCGCGTCACGGATGCGCGGGCTGCCACGCTCAACGCCGACAACTACATCACGGCGCTGTACACGGAGCTCCAGCAGGCGCTGCGCGCGGCCGTGTCGGCGAGCGAGGTCGAGACGTTGCTCCAGAATCGCGCCGAGCTGGGCCCGCAGATTCTACAGACCTGTCAACCCGCCGCGGAGCGACTCGGCCTCGTGCTCGAGCGGTTAGCGATCCGCGATCTGACGTTGCCGGGCGATCTCAAGAAGATCTTTGCGCAGGTCGTGAAAGCGCGGCAGGAGGGACTCGCGGCGCTCGAGCGCGCCCGCGGTGAAACTGCGGCGCTCCGCAATCTCGCCAACGCCGCGCAGATGGTGCAGCGTAGTCCGCAGCTGTTGCAGCTGCGGCTGCTGCAGGTTGCCGGGCAGCAGACCGGGACGACTCTCGTCATCGGCATGCCGCAAGGCGCCACGCCGATTCCGCTCCGCGAAGGCGCTGCGGATGTCGAGGCTCTACCGACCGAAGGGCAAACCGATAAGCCTGCTGAGTAGGGGCCTCACCGCGGCGCTGTTAATCATCGCGGCCGCTCCCCGGGCGCACGCGCTGCAGCAGAGGACCTACGCCAACCCCATCGACGTCGACTACCGCTACAACTTCGAGAAGCTCAACCAGGGGATCTCGTACCGCTCCGGCGCCGATCCCGTCATCGTGGTGCAGGGCGGGAAGTACTACCTCTTCGAGACCATCGGCGACGGCTCACAGTGGGGCAGGGGTACTGGGTGGCGATCGAAAGCTTTGACGAAAACGGCGTATCGACGCTGAGTCCGGCAGTGCGAATCCGGTAAGGGCCGATCTTCACTGAGGTCTTGATGCCATTCATCAGCGAATTGCGGCAGAACCTCGAGACAATGCAAAACCGGGTGGCGGAGCTCGAGGAGCGTGTCGACTTCGCCGAGCGACTGTTGGCCAAGCAGCGCGAGTCGGACCGGCTGGGCGGGGGCGGGGCCCAGGGATGAAGACGCTGACGCTGGCGGTGCTGCTCGCGGCGGCCGCCTGCGCCCCTGCGATTCGGTCGAGCGGATTGCAGCCGGTGGTGACGGAGCGGCTCTACTTCGGCCGCAACGTCGCGCAGAATCTCGGCGTCACCGACTCCGCCT
Organism: Gemmatimonadales bacterium; assembly: GCA_036394755.1. Classification (GTDB taxonomy): domain Bacteria; phylum Gemmatimonadota; class Gemmatimonadetes; order Gemmatimonadales; family GWC2-71-9; genus 20CM-2-65-7. The sequence goes on along the minus strand of DASWEL010000205.1, from coordinate 12,219 downwards.
GGGCCGTGTTTGTGGCTGACGTAGTCAGCGCTCGGCTGCCGGACGGCTTTACGTTCTGGGCCGCCGAGGGCGAATGGCGTGGCGCGGATGGGCGCGTCACTCGGGAGCCGAGTTTTGTCCTCGAAGTCGTGCATCCGACGCGGTCGGCGGCATCGGAAGCGGCGATCGTCGCGATCATCGCCGAGTACAAGCGCCGGTTCAGGCAGGAGTCAGTGCTGCGCGTCGTCAGCAGCGGACGAGCGAGCTACTGAGGATCGGCGTTCCAGCGCCTGTTATGACGTTTGGCGCGCATCCCCTTGCAGTCTTCTTATCCGCCGGTGTATCTCCGACCAATCCGATAAACCACCGGATTGAATGCAATGCAGGTTCTGGATGCCACCGGAGAGCGCCAGCGCATCCGGCGCAGTGTCGCCGTGTTCGAACAGCGGACGTTCCGGACACCACTGGACCGCCTGCCGGACTTCGTCGACTGTCTGTTAACGAGCGATCCGCCGCTCGCCTGCGCCTCGGCGATCGTGGAGCAGGTGGTCTTCACCCCGAAGCATCTCGACGCCCTCCTGAGCAGCCATGATCTGGTTCTGGAGTGTCACGTGGGTCACACAATCGTCGCCGCCGACGGAGCGGAGTCGAGTGCACTGCTCAAGGCGTTGCTCGCCGACTGGCTGGACTTTTTTTTCGAGCCAAGTCCGCCGGGATTCGTGCTGTTCGCGGATCACGATGAGTACACGACGCTGTTTGCGGGGGTCGGCACCCTTCGACGACGGGCGGGCGCTCTCAAACAACAGGGGTTCGTCGAAGTGTCGAACTACGTGCGCCAACTGTAGGAGGATCAGCGCGCGAGGTTCAGGCTCTTCAAATAGTCCGCAACGATATAGGCCGGCACCGCGAAGATGATCTTCCCCTGCGACTCGCGCTCACCGCCATACAGCATCGCGATCACTTTCCCTTCGCGATCGAAGATCGGGCTCCCCGACGACCCCGGCGCTCCGTACGCATCCACCTGAACGACCGCCGTCAGCGCCTTGCTCACCGTCCCCACCGTGAGCGTCGGCTCGGCGATCGGTTGTCCGCCCTGCGATTCCATCGGGAGATCGAACCCCAGCGGATAGCCGAGGATCGCCACCGGGTCGCCGCGCTCGAGCCCCTCGCGGGTACGCGCGAGTCCGGCGATGCGCGGCGTCCCGCCCTTGATGGACACGCGAAACACGCCGATGTCCGCCTCCGGCGACACGCCCACCAGCTCGCCGCGCCAGAACTGCGTGCTGCCCGAGAAGATCACGCCCACGCGGCGCGGGGTCTTGGTGCCGTCTTCGCCCACCAGGATGTGCTTGTTCGTGACCATCGTGCCCGATGAGTCGAACGCGAACGCGGTGCCGCTGAAGCGCTCGCCGTCGGTGTACTCGACGAGCACGATCGCGACTGCGTCCTGATTGCGGCGCGAGATCGACCGATAGTCGACGGCGCCCAGCGCGCGCCGCCGCCGCTCAGCGGCGTCCAACTCACTGCGCAGCCGCGCCACCGCGCCCGCGTCACCGCTCGATGCTTCCAGCTCACGCCGTAAGCGAGCGGTTTCGTCCTGGGCGGCCTTGAGCGCATCCCGGACCCCCTGCAGCTCGGTCTGGACGTGCAAGGTCATCGTTTGCGATTCGCGCGCCCGCCGTCTGCCATCGATCTGAATCCAGGTGAAACCGGTGCCCACGATCAGCAGGATCGCGATGAGAACCTTAGTCGTGCGCCGCAGCTGCGCCGTCTGGCGCGTGACCTCGGCCCGGATGCGGACGCCGGTGCTGGGACGCGGGCTGGCTGCCCGCGGCGCCGCCGGAATGACTTCCCGCGGCGACGATGCCCGCTCCGCGAGATCCTCCGCGCCTGCCGTCGCCGGGAGATCGGCATCGATTTCGATGACCGCGAACTCGAGCGCCGGCCCGTTGGCGCCGAATCCGATGACGTCGCCGTCGCGCAGCAGCGTGTCGCCGGTGACGCGCTGCCCGTTCACGAACGTGCCGTTGCGGCTCCCCAGATCCTGAAGGACGAAACCCTCGGTCTTCCGTACGATCGCCGCGTGCCGGGACGAGACGTCGAGGTCACGCTCGGCGTCGAAGCGCACGTCCGAGAGCGGGTGGCGGCCAAGGCCGATGTAACCCTTGCGGAAGGCCTCGATCTGCCCCGCACGGGCTCCGGAGAGAAACTTGAACTGTGCTTTCACTGCTTCCGGGTGAGGTACCAGATCAGAGCGGCGGCGACGCCCACCAGCGCGAGGACGATCGTTCGGGTCTGCTTGCGAGCTTCCTTGTTGGGCACCGGTGGACGGCTGCCCTTGTAGACGGGCACGGGCTCCGTGCTGGTCTCCGTGTCGATCAACGGATACACCTGATGGCCGACGTCCTCCTGCCGGCCCCCGTCCGAGAGACGCAAGCCGTCGCCGTCGAAGCGCGCCACGACCACAGTGATGTTGTCGGGCCCCCCGCGCTCGTTGGCCAGCGCGATCAACTTGTCGCACACCGCGCTCAGGTCGGGAGTCTTGCTCACAATCTCGGCGATCTCTTCCTTCTTTACCTGTCCCGAGAGCCCGTCGGAGCAGAGCACCAGGACGTCGCCGCGGCGTACCTCCTGGTGCGTGAGATCGACCTTGACCTTCGGATCCGGGCCGAGCGCCTGGAGGATGATGTTGCGGCGCTCGCTCTGTGCGGCTTCCTCTTCCGTCAGCTCGCCCGCTTCGACCAGACGTTGCATCAGCGATTGATCCTTGGTGATCTGATGTGCCGTGCCGCCGCGGATCAGATAGGCGCGACTGTCGCCGACCTGGGTGAGATACAGGTGATCGCTGAGCACCCCGGCAGCCGTCGTCGTCGTGCCCATGCCGCGCACCTCGGGGTGCGCCTTTGCATGGGCGTGAATGCTGGCGTTGGCGACCTCGACCGCCTCCTTGAGCCGGTAGGCAAAGCGCTGCGGCGTCGCCTCGTGCTCGGCATTCCACGTCTTGAGGAGGTGCGCGTAGATCGTATCGGTTGCCATCTCGCTCGCCAACTCGCCGGCCGCGGCGCCGCCCATGCCGTCGGCGACGACCAGAAGCGTCCCCCGCGGTCCGATGTCATGCTGCCGCACGTCGGGCTGCAGCGACGCCGTCTTGCGTGTCAGGTCCGCGACGAGAAATCGGTCCTCGTTGTGGTCGCGCGTGCGCCCGAGATCGGTCTTGGCGAAGACCTCGATGCGGATGGGCCTGGATCGTCCGAACATGCGGTGCTACGACCCCCCGCCCTCAATCACCGACCGGCACGACGTCAACTGTGAGTTGATTGCGAGGCCGCGGTTTGCCCACTGCACGGCCGTGTGGTGATTGCCCAGGTTCTCTTCGGCCCGGGCAATCATGCAGGCTGCGAACGCCTTGTCGCCGCTGGCCACACCGGGCGTGTTATAGATCTTGGCGGCAGAATCCCTGACGACTGTGGGCGTCGCCTCGATCAAGGCGGTCAGTAGATCGTTGGCGCGAGCGGGATTGATTCCCTGGACGGCGCGAGTCTTCACGCCTCCAGATTGGTGATTCCCCATGGTGGCCGCGGTGTCGTGCGCCACGCCGCGAGCACTGTCCGCCGGATTCGGATTTGCCTTACTCCCGCCATTGAGCGCCACCCAGGCGCCGCCGCCCGCCAGGATCACAACGACGCCGGCGACGACGGGGATGAGCGACCGCCTTTTCGTCGCGGCAGCCGGCGCCGCCTTCTTTGCGGACATGCGCTGCGTGGCGCCGGCGGTCGCATCGAGCAGCTGGGTCTTCTCTTGGGTTGCCGGAACGGCCACGGCGGTCGGCTGGCCGGCGACGGCGGCGACGTCGGCCGCAAACTTCGCGACGCTCTGGTAGCGCTCCATCGGCGTGCGGGCGAGCGCGGTATCGAGTACCAGCTGCAACCCGGCCGGGAACGACAGATCGGGCCGCGCCTCGGCGAGCTTGATGGGCTCGTCGGTCAGCCGCTTGATCATCGTCTCCTGCACGCTCGTCGCCTCGAACGGCAGCTTGCCGATCAGCATCCGGTAAAAGACCAGCGCCAGGGAATAGAGGTCGCTGCGGCCGTCGAGGGTGTCGCCCGACAACTGTTCCGGGCTCATGAACTCCGGCGTCCCCAGGACCAGGCCGGTCTTGGTGACCTTCTGGCCCGCCTGGTCGCCGCCCACGGCCTTGGCGATGCCGAAGTCCACCACCTTCACCGTGTAACCGCCGCCCTTTTTCCGGCTCAGCATGATGTTGTCGGGCTTCAAATCACGGTGTACGATGCCGAGATCGTGCGCGGCCTGGAGCGCGTCGGCGGTTTGCAGGAAGATCGCGGTCGCGCGCGGCACGGGGAGCGCGCCTTCGCGCTCGAGCAGATCGGTCAGCGGCTCGCCCTCGATGAACTCCATCGCGAGATAGATCAGGCCGTCGGGCGTCTCACCGAAGTCGTAAATCGCGCAGACATTGGGGTGCGTGATGCGGCTGGCGTTCGACGCCTCGCGATTAAAGCGCGCCACGGCGTCGGGATCGTGCTCCATCACCGGATTCATCACCTTGATGGCGCTGCGACGCCCCATCTTCACATGCTCGGCGAGATAGACCTGACCCATTCCTCCTTCACCGAGCTTTTTCACGACGTGATAGCGGTCCGCGACGACCTGACCCACGAGGTCGCTCGCCGGCGCGGCGGATCGCAATGTCTGCCCGTCATTGGGACAGAACTTCACGTCATCGGCGTATTCGGTGGAACAGACGGGGCAGGTCTTCATGCCGGAGTCGGTCCCTCCTCGCCTCCCCCGGCTGCTCCCTGGCCGCCGGGCAGATCGACGCGTAGCAGCTTGTCGCCGACCATGATGCGCGAGCCGTGCTGCAGCGGCATGGCACCCCGAGCCGCGATCGCGACGCCGTTGCGGCTGTGGTCGTCTACCAGCACGAAGTCCGCGTCCTCGGAGCGCACGGTCGCGTGTTGCGCGCTCATCGAGGGGTCGTAGGGGAAAATCCAGTCACCGCGCTCGCGTCCGATGTGTACGTCACGGCCTGGCGACAGCTGGATGATATCGCGGGAGCTGCCGTCGGTGCGCAGCTGCGTGAGACTCGCGATGTCGGCGCTCGGCGTCATGCTACCCATGCGCTTCGTGGCATCGGCTTCGGCCGTATGGGGCCCGGGATAGCCGAGACGACGGAAACGCAGGACCTGGGAGCCGATGAGGATCAGGTCACCATCGGTCAGGCGACAGGGTCCTTCGAGGAAGACCCAGGTGCCGTTGCGGCTACCCAGGTCGCGCACCTCGAGCCGCCCCTCTTCCCACGAGAGTTTGGAATGCAGCGGCGAGAGAAATTGATCGTCCGGAAAGCGGATGTCTCCCTCGGTCCGGCCGATGGTCGTGGAGGTCTGCTTGCGCTCGAAGCGCGCCACTTCCGTGGCCATCTCGGAAACCAGAACCAATGTGAGGGAGTGATCGGAGCGTCTGTCGGGAATGGTGCGTCGGTCGCCTCCACCCCCACCGCCGGCTCCGTGTGCGGTGACCATGGATCCGCACAGCGGGCAGGACGCATCCGTCGGAGCCCCCCCCGGGGAGCCTGGCCCGCTCGTGCGGGAGACCACACCCCCACCGCCGCCGCCTGCCGCCACCGCGGCCCGCGCGGCTGCGGCCTTGGTCAGCGGCTTTCCGCAGTCGGTGCAGAATTGCGCGCCGGCGTCGTTTTGCCGGCCGCAATACTGGCAAGCGCTCAGTGCCATAAAGTAAGGTGGCCCAATCTATTGCTCGCCGCTAGCTTGCGCCACATGCGACTCATCGGCGCCGCGCTCCTCGTCGTTGCGGCCGGGGCGGCAGGAGGCGGCTGCGCGTCCTCCGTCGCACCGCGTCACCCCTCCGTCGCCGTCCCCCGCGAGCCCCTGCATATCACCATCGTCTATCCCGACACCGCCGAACCGATTCAGGCGCAGGATTCGTCGTTCCTGTTCGGCAGTGTCGGCCGGGGGCGCGGTGATGTCGCGTTGTCGGTCAACGGATTCCCCGTCCGCGTGTCTGCGGCTGGCACCTGGCTCGCATGGATCCCGCTGCCGAGCGACTCACTGGCGCGATTTCAGATCGTGGCGCGCGCCGCTGCCGGCTCCGAGCAGCAGGAGACCACGTTCGTTGCGCGCATCGCGCAACCGTACCGCCCGCCGGCGGGCGCCACGGTCTGGATCGACACGACGAGCTTCACACCGACCGACACACTCGCGTTTCCCGCGGGGGAGGGAATTCGCCTCTCGGTTCGTGCCACGCCTGGTGCGCAGGTGCGGCTCCGCATGGAAGGAAAACGCACGCAGGTGTGGTTCGTGCCCGACACTCTGCCGGGCGAGCCGGCGTGGGGGATCCGCGCGTTCGGCACCGATACGGCCACCTACCGCCTCCCTTCCACCGCTGACCGTTATGTCGCATGGCTGCCCGCCGAACCGCTCTGTGACGCGATCGTCGAGGTCATCGTCGGAACAGATACCGCCCGCGCCGTCTGGCCGCTGGTGCTGGACACGCTCGATCGCGCCCACCCGGGGGTGATCGTGCTGAACGATGACACCGCGCATACCGGGAAGAGCGACAGCCTCACCGTGGGCAAAGCCGTGCCGTACGGCACCTACAACTGGTTCTTCCCGCTCGGCACCGTGTCCGTGGCCACGGCGCGCTGGGGCAGCCAGACGCGGCTGCAGCTCTCCCGTGGCGCGGTCGCGTGGGTAAACAGCGCGGACGTGGTGCCGCTGGCGCCGGGGACGCCGCCCCCTGGTGGGATCGTGGAGTCGGTGCGACTGGTGGCCGGACCGCGTTCGCTGGTGCTGCGTGTGCCGCTTCCCGCGCACGTTCCCTTCAAAGTGGAAGAAGAGGAAAAGAGTCTCACGCTGCGGCTCTACGGGGTCGCGTCCGACGTGAACTGGATGCAATACGGCGGCACCGATCCCTACGTGACCCGCATGAGCTACGCGCAGCCCGCCGCGGACGAAGTGACGCTGACTCTGTCACTCGCGGGCCCCGTCTGGGGATATCGCACGCGCTGGAGCGGCCGCGATCTCCTGCTCGAGATTCGCCGCCCCCCGGTCGTCGATCCGCGCCGGCCGCTGGTCGGCCGCACGATCGTGATCGATCCCGGTCATCCGCCCGTCGGTGCGCATGGACCATCGGGTCTGTGGGAGCCGGTCGCGACGCTGGCGGTGGCGCAACAAGTCAAGACGCTGCTCGAGCAGGCCGGGGCGACGGTGTTGTTGACGCGCACCGACTCGAATCCGGTGGACTTGTTCCCGCGGACGCGCTTCGCGGAAGAGCACGACGCCGACGTGCTGGTCTCGATCCACGCCAATGCGCTGCCCGATGGCGTGAATCCGTTCATCAATAACGGCACCAGCGTCTACTACTTCCATCCGCGCAGCGCCGCCCTGGCGCGTGCCCTCGATCGCGCGCTTGTTGGGGAGCTAGGGGTTAGGGATTTGGGAATGGGGCGGGGTGATTACGCGCTTGTGCGTGATCCGTGGTTCCCCTCCGCGCTCACCGAAGGCCTGTTCATGATGATTCCCGAACAGGAGGCGATGCTCGCGAGCCCTGATGGACGCATGCGCTATGCGAGAGGTGTGGCGCGGGGCATTGAGGAATTCTTGAGGGGGATGGCGCGGTGAACGTGCGGCGTGTGACGTGCGACGTCTGGCGTTGCGCATCGAAGTTCGCATTGTTATGCCGCACGCCGCACGCCGCACTCGTTGTCGCGCTCCTCCTCCTTCCCAGCACAGCGTCAGCGCAAGTCGATCCGTCGGGCACGTGGCGCACTCTCCACACTCAGCATTTCCGTATTCACTTTCGCCCGACCTATCGCGCGCGCGCAGTCCTCGCGGCGAACGAGGCCGAGCGAGCGTACGCGTTGCTCTCGAGCGAGCTGCATCCGCCGCGCGGCATCGTCGACGTCACCCTGTCGGACGACGTCGATACGCCGAACGGCTTCACGAACGTCTTTCCGTCCAGCCGCGTCACGGTTCTGCTCGTGCCGCCGGTGACCGATCCCGCGCTGCAGACGTACGACAGCTGGGAACGGCTCGTGATCGTGCACGAGCTGACGCACGTCTTTCATCTCGATCGCTCGCGGGGCCTGTGGAAGACGCTGCAGTCGGTGTTCGGCCGGGCGCCGGGACTCTTTCCCAATCAGTACCAGCCGACCTGGGTCACCGAGGGCCTGGCGACCTACTACGAATCGCGCTTTACGGCCGGGGGCCGGGCCGAAGGCAGCTTTCATCGTGAGGTAGTCGCCGCCGACGCCGTCTTCGGGCACGCGCGCTCGCCGTGGAACGCGTTGCTGTTCACCCGCTGGCCGGACGGGCTCGCCCCCTACGCGTACGGCAGCCGCTTCTGGGAATTCCTGTCACGCAGCGGGAATGACTCCATCGTGCCACGCTTCGTCGAGAAGACGGCCGGTCAGTTCATTCCGTTCCGGGTTGGCCGCCAGCTCGGGCATGCGGGTACGACAGAAGCGCTGGCCGCCGAGTGGTCGCGCGCGATCGCGACGGCGGTGCCCGTATCGCAACCGGGTGCACGGGCTCAGCTGATCGCAGGCCGGCTGCGCTCCCAGCCCGTGCCGCGCGTCTCCCCCGACGGCCGCAGTCTTGCGTACCTCTACGACGACGGGCGCGGCGCCAGGCGGTTGCGCGTCGTCGATCCGAAGAGTTGGTCCGTGCTTCGGTCGCACCGCGTCAACGGCGGCGTGAGCTACGATTGGGTCGGGGATACGCTGATCGTGGCGCAGCTGGAATTCAGCAGTCGTTGGACGATTCGCAGCGATCTGTGGCGCTGGGCGCCCCCCCCGCCCCCCCGCGGCGGCGCGTGGACGCGCCTGACGACGGACGCGCGCCTCATCGAGCCGCGCGCGGGAGGCGGCACGCTGTCGGCGCTCAAGCTGGCCGGCGGCGGTGACACGCCCACGATTTCGGCTCCCCCGATCGACGGGACCTGGGGACCGACGGTGCCGTCGCCGGACGGGCGGTGGATCGTAGCGGCGCGCAATCAGCAGGGCCACTGGGAGCTCGTGCGCTGGCCGGCCGGACAGCCGCAGGCGGTGACGGTGCTCGCGCAAGCGTCGGGCGAATCCGCGATCGCCGATCCCGTCTGGACCGACGATGGCACGAGCGTGCTGTTCGTGACCGACGCCGGTGGGTTTCCGCAAGTTCATCGCTGGCGGGAAAGCGACGGGATCTCGCAGCTGACCACTGAGCCGCTCGGCGCGCGCGCGCCGGCGCCGCTTTCCGATGGCCGCATTGTTTTCACGACTCTGGGAGACGAAGGCTGGGAGCTGCGGGTCGCCGCCGCGCGCCCGGTGCCGCTGCCACCGGCCAAATTGGCGGTCGCCTCGTTCGATTCCGCCCCGCGCGTCGCGATGCGCGAAACAGCATACTCGTCGTGGGGGTCGCTCCGTCCGCACTTCTGGATTCCATTAGGGATCAACGCCGGCCGGGCGGGACACTTCTTTGGCGCCGGGACGGCCGGCGCCGACGCGATCGGGCGGTATGCATATTTCGCCGAAGCTCAGCTTTCGCCTTCGCCCGCCCGGCTGCAGGGCTCTCTCTTCCTTATTAGTCAGGCGCTCGGCGATCCCACCCTCGATTTCTACGTCTCCAATCGCTGGTCCCTGGTCGGCATCGACACCACCGGCCACGTCGTGTCGCAGAACCGTCCCGAGGGCGCTATCGGGGCCACCGTGGTCGCCCAGCGCTGGCGCAGCTTCGTTTCCCTGCGGCTCGCGGCGGAATATGAAGGAAGGAGATTCGTCTCGATCCCCGATACGAGCCTCGCGGCGATTTGCAACGGCTGCACCGACCGCGACCGTGTCGGTGGATCGGCGATCCTGTCGCTCGGCTCGGTGGTCTCGGCGCCGCTGACCGTCTCGTTGCAGGACGGTGCCACCGCGTCGCTGCTCTACCGCCGCAAGGAAGAGCAGGGCACCGCGCGCTGGCTCAACGAGGTCCGCGCCCGCGGCAACGTCTACCTGCGCTTCGGACCGCGCGTCGGATTCGCGTACTCGGTGCTCGCCTTGCGCGGCGCGGTCGGCGCGCTCGATGGACCGATCAACGACGTCTTCTCGGTCGGCGGCGCGTCGTCGGGCGGTGTCGAGTTTCTCCTGGGCCAGACGGTCGGTGTATTCCGCGCATTCCCGGTGCGCGGTTACCCGGCGGGCGTGCTGCATGGACGCCGGGCCGCGACGCTCACGGCCGAGTATCGCATGCCTCTCGCGCTGCTCGGGCGATTGATCGGGCACCTGCCGATCGGCGCCGACAAACTCGCGTTCGCGGTTTTCGGAGATGTAGGCGATGCCTGGGATGCCGGTGAGCCCGCGCGGCTCAATCGTCTGCGTTCCGTCGGCGCGGAGCTGATCGCGGACATGACCGTCAACTACGACGTGCCGTTGCGGCTGCGGCTCGGCGTCGCGCAACCCGCGACCGGCGGGACGACGGTGTACGCGGCCTTCGGCGCGGATTTTTGACGCGCACACGACGACGCCAAGTCGTTGAAGGGCTTGTCTGTTGCACCTGCTCCGTGCGAACCCTAAGTTAGGCCGTTCACTCGGAGACCGAATTGTATTGCTCCCGCTGTGGCACCCAGAATAAGGACACCGCGAAGTTCTGCGATTCTTGCGGCCTCGACCTGACCGCGACGACGCCCACGGGCGTGCGTGCCGAGGCGCCGGACATCGCGGAAATCGATATGGTGCGCCAGGAGCTCAAGGAGGAATACGAAATCCTCGAGGAGCTCGGCCGCGGGGGCATGGCGATCGTCTTCAAGGCGAAGGAAAAACAGCTCGAGCGCGAAGTGGCGATCAAGGTGTTGCCGTTCTCGCTCGCGTTCGACAAGGAATTCGTCGAGCGCTTCCAGCGCGAAGCGCGCACGTCCGCCCGGCTCGAGCATCCGAACATCATCCCGATCTACCGCGTCGGGAAATCGGGCCGGATCATTTACTTCGTGATGAAGTTTCTGCGGGGCAAGCCGCTCTCCAATATTCTGGCCACGCGCGGCAGCCTCCCCCCCGCCGAGATCAAGAAGATCCTCGCTGAAGTCGGCCGCGCGCTCGCGTATGCGCACAAGAAAGAAATCGTGCATCGCGACATCAAGCCCGACAACATCATGTTCGACGAGCACGGGCACGCGGTGGTCACCGACTTCGGCATCGCCAAAGCGGCCTCGGGCGGCAAGCTCACCGGCACCGGAATGTCCATCGGCACCCCGCACTACATGAGCCCCGAGCAGGCCAAGGCGCAGCCGCTGGACGGCCGGAGCGACATCTATTCGCTCGGCGTCGTCGCCTATCAATGTCTTACCGGCGGCGTGCCGTTCGACGGCGAGGATTCCTTCTCGATCGGCTACAAACATATCATGGAGGAGATCCCCACCCCACCGCTCGAAAATCCCGAGAAGCGACAGCTCTTCGAGATCGTCAGGAAGATGATGGCGAAGACGCCGGCGCAGCGCTTCCAAAACGCGGACGAGCTGGTCAGCGTGCTCGAGAGCGGCCGCTCGGTGTCGTTCACGACCGATGCGACGATGGCGATGCCGTCGCTGACCGGCGCGCGCCTCGCCTCGGCGTCGACGACGCCACTCCCGCGCGCGACGGGGACCCGCCCACCCGCGACGGCCGACGAGGAGGCGCCGCGCCGCTCGGTGCTCTCCGCATTGCTGCTGTGGCTCATCATCGTCGGCGCGGTGTTCGGCGGCGGCGGGTTCTACGCGTACAAACAGGGACTCATCTTCGCGAAGGACAAGGGCGGCACGGGCGACTCGCCGGTTGTGCCGGGCAACACCGCGAGAGATACCACCCGGCTCGCGGCGGGCGACACGAGCAAACAGGGTGGAGATACGAGCCACGTCACCCAGCCACCGCCCCCGCCGGCGCCGGGGGAGCCCGGGAAGTTGGTGCTCCAGAACGTGCCCGCCGGTGCGCGGATCAGCATCGAGGGACAGCCGGTGCGTGGTACACAGGTCGATCTGCCCCCCGGCGTCCATCGCTTGACGGTGCGAGCCGCGGGATACCAGACCTACGATCGGCAGGTCATTATCACCCCGGGCGAGACCTACAACGTTCGGCTGGATATGCAGACTAGCGAGGACGAGGGGGGACCGTGCGACCGGTTCGGTCCCGCCTACAATCAGGACAACCTGTGCTTCGATACGCGGCCGGTACCACTGTCCACCACCGTCATTCCCGTCGCCCAGGACGCGACCATTTTC
>DASWEL010000204.1:0-12594 GCA_036394755.1 Gemmatimonadales bacterium | reverse complement strand
AGCCTGCCCACCGAGGATAACAGCGGCTCGCGCGTCGTGGCGGTCGATTACGACGGCGACGGCGACATCGATCTCTTCGTGGGCGGCCGCGTCGTGCCGTGGCGCTACGGGGCCGATCCCAGGAGCACGCTGCTCCAAAACGACGGCCACGGGCACTTCACCGACGTCACGCGGCGGCTCGCGCCCGACCTCGAGCACGTGGGGATGGTGACCGACGCCGTGTGGCGGGACGTGGACGGCGACGGCCGGCCCGATCTCGTGGTCGTGGGCGAGTGGATGCCCATCACGATCTTCCACAACGCGGGCGGCGGGAGGCTCGTGCGCGTGACGACACCCGGCCTCGAGCGGAGCGAGGGGTGGTGGAATCGCATCGTCGCCGGCAATTTCACCGGTCACGGCCGTGTGGACTTCATCGTCGGCAACGTGGGTCTCAACACCCGTCTTCAGGCGAGCGACAGCGAGCCCGTCACGATGTACACGCAGGACTTCAACGGCACCGGCCCGTTCGAGCAGATCATTTCCGTCTACGATCAGGGCAGGAGCTACCCGATCGCCATGCGGGACGAGCTGCTCGGCGCGCTCCCGTCCCTCAAGGCGCGCTATCCCCGGTACAAGGACTATGCGAACCAGACGGTGCGCGACATCCTCTCGCCCCAGCAGCTCGCGGGCGCGATCTTCAAGCAGGCCCGCACGTTCGCGACCACGCTCGTGCGGAACAACGGCGACGGCTCGTTCACGCTGGTCCCGCTGCCACACGAAGCGCAGATCGCGCCCGTTTACGGCATCCTGGCCGGCGATTTCGATCGTGACGGCACGACCGACCTGGTGCTTGCCGGCAATTTCGAGGGTCTACAGCCGTCGATCGGCCCGATGATGTCGAGCTACGGGCTGTTTCTGCATGGGGACGGGAGAGGGAACTTCACCCCGGTGCGGGCGTCGGAGAGCAGTTTCTTCGTGCCGGGACAGGCGCGCGACATTCAGCGACTGCGCACCGCGCGCGGCGACCTGTACATCGTCGCGCGCAACAACGACCGGCCGCTGTTTTTTCGCTAGTTTTGCTTGGTCCGAATGACGATCACGCCGTTCGCGCCGCGCATCCCGTACAGCGACGTAGCGGCAGCGTCGCGCAACACCTGGACGGTGTCGATGTCGTGCACGTCGATCACCCCCAGATTCCCGCTCGCGGTTGGGCCGAGGGCGATGCCGTTCAGGACGACGAGCAGCTCTTCGCTGCCGAGGAATGTGTTCGGCCCCCGCAGTTGCAACACCGCATGGCCATCCGCCGAGCGCATCAGTGTCAGCCCGGGGACGCGGGCGATCAGCAACTGCTCGAGTGATTGTCCCGGCGAGCTTCGGATGTCGTCGGCCGTGAGCACCGTATCTGGCGGTCTGGCACTGGCAGTCGGAGCTGACGCCTTGTGGTGTAGACACGCGGTGAGGACGAGCAGCAGCGGCAGGAACGTGTGCGTCACCTTCGGCATCGAACACCCCCTTGAGGGAGCCGGCAACTCGGCAAATATATCCGTCGGCCGGGGTGCCCGCATCATACAATCGGCTTTGGAGAGACATTCATGAGGATCTACAGCGCCACGCTCTTCGCGATAATCCTCCCCTTCACGGCGGCAACGGGCCAGCTTCGCGTTGCGTCACCCGACGGCCGCAACGTCGTGCTGGTCGATACGCACGAGGGCAAGCTCTACTACATGGTCCAGCGCGACGGGCGCCCGCTCCTGACACCGTCGATGCTCGGTTTCGAGTTCCGCGGCGCGCCGCCGCTGCGGGATGGCCTGCGCATCGTGGACTCGAGCCGCAGCACGTTTGACACGACGTGGACCCAGCCCTGGGGTGAAGTCTCGCGCGTTCGCGATCACTACAACGAGCTCAAGGTGTCAGTCGCCGAGACGGGGCCGCCGGACCGGAAATTCACACTGGCCGTCCGCGCATTCAACGACGGCGTGGCCTTCCGCTACGAATTCCCAGCGCAGCCGAACCTCGGCGACTTCGCGATCACCGACGAGCTGACCGAATTCGCGATGGCGGACAACGCGCGGGCCTGGTGGATCGCGTCCAATCGCCCCCGGCTCGACCGCTCCGAGCAGCTGTGGTCCGAAGGACCCGTGAGCACGCTCGACAGCGTGCAGACGCCGCTCACGATGGAATTCAGAGGCGGCAAGACCTTTGTCGTGATCCACGAAGCGGATCTGGTGGACTACGCCAAGATGAACATCCGCGGCCCGCGCATGGACAACCGCACGCTGCACGCCGATCTCGCGCCGATGGCGGATGGCGTGAAGGTGCGGGGTCACACCCCCTTCGTGACGCCGTGGCGCACCATCCAGGTGGCCGACGAGGTGACCCAGCTGTCGCCGTCAGTGATCGGCCTGAACCTCAATCCGCCCAGCGTCATCCCGAACACCGACTGGATCAAGCCGATGAAGTACGTCGGGATCTGGTGGGGCATGCACATCAATACGATGACGTGGAGCTCGGGCCCGAAACACGGCGCTACGACCGCGAACACGAAGCGTTACATCGACTTTGCGGCGGCGAACGGCCTCGGCGGAGTGCTGGTGGAAGGATGGAACGTCGGCTGGGACGGCGACTGGATCCAGAACCGCAACGCCTTCTCCTTTACCCAGCCGTATCCCGACTACGATCTCGTCGAGCTCGCCCGCTATGCGCACTCGAAGGGCGTGAAGCTGATCGTGCACAACGAGACCTCAGGCGGAATCGAGAACTATGAGCGGCAGATGGACAGCGCCTTTGCGCTCTACCAGTCGCTGGGCCTCGATGCCATCAAGTCCGGGTACGTGACCGACACCATCACGGGGGGGCACTCGCACTGGAGCCAGCGCATGGTACAGCACTACCGCCATGTGATCGAGAAGGCGGCGCAGTACCACATCATGCTGGACGTGCACGAGCCCATCCATGACACCGGTGAGCGCCGGACATATCCGAACATGATGAGCCGCGAAGGCGCGCGCGGGCAGGAGTACAACGCGTGGGGCGGCGAAGGCGGCAATCCCCCCGAGCACGAGACGATCCTGTTCTTTACGCGACTGCTCGACGGACCGATGGATTTCACACCCGGTATTTTCGACATCCTGCGCACCAAGACGGGACCCGCCCGCACGAACGAAGACGCGCGCGTCCGCACCACGCTCGCGAAGCAGCTCGCGCTCTACGTCGTGATCTATTCACCGCTGCAGATGGCGGCTGACCTGCCGGAGAACTACGTGAACCAGCCCGCCTTTCAGTTCATCAAGGACGTCGCGGTGGACTGGGACACCTCGCGCGTGATCGACGGCAAGATCGGTGACTACGTCATCGTCGCACGGCGCGAGAAAAACAGCCCGAACTGGTTCCTCGGCGCGATCACCGATGAAGAAGCGCGCACCTTCGACGTGCCGCTCACGTTCCTCGATCCAGGCAAGAGCTATGTGGCCGACGTCTATGCCGATGGACCGGGCGCCGACTGGCTCACCAATCCGCTCCCCGTGTCCATCACGCATCGGACCGTGACGCGTGCGTCGCATCTGCGCATCGCGTTGGCGCCCGGCGGCGGCCAGGCGATTCGCATTCGGCCTGCGGGGAAACGTCCATGAAACAGATTGCGGAGGTGATCAACCTGATCCCGGATCGCTCGCAGCACTTCTGGTCCGGTGATGTCGCGGCAGCTCGGCGCTCTCTGCTCGCCGCTGATCCCAGGAGCGTACTCGCGATCGACGGCTCGTTCGCGCTCGTCGCCCAGGAGGGCGAGCGCGTCGTGCTGGCGCGGAGTCTGGAGCGGCCGCTGCGCTATTTCCTCGCCAAGGCGGCCGACGGCCCGGTCCTGATCGTCGCCGAGCGGATCGACGAGATCGCGGCGGAGCTCTCGCGCCGCGGCTGGGGCGGTCAGTTTCACCCGTCGTACACGCGCATGGCGCCCGCGCATCACGTCACCACACTGCTACTCATCGGCTGTCCCGACCCCAATCCCGTCTACCGGCGCTTCTTTGATCCACCGCGCGGCACGCTGCCGCCCGATCTCGATCGTATAGGTCGACACTACATCGAGGCGCTCTACAACGAGCTCCGCGGTTGGCTCGCGGCGCAGGATCCGGCTGCCCCCATCGGCGTGCCGTTCTCGGGCGGCATCGATAGCGGTTCCGTGCTGCTCTGCCTGAACAAGCTGTTGCTCGACCAGGGCCAGCCGCCCACGCGCCTCAAGGCGTTCACGCTTTCGCTCGACGGTGACGGCGACGATGCCCGCCAGGCACGCGAATTTCTCCAACGCACAGGACTCGAGATGCTGGGCGAGACAATCGACGTACCGTCCAGCGCGCTCGATCCATTGCGCGCCGTCGCCGTCATCGAGGACTACAAGCCGCTCGATGTCGAGTGCGCCACCGTGAACCTCGCGCTGCTCCAGGCGATCCGACTGCGCTACCCCGGCTGGCGTCTGCTCGTGGACGGCGACGGCGGCGACGAGAATCTCAAAGACTACCCGATCGAGGCGAACAGCGAGCTGACGATCAGGAGCGTCGTCAATAATCGCATGCTCTATCAGGAGGGCTGGGGCGTCGATTCGCTCAAGCACTCGCTCACCTACTCGGGCGGCTACAGCCGCGGCTGCGTACGCGGCTACGCCTGCGCGAGCCGTTACGGCTTCGTCTCGTTCAGTCCGTACACGAGGGCCTCAGTGATCGCGATTGCCGAAGCGGTGCCGTTCGCCGAGCTGACCTGCGGCTCGCACGAGCGCCTGTACGCCTTGAAGGGCGAGATCGTGAGCCGCGGCGTGCGCGCCGTGCTGGGATACGAGATGCCCGTCTACCCCAAGCGGCGCTTCCAGCACGGTTCGGCGCCGCCCGCCACCGCCGCCCGCCTGTTCACCGAGGACGAGGCTCGCTATCGCCGCCATTTCCACGCACTCCACGCCTGATGCGCGGATTCGGCGGCTGCGGCCGCCGAAACCTGTTGTCGATCCCCGGAAGGCGCACGGCTCGCTCGTGGAGGAAGAACGCTCCGCGAGCGGAGTAGCGCGCGCCCTTACGGTGTTTCTGGCCGGCGCCGAATGCCCGTTCACCTGCTCGTTCTGCGACCTGTGGCGCTGGACACTCGATGGTCCGACGCCACCGGGGGCGCTGCCGTCCCAATTGGCGCAGGCATTGGAAGCGCTGGCACCCCCGGTCCCTCGTCGCCTGAAGCTCTACAACGCGAGTAACTTTTTTGACCCCCGGGCGGTGCCGGCGGAGGATCTGCCGCGCATCGCCGAGCTCGCCTGGCCGTTCGCCGCGGTGACGGTGGAATCGCATGCGAATACGGTCGGCCCGTTGACCTTGGAATTCGCGGGGCTGCTCGCCGGCAAACTCGAGGTCGCCGTCGGACTCGAAACCGTCCATCCCGTCGCGGCCGCGCACCTCAACAAGAAACTCGATCTCGAGCGGTTCGACCGCGCCGCGGCCTTTCTCGCCGAGCACGATATCGACCTGCGCGCGTTCGCGCTGCTAGGCGCACCATACGTCCCCGCGGAAGAATCGATCGACTGGACGGTGCGCACGGTCGAATACGCGGCGGCACGCGGTGCCGGCCGCATCGCAGTGATCCCAGTGCGTGGCGGGAACGGCGAGATGGAGCGGCTCCAAGCACTTGGCCATTTCGTCCCGCCGACGCTCGTGCAGCTCGAGACTGTTCTGGAGCGCTGCCTGGCGATCCGATCTGCGGTGGTCACCGCGGACGTCTGGGATATCGCACGGCTGTCCGGTTGCGAGAGTTGCCGCAAGCAGCGCGTGGCGCGCATCCAGACAATGAATCTCAGCCCGAGTCCCGAGCCCCCAGCCCCTATCCCCTGTTCCGCGTGCGCGTAGCAGTCGTCGGTTCGGGCTTCGCCGGCTCGTTGGTCGCGCGCGTGCTCGCCGTACAGGGGCACGACGTCGTCCTGCTCGAGCGCGGCACGCACCCTCGTTTCGCCATCGGCGAATCGAGCACGCCGCTCGCCAATCTTGCGCTCGAACGGTTGGCGTCACGCTACGGGCTGGATGATTGCTACGATCTCGCGGCCCACGGCCGGTGGGTCGCTCGCTTCCCCGAGCTCGGTCGCGGGCTGAAGCGCGGCTTCACGTTCTATCGCCACCACGCGGGGCGCCCGTTCGCCCCGGATGGCTCGCGCACCGAGCGGCTGCTCGTTGCCGCGAGCCCGAGCGACCACATCGCCGACAATCACTGGCTGCGTGCCGACGTGGATCGCCACTTCGTGCAGGCCGCGGTGGCCGCCGGCGTGGAATACCGCGATCGGACCGTGGTAACGGCCGATATGCTGACGGCGCTGCGGGTCGATTTCGTGATCGACGCGTCTGGACCCGGCGGCTTCATGGCCCAGCAGCTCGCGATCCCCTCAGCGCTCAGCCGGATGCACACTCACGCCGGGCTCCTGTTCAGCCACTTCGATGGCGTGCGCCTGTTCCCTGATGTCGTGGCGGGACTGCCGCCGGGCCCGTATCCCGACGATTGGGCGGCGGTGCACCACATTATAGATGAGGGGTGGATGTACTCGCTTCGGTTCGACCACGGCGTTACGAGCGCGGGGTTCCTGCTGAAGGAGAGAGTGTCGGGAGCGCCTGACGAGATCTGGCGTCGCCTGCTGCAACGCTATCCCACGATCGACAGGCTCTTCGCCGACGCGAAGCCACTCATGCCCCTCGCGTACAAGCCACGGATTCAACACCGTCTGACACGCTCAGCGGGCAGGGGCTGGGCCATGCTCCCTCATGCCTACGCGTTTGTCGATCCGCTGTTCTCCACCGGGATTGCCTGGAGCCTGCGGGCGATCGAGCGCCTGGGTCTGCTCTTTGAAAACGGGGGACGCGGACCAACCGAGCAAGACCTCGCCCGCTATGACGCGCTCTTGAGCGCCGAGGCCGATCAGATCGACAGGTTGGTGGCGGGCGCGTATCACGCCATGGCTCGCTTTGATCTCTTCGCCGCACATGCGATGATCTATTTCGCCGCTGTTTCATTTGCAGAGATCCGCCAACGCCTGCAGCAACACAACGCGTGGTCGGGGTTCCTCGGCGTGGGCGATCCGGAGCTCGGCGGGCTGCCCCGCGCGAGCCTCCGGCGGCTGCGGCACGTCCGCACACCCGCCGACCGGCGTGGCTTCGTCCAATGGGCGAGCAACGCGATCGCCCCACGGAACGTTTGTGGCCTCGCCAATCCCGCCGCGCACGGACTCTACCCTGTGGACCTCGACGTCCTCGTCCGGCGCCACCAAGTCCTGGGCATGAGTCGCGAGTCGCTGATCAGCGCTCTTCCAGCACTCCGTGGAGGGGGGGGCGTGGGAGTTTGATGATCCGCGTGTTGTACTCGCGGAGGTACCGCTGGCGCACCGAATCCGCCGGGTACGCGTCGCCCGGTGCGTACGGATACGACGTGATTGCGTGGTAAGGTAGCGGGCCGATCGTCGTACCGTTCGCCGTATTCAGATCCGAGTCCTTGATCCAGCCGTCGGAGTAGAGGATGAAGTCCCGAGTCCATCCTGGGGGCGGCCCGTCAGCAGGCGCGTCGAACTCCACCGTGACCTCGTCCCCCGGTACCATCACGACGTACTGATCGTCGCTCCGGTCGAGCAGCGGGCGCACATCACCGTACCGCGTCGCTGCGCCGGTGATCGGCCGCCACGGCGACTCCTTCGTGACGTCGTCGTAGTCGAACCAGTGCGGGCCGTAACGGCCGCCGCGCCGGTACATCCGCGAGAAGCCCCGGAAATGCAGGTCCCCGGATACTGGTGAGAGGGTCGTGACCCGCGTGACGGCCGCAGGTGATTCTTGACCGCCCGGACCGCCGCCGTTTACATCGTCCGCCATAAATGCTTGATCCCAGTAGATCTGGAGATTTGTGCGCAGCCGCACGTGGTGATCGCGCGTCGGGAACAGGCCCGCGAGATCGATCACGACGGTCTTGTCCTTGCCTGAGGGAAAACCCACGGTGCGCGCGGCCGCCCACCTGCCCCGCGCGTCCCGCACCTCCAGCGTCGGAAGCTCGGCGTGCAGCTGATGCTGCTGTGATAGCGCGACGTTGATGCTCGCATCCGACGGATAGATCCAGCCGCGCAGGAACAGGAACGTGCCCGGTCGGCCCGCATCCCGGTCGAGATCGAGAATCAGCTCGTGCGGCTCCGTGAGGCCCTGGTAGCGGACCGGTGTGAGGTTCGAGACGTAGCGATCGTCGTGCTCACGCAGGTCATCGAGAACGTCGCTGCCGCGCCCATCGACCGCCGACAAGGGCGCTCGACGGTGCATCGCCTGAAATAGCCGCAGCCGCCGAGGACCGGGCGGCGGGAATCGCTCGTCCACAAAGACATCCACAGAGTCGGGGTGATCCACCGCCACCAGCCGCAGCTGATCGAGGTACGCCGTCTCCCAGAGCTCCTCGGTGACCTGGAGGACGTAGCGGCCATTGCGTGGCTGTAGCGCTGCGCCGGGAATGCGCAGGTATTCCTGCGACGCGCCCGCCGGGGCGTAGGACATCGGCCCCTTCCCCCTTCCCCCTTCCGCCTTCCCCATAATTCCGAGCGGCATCCCGAGCGCGCTCTGCCACATGACATCGGTAATGAACCGGAACCGCGTGCCGTCCCATGTATAGAGGAAGGCGCACGAGCCCTTGAGCTGCTGCAGCTCAAGCACGTCCTCATCGGTGCCGGGGAAATAGATGGTTTGCGGCACGCCGTTGGGCCACTGCACCCGCAACACATCCGCCTTGAAGTGGCTTCCGAGTCCGAAATGCATCACCGGCTCCGTCACGACGCGGGTCTGGTACAACTCGCCGGCGCGCACGTCGAGCCGGGCGCCGATGCCGAACGAATTGTTCTTGCCGCTGCCGAGACCGAGCGTGGTCAACCGCACCCGCATGGCGAGATGCGCGTTCCCGCCGTCGTTGCGGAGCACGTGGACGCCGCTCCGGTCACCGAGGATCAAGTCCTGATCGCCGTCGCCATCGATATCGTCGACGACGAGCGGCCCGATCGAATCGCGTTGCACGGCCGGCGGCAGCAGCTCGCTGCGGTCCGCGAACCGGCCGGTGCCATCGTTATGGAAGAGCAAGGCGCCGCGCGGCCCCGCGACGATCAGATCGAGCCAGCCGTCGTTGTCGTAATCGAAAAACACTGCCGTCCCACCGGTGGCGTTCCGCGCGCGCGCGAGAGCTGGTGAGCGCGTATCGTGGGTGAACTGGCCGCTGCCGTTGTTGTGCCAGAGACCGCTGCCGGCGACGAAGATGTCGATGGCGCCGTCGTTGTCGTAGTCGCCCATAGCAACCGGTCCCGTGCCACGGATCGTGTCGGCCGTGCGCGTGAAACCGCGCACGCCGTCGTTGTGGAATAGGCCGTCCGCGCCAGTCGCGCTCGCCACGAAGACGTCCGTACGGCCATCGTCGTCCACATCGGCGAACGCGGCATCGGTACCGCCGTGGACAATGCCGTCCGCGTTCGGAAACAGCGTGAACGTGCCGTCGAGGTTGTTCCGATAGGCGGCGAGTGAATTGTTGCCCACGAGGAGCAGGTCGAGATCCCCGTCATGATCGAGGTCGACGAAGATCGCGCGCCGCGCACCGTCCACGTCACGCACCCCGGCGGCGGCGGTTACATCGTCGAACCGTTTGCCTTCGCGATTATGCAGCAGATGGCCGCGGCCGTCGGTACCGATCGCAAACAGGTCGGGCCAGCCGTCGTTGTCGTAGTCCGCGAATGCCGCGACGACTGCACCGGCGGGCAGCGGGAGCGGCATGTTCGCGCTGACGTCCGCCACGAAACCGCCGTGAACTGCGTAGAGCCGCGCGCCCGCCGCCGAGGCAACCAAGAGATTGTCCTCGCCGTCGCCGTCGTAGTCTCCCCAGGCCAGCGCCGTGGCTGGGGCGGCGGCGCCCTCGGGGAAGCCGGTCTCACCGGTGACATCGGTGAATTGAACCTTGGCGGACGCCGGAGCCGAGCCGATTCCGCGCATCGTGATGAGCGATTGGGGACTGAAGGCGAGGACCGGCCGCCCCGCGAGCGGTCCTTCGATCCCGTCCACTTCCGCGAGCGCCGCCTGGTAGGGCGCCGTGACCTCGAGCAGCCGCAGCAATCGATCGAGCTCGGCGCGGGCGTTCGCCTTCCGGCCGGCGCGCAGGGCCTGCAACGCGGCATCGAGATGCGGCTTGGCCTCGCCGGGCGGCTGGGGACGGAGCCGGCGCACCTCCTCGAGGTAGCGAACCGTGCTATCGGTCTGACCGAGCCGGAGGAGCGCATCCGCGAGCTGTAGTCGCACCGCGAGATTGGCCGGAATGCGCTGGAGCACGTGGCGCAACCGCTCCGCATAAATACTGTCGCCGCTCTCGCGTTCGAGCTCGGCGAGCGCGTAGAACACCCGCGCGTCGGGCGTCACGCCGGCGAGCACCAGCCGCGCCTCGGCGGGCCGTTCGGTCAGCATGTACAGCTTCGCCACGATGAGCGCGATGTCGGAATTCTTGGGATCGAGCCGCCGCGCGCGATCGAGCTCCGACTCCGCCTCGACGTAGCGGCCGGCGCGGAGATAGGTGAGGCCCAGGTTGGCGTAGCCCAGCGGATCGCGCGGCGCGAGCGCGATGACCGTCTTAAACTCCTGCTCGGCCTCGGGCAGCCGTCCCCGCTGCAGATGCTCGAGCCCCACCGTGCGCGCGGTGATCAGCGCGCCCTGATCGATGGGCTTCTCCCGGCAACCGACTGCGCCGCAGAGCAGCAAGACAGCGAGCGAACCGAAAGTTTTCACGCTATACTGGCGCCCCTTGCGAAAACAGCTGCCGTTTCTGCTTGCGACCGCCCTGGCCACGCTTTGCTGTCGTCGCGTACCGACCGTACCTCCGCTCTTCGAAGCGGTCGGGGGTGCGACTACTGGAATCACATTCGCCAATACGCTGCCGGAAGATTCCGCGGTCAACATCGTCAATTACCTGTACTACTACAACGGCGGCGGCGTGGCCGCGGGCGACATCGACGGTGACGGACTGGTCGACTTGTATTTCACGTCGAACCTGGGCTCCAACCGGTTGTACCGCAACCTGGGCAACTTCCGGTTCGAGGACATCACCGCGCGCGCCGGCGTCGCCGATTCCGTCGGCTGGAAGAGCGGCGTCACCATGGCAGATGTCAACGGTGACGGGCGGCTCGATATCTACGTTTCGGGCGTGAACTATCTGGGGATGAAGGGCCGCAACGTGCTGTACATCAACAACGGCGACGGCACGTTCACCGACCGCACCGACGAGTACGGACTGGGATTCTCGGGCTACTCGACCCAGGCCGCGTTTTTCGACTATGACGGCGACGGCGACCTGGACATGTATCTCCTCAACAGCTCCACCTTCTCGGAGCTCCGCGCCAGGAAGAGCCCGAGCCGCACGGAGCGCAACGCCCGCGCCGGTGACCGGCTCTATCGCAACGATCACGGACACTTCGTGGACGCCAGCGAGAGTGCGCATATCTACGGCGGGGTGGAAGGCTTTGGCCTGGGCGTGGCCGTGAGCGACGTCAATCTCGATGGCTGCCCCGACATTTACGTCGCCAACGATTTCCCCGAGAACGACTTCCTCTACCTCAACAATTGCAACGGGACGTTCACGGAATCGATCGCCCAGGCGACGGGGCACACGAGCCGCTTCTCCATGGGCGCAGACGCGGCCGACTTCAACAACGACGGCCGGCCCGATATCGCCGTGCTCGACATGCTCCCCGACAGCGAGCGGATCCTCAAGACTGCGGCCACGGCGGAGAGCTACTCCCTGTTCAATCAGAAGCTCGCGCTGGGTTATCACTACCAGTACGCGCGCAACACGCTGCAGCTGAACCGCGGCGTCACGGGTGGGAAGCTGCGCTTCAGTGAGATCGGTGTGCTGGCCGGCATCGCCGCGACCGACTGGAGCTGGGCGCCGCTCTTTGCCGACTTCGACAACGATGGGCGTAAAGATCTGTTCGTGACCACCGGCATCTACCGCCGGCCGAACAATCTCGACTACATCGCGTCGTTCGACAGCATCCCCACGGGCGTGGAGCCGCCCGCCGCGCGACTCATCGCGAAGATGCCGCACGTGCCGCAGCCGAATTACGCGTTCCACAACAACGGCGATCTGACGTTCACGAATCTGGCCGCCGCCTGGGGACTCGACGCCGCGGGATTTTCGAACGGAGCGGCCTACGTGGATCTCGATAACGACGGCGCGCTCGATCTGGTGGTGAACAATCTCAACGCGCCAGCCGCGGTCTACCGTAATCGGGCCCGCGACCTGGACAGTGCCAATCACCACTATCTCACGGTGACGCTGCGGGGCTCGGGAGCGAACACCGCAGGGATCGGCACCAAGGTCATTCTTGTCGGCCCAGGCGGCCGGCAGCTCGTAGAGGTAATGCCGACACGTGGCTTTGAATCATCGGTCGATCCGCGCGCTCACTTTGGACTCGGCGCGACGTCCCGGGTGGACTCGCTGACCGTCATTTGGCCCGACCGGCGCTATCAGACGCTGACGAACGTCGCCGCGGATCAATTCATCACCGTGTCGCAGGCTGATGCGCGCAGCCAACCGCCCCCCCCCTCCCCCATCCGCCCATCC
>DASWEL010000203.1:0-1692 GCA_036394755.1 Gemmatimonadales bacterium | reverse complement strand
CATCGTCGACGAGCGCCACGCCGTGTTTCTTCGCCAGCGAGAGCACGCCGAGGATCCGGCGCACGCCCCGTTCGCCGTCCTGGCGATGGATCTGATCGCAGACCGCGCCGATGTGCTCACCGGCTGCGCGCGCGCGGCGCAGTAGCACCTCCGTCGTCTGTGGCGTGCGCGACGGCCGGTCCTCGTCGCAGATGCGGTGTCGTCCACGCTCCTGCTTGAGGTGCTCGCGCAGAAGCTGCCCCGTCTTCAGATCGACGAGCCGCACGCGCACGCCATCCCACTGCACCTGCACGCGGCGACCGATCCATCCCGGCGGCGCGCCGTAATACGCGGCGTCGACCTCGACGCAGCCATCGAGGTGCACCGTGCGCTCGCCGTATTGGTAATAGCGAAACGGCTCGACCGGCAGCTCGCGCAGGTGCGGCTTCTCCTCGGCAAACATCGCCGCCACCTGCCGCTTCGTCGTGCCGTGGATGCGCGTGTCGGCCCAGTGCGCGTCCCAGCGATCGAGGTAGGTCTGTGCCTCCTCGACGCTCTCGAAGCGCTGTCCCTGCAGCGGGGTCCTCTGCGTGTGACCCACCCCCGACTCGACCTTGCCTTTGCGATCGGGGTCGCGCACGCGGCACGGCAGCGCGACGACCCCATAGTGAGAGAGCACGTCGCGATAGAGCGGATTCAAAACGGGATCGTATGTATCCGGGGTAATCACGCCTTCACGCAGATTGTCGAGCACGACGACCTGCACGCTGCCGCCGAGTCGGCGGAAGGCCCGCTCGTGCAACTCCGCCCACGCTCGCGTCGATGATCGCTCGACAATCAGCCGCACCGATTTGCGGCTATAGCCGAGCGTGAAGACGAATAGCCGCGTCCGACGGTACTTGCCGGTCTCGCGGTTGCGCACCATCGGTCCCTCGCCATAGTCGACCTGCGCCTCTTCGCCGGGCGCGGTCGTGATCACCACCCGCGCCTCGGGCGGCGCCGTCGCACGCAGCCGCGCGAGGAACCGCTTCACGCTCGAGTAACCGGCGGTGAAGCCGTGGTCGTCGACGAGGTCCTGCCAGATCGCCATCGCGTTCCGGCCGCGGGAGACCGCCTCCTCGATCACCTCGCGATACGGCTCGCACGCGCTCGCCGCCGGCGCGCGCCCAGGTCTCGGCCATTCTTTCGAGGCAGAGTCGGTGGACACCCCCTCCGTGGCGGCCGGTTTTGGCGCATCAGAGTCGGTGGACACCCCTCCTGTGGTGGCCGGTTTTGGCGGCCACTCCGAGAGCCTCCCGCCGGGCCGGCGCACCGCGATCCCGGCCGCGCGCAGATACGCGCTCGCCGTTTCCCGACGAACAGCAGTCTCTTTCTCGATCCGCCGCAGCGACCACCCCAGTCGCCCCAACGTCAAGATTTGATGCTTCTTCTCGTCACCCAAAACGTTGGCCATCCCGGCGGGGGACCACGGCCCCTCCGCCTCGTCAACGTCTCGACTCGCTACTCCTGGTGGCCGGTTTTCAGCCGTCCATCAGTGGCCGGTTTTGGGTGTCCACCGAGGTTCACGATGAATTCGCTGAGGCTTCCACTTGAGCGAAATCCATTCCTTTGCGGGCTCGCTGCGGGATGACGTCGGGATGACAACGGAACAGGTTGGCACAGGCGCTCCTGGCGCGGTGAAGGGAAGCGCCGGTTCCCACCAAGAGCGTCCGC
>DASWEL010000202.1:0-1830 GCA_036394755.1 Gemmatimonadales bacterium | reverse complement strand
GAGACCGTTGAAGAGGACTGCGGTTGTCCAGCGCGCGAACTGGACGCCCACGCCCTCGCCCCGGGCGGTGGCGTTCTCGATCGTCGTCGTGAGCAGCGCGGAGGCCTCGGCTTCGCGCCCCTCGTAGGCCGCGAGTAGCATCGCGCCGTACGAGGCGATGCGGATGCCAGTCGCGGCGGTGACCGCATCAGCCTCTGCGATCACCGAGCCCGCTTCGCTGAAGTCGCCGCTCCAGGTGACGACGATCGCCTTGCCCTGCAACGCGGTCGCGAGCTGCGCAAGCGCTCCGGTGTCACGGGCCAGCTGCAACTGCCGGGTGAGGACCGCGTCCCAGCTGACCACGTCCCAGAGCGCGACGGCGGCGGTAGCGGCCATCTGCCCGAACTGGAGCAGTTGCCCATCGTCGCGAAACGCGCTGATCGCCTTCCGCAGCGTTGGCGCCGCCGGTGCCAGTCCCTCCGCGACCAGCCGCGCGAGGCCGTCCAGCAGAAGGTCGGAGGCAAGCGGCTCGTGCGCCGGCCGAGGAGCGGCGCAGATAGCGCGCGAGATCTGGCGCAATGTGCCGGCGCTGGCAGGCTCGCCTGCAGCCGTGGCGGCGTGCCAGGCCTCGAGATAGGTCTGACGCGCGAGGTCGACGTCGAGCAGCTCGAGCTGCCCCGCCGCCTTCAACAGGGCAGAAGCGGCGCTTCCGAAGTTCGACGCCGATGCGATGCGCCCGCGCAACAGATCGACGCGTGCGCGCTGAAGGTTGTCCAGCGGCCCCGCTTCGGCCGTGGCCAGCACCCCGAGCGCCGCGTCGAACGCACCAGCCTCGAGGCTCGCTTGTGCCGCCGCCAGCGCGCGCTCGGCGCGCCGAGCCGGGTCGGCCGTCAGCGCAACCGCGCGCTGGAGAAACGCCGCCCCGGCCGCACTCCCGCCGCGAGCTCGAGCCCGGTCGGCTGACAGCTCGAGCTCGAGGGCCACGTCATCATCCGGTGCGAGCGCGGCATGAGCCCGATGCCAGGCGCGGCGATCAGGATCACGCTCAGGATCGATCGACTCCGCGAGCGCCCGATGCGCGGTTCGACGTCTGTCAGCGGACGCGGCTCGGTAGATCGCCGACCGAAGCAACGGATGGCAGAAAGTAACTCGCGCCCCGACGGCAATGAGGTCGTCCGCTTCGGCAGGAGCAGTGGCGTCGATCCGAAGACCAAGCACCGCAGCGGCTTGCCAAAGAAGCATGGGATCGCCGGTCGGTTCCGCCGCACCGAGGAGCAGCAGGCGTTGCGTCTCCTCGGGTAGCTGTTCGACGCGACGCCGAAAGCTTGCCTCTACGCGGCTCACGAGCGGCAACGAATCAGCCACCGCGAAGCCTCCGGCCAGACTCGCCGACGAGACGCCGCGAGGAAGCTCGAGCAACGCGAGCGGATTGCCGCGTGCCTCGTCGACAATCCGCCGGCGAACACGTTCATCGAACCGTCCCGGAATCGATGAGGCGAGCAGTTCGTACGCGTCGGCGTCCGACAGTCGCTGCAACACAAGTTCCGGCAGTCCGGCCAGATCGGTCGGCTGGTCCTGGTCACGCTCGGCAAACAGCACCACCACCGACTCCGCCTGCAGGCGCCGTGCCACGAACGAAAGGACCTGCGCCGAGCAGCGGTCGAGCCACTGGGCGTCGTCGACGAGACAGATGACCGGCTGGCCCTCGGCTGTGTCAGACAACAAGGTCAGCACCGCGAGACCGACGAGGAACACATCGGGTCGCACGCTGGAGCCCAGGCCGAACGCCGTTCGTAGCGCGTCACCCTGCGACGGCGGGAGCTGCGCGAGGCCCTCGAGCAGGGGCAGGCA
>DASWEL010000201.1:0-7297 GCA_036394755.1 Gemmatimonadales bacterium | reverse complement strand
GTCGGCGATTGGCGTCGGCGGCTACCACCTCGGCAGACAGGCCGACGAACAGGAAACCATCCGCATCGTCCGCACCGCCCTCGATAACGGCATCAACTTCCTCGACAACTGCTGGGACTACAACGGCGGCGCGAGCGAGCTACGCATGGGAAAAGCGTTGCGCGACGGCTACCGCGACCAAGCGTTTCTCATGACCAAGATCGACGGCCGCAGCAAAGAGAGCGCCACGCAGCAGATCGAGGAATCGCTGCGCCGACTCCAGACCGACCGCATCGACCTCATGCAAGTGCATGAAGTGATCCGGATGTCTGATCCGGAGCGCGTGTTCCAGCCGGACGGGGCAATCGAAGCGATTGTCGCGGCGCAGCGCGCCGGCAAGATCCGCTACATCGGCTTCACCGGTCACAAGAGTCCTGCCATCCATCTCCACATGCTGGAGATTGCCAGGCAGCACGGATTCGCGTTCGACGCGGTCCAGATGCCGCTGAACGTGATGGATGCCCATTACGACAGCTTCGCGCGGCAGGTCGTTCCGGTCCTCGTGGAGCACGACATCGGCGTCCTGGGCATGAAGCCGATGGGCGATCCGTTCGTCCTGGTCAGCGGCACCGTGGGCGCCATCGAGTGCCTCCACTACGCCATGAACCTGCCGACGAGCGTCGTCATCACGGGCTGCGACTCCCTGCCGGTGCTCGAGCAGGCGCTGCGCGCCGCCCGCACCTTTCGCCCGCTGAGCGAGGCGGCCGTCGCAGGGTTGCTGGTTCGGACAGCACAGGCCGCCAGAGAAGGGAAATACGAGCTCTACAAGACGACCCATCATTTCGATGGGACCCACGCGAATCCGCAGTGGCTGGGGTGACTCGACGCGCGCGGGGTGCTCTGCCCGTACTGGCGGCGGTGGCGCTCCTCACCCCGGTGGCCTCTGGCCAGACGATCGGGCATAGTGACGCGCACCCGATCATCTGGATGTTTTCGTATACCGGCGAGCTCGTGGAGAATGCCGCCGGCGGCGCACGGCGCGGGGCCACGCTCCCCGGCGTCGCGGGCGTGGAAGTTTCACTTCCACTCGGAGCGCTCGTCGGATGGCCCGGCGCGCGCGTTTTTGTGTTCGCGCTCGGTACGCACGGCGGCGCGCCGAGCGGGTTTGTGGGCGACATGCAGGGCGTGAGCAACCTCGAGGCTCCCGCGACGGTTCGGCTCGAGGAGGCATGGCTGCAGCAGAACCTGTTCGCCAACCGGCTGTCGTGGCTTGCTGGGCGCTACGACCTGAATGCGGAGTTTTATCGGCTGCAGTCGGCCGCGCTGTTCATCAACAGCTCGTTTGGGATCGGTCCGGAGTTCTCGCACAGTGGCGTCGGCGGCCGCGGACCGTCCATCTTTCCCAACACCAGCCTCGGCACGCGTCTCGAGTACAAGCCTTCAGCCAACGTCGTCTGGCGCGCGGCCGCCCTCGACGGCCCGATGCTCATCAGCGAGGTGGCGCTGCTCGCACGGCCGGACAGCGCGGGTCTGGCGCGAGAGCGCCGCTTCGGGATCGGCCGCGGACTCATGCGCTCCTACGGCGCAAAGCTCGCGCTCGGCGCGTGGTACTACTCGATGCGAGTCTCCGATCTCAGCGATACGACGCGGCATCGCGGCAGCGGCGGCGCCTACCTCATCGGGGATCTCACCCTGCGGTCGCTGACCGCGTTCGCGCAGCTCGGCCTGGGCGATGGGCGCGTCAATCAGATCGGTAGCTACGTGGGCGGCGGACTCACGCTCACCGCGCCCTTCCCGAGCCGCGCGCACGACATGGCGGGGCTGGCCGTGGCCGCCGCGCGAAATGGGTCGCACTTCGAGCGCGCCCAAACGGCTGGGATCCCCGCGGCCGGGGAGGCCACCGTCGAGCTCACGTACCTGGCACAGATCGGCTCGTGGCTGAGCGTGCAGCCCGACGCGGAGTACGTGATCCACCCTGGCGGTACGCGCGCGCTGCGTAACGCGACGGTGCTAGGGCTGCGCGTCGCCATATCGCATTGTGCGGGGTGCTAATAGTCGTACCAAAACCACAATCGATGGGAGGGCCTGCGATGCGTATCGGATTCATTGGGCAGGGAGCGATGGGCAGCCGCATGGCGGCTCGCCTGGTCGGGGCCGGGCACGACCTGGTGGTGTACGACCGCTTTCGCGAGGCGACGCGCTCGCTCGAGCAGCGCGGCGCGGCCGTGGCTGCGAGCGCGAAGCAGCTGGCTGCCGGCGTCGACATCGTCTTCTCCAGCGTCACGGACGACGCGGCGCTCGAGCAGGTGATGTTCGGGTCCGACGGCGTACTGGCCGGTGTGGCTCCCGGAACGATTGTCATCGACATGAGCACGGTGAGTCCACGCATGTCGCGACGGCTGCACGAAAGCGCACGCGCCAAGGGCGTGGCGGTGCTCGATGCGCCGGTCTCGGGCAGCACGCCGCAGGCGGAGCAGGGGCAGCTCGTGATCTTCGTCGGCGGCGAAGAGGACGTGTACCAAAAGTGCCAGCCGATCTTGGCCGTCCTGGGGAGCAAGACACTCTACCTCGGGCCCGGCGGCTCCGGCACGACGATGAAGCTCTGTGCCAACACGCTGCTGGGCTTGGGCGTGCAGGCGCTGGCGGAGGCCTTCGCACTCGGGGAGAAAGGCGGGCTGTCGCGCGAGCGACTCGCCGCCGTGTTGAGCGAAACCGCGGTCGTATCGCCGAGTCAGAAATCCAAGCTGGAAAACGCGCGCAAGGACGAGTACCCAGCGGCGTTCCCGCTCCGCCTAATGTTCAAGGATTTCGGGTTGATCGTGGAGACGGCCATGGAGCTGTCGGTGCCGATGCCCGCGACTGCCGCGGCGGTACAGGTCGCCGCCGCCGAGCATGCGCGACAGATGGCCGACCACAGTGACGAGGACTTTTCCGTGGTCGTCCGGGCGATGGAACGGTTGGCAGGTGTTGCTGTCTAACGAGGAGACGCCCATGGCACTCGTCACGGCCAACGGAGTCACGGCTAAACTCAGCAACCACTCGGTGGACCAAACAGTCGACAGACTTAAGAGCATTCTGCAGGCACGGGGTGTCACACTGTTCGCGCTGGTCGACCATAGTGGAGAAGCAGAGAAGGCGGGAATGCCGATGCGTCCGACCAAACTGCTGATCTTCGGCAGTCCCAAGGCCGGCACCTCTGTGATGCTGGCCGCTCCCAGCATAGCCATCGACCTTCCCCTCAAGATTCTCGTTTGGGAGGACGATCAGGCGAGAGTCTGGCTCTCGTACAACGACCCGGCATACTTGCAGCAGCGGCATCACGTACCAGAGCAGTTGCTACAGAACATTGCGGTGGCGGAGGCATTGGCAGACCAAGCGGCACAGTAGCTATTAACCGGCGTCGCCTAGGGAGCCTGGACCTGCACCCTCGCGCCAGGCTGGCCCGGCGTGCCCGACACGATCACGAGATGCCGACGCGGGATCCTCGCTTCGCCGCGCACGATCTGCCTGATGGGACCGACCGCATTCACGATGGCCGCCCCGGCAGGATTCGTCGTGAACGCCGCGAGCGGTTCGAGCACGCCGCCGCCGCTTGCCTGAGTCGCCAGCGCCAGGACGTAGGGCTGTTTCGGCTCGAGGCCGGTGACCGCCGCCTGGAGAACCTGCGCGAGACCCTGATCGAACAGCGCGACGGTCGTGAGAGGTTTGCCGGCGTTGTCAGCGGAGACGAGTGAGAGGCGTGCAACCTCTCCCGCCACGCCAAGCGGCTGTAGACCGCGCAGGCCGTCCCCGTCCGGGACCGCATTCGAGACATAGGCGATCGCCTGGGGCGCCTGGCCGATCGGAATCGTCGCGATCACCGTGTTCGTCAGCGTGTTGATCGCCGCGAGCTGATCATCGTTTTCGAGCCCGACGTAGATGCGGCTACCGTCCCCTGACGGCCAGACACCGTGTGGCAGGCTTCCCACGGGGATCGTCGCCACCTTCGTGAAATCACTGGTGCGGAATACCTGGACCTGGTTGAGCCCGCCCACCGATACGTAAGCGAAGACGCCGTTCGTGTTGCGCACGAAATTGACGTGATTGGTGATCGGGCCCGTCGAGATCGTCTTGAGCACATTGAACGGCGGCCGGGCACTGAACACCATGGTCTTGCCGATGTCCTTGAGGGTGAACCATACCTGCTGGGAATCGGGAGTGGCGGCGATGTTGGGACAGAAGGGACTCTCCTGCGTCACCTCTCCAACGATCTGATGCTCGGCCACAGAGATTACCACCGTCCGCGGCGTAAACGACGAACAGACATACCCATACTTGCCGTCCGGCGAGAAGATCTGCATGCCGGGCCCCGCAGGTACGTTGATGCGCGTCTTCTCCTCGTAGGTTTGTCCATCGAGCACGGCGACGTAATCCTCCCCGCGGACGGTAACCCAGACTTCCTTACCATCCGGCGTAAAGAAGGCTTCGTGCGGCGCGCGGCCCACGTAGGTGACGTGCTTTACCGTGTTCGTCGCGGTTTCGATGAATGCGACCGAATTCGTGCCGATGGAGACGATTGCCAGCATGCTGTGGTCGGGGGAGAAGCCCATGCCGTGCACAAGCACCTGCCCACGGTAGAGCGGGCTGAGATTTGCGGGCTGCGGGTCACCCAGACGGATGACGCCGAGCAGCTTGTGATCGACGGGATCGATGACCGAAACGGTGTTCGAGAATTGGTCGGCGGTGTAGACGCGGTCGCGATGACTGATGCCTTGCCGCTGCTGGCCAAGCGCGGCCTGCATGGCGCCGATCTCCTGCTGTTGCGTCACGATGATTTCTTGCGCCATGCGCCGCAGCAGCTCGTTCCTGCCGTCGCGCAGCTCCGCCTGCGACATCTCGATCGCGGCCTGGTGATGCGGAATCATCATCGCGACGAACTCGGCGTCCGGATCGCGCGCGGGCACTGACCCGGTCATGACGCCGAAGAGAGCGATACCGGTGAGCAGTGAAAGGCGTACCATGATGTGACCTCCTTCCCAGTCAGACTGGCCGGCGACTTGAAGCGGTCACCCGGCGTCGACGGCGAGATGGTGGGCCTGTCGCCGCGGCAGCGCAAACACCGCGACGAAGGTGACTGTCAGCAGGGCAATATTCCACAGCAACGCGTGATCCAGCGCTCGCCCGTATCCGCTCGAACCGGGATGCGAACCGAGCGCGACCGCGAACACGCTGCCGATCACCGCTACGCCAAGCGCGAATGAGAACTGTTGCAGCATCGTGACCACGCCCGACGCGGAGCCAGCATCGTCCGGTGGCACATCGGCCAGGATGAAGTTGACGAGCGGTGCTTGGATGCTCCCTTGGCCCAGGCCATAGATCACGAGCGGTGCGATGTATGCGCGCGACGAGGCATCCAGCATCGGGCTGCGCACGATCATGATGAGCGTGCTGAGCCCGATGACCATGAGGCCGGCGCCGAGCTGCAGGATCTTCCGCCCGAGGCGCGGCGCGAGTCGGGCTGATGCAAGCGAGGCCGTCAGGAAGCCGAGCGCAAACGGGAGAAAGCGCAGGCCGGCGGCGCGCGGGCTCAAGTCGAGCCCGCTTTGCAGATACTCGGCCAGCAGAACCAGGAACGGCGCGAGCACCGTAAAGAAGCTGAGCCCAACCCCCAGTCCGACCACGAACGATCGATGCCGAAACAGCGACAGCACGACCAGGGGGGAGCCGTCCCGGTCCGTCTTGCGGCGTTCGTAGCGCGCGAATACCACCAGCAGCACGGCTGCGCCCGCGAGCGAGGCCCAGGTCCAGGCCGGCCAGCCCGCAGCCGCTCCGCGGATGAGCGGGTAGAGAAGCAGCGCGAGGGCTGTCGACACGAGCACAACCCCGACCAGATCGAGCTTGAGACCCGCCGGCGCGCGCGATTCCGGCACCAGCAACCACGCCAGCGTCAGAGCGATCGCACCAAACGGCAGATTGACGAGAAACACCGGCCGCCAGTCGAGACCGAACAGGTTGGCGCTCACCAGCAGGCCGCCGAGCAGCTGGCCGGCGATCATGCCGAATCCGATGGTCATGCCGTACAACGCGTAGGCGCGACTCTGCTCGTGCGCGGTGAAGGTCACCTGGATGAACGACAGTGCCTGCGGCACCATGACGGCCGCGAACGCTCCCTGTAGCACGCGTGATGCGACGAGCGCCGTCGGCGATTGGGCGAAGCCACACAGCGCGGAGGCGATGGTGAAGCCCGTCATCCCGATCATGTACATCCGCCGGCGACCGTACAGATCGCCGAGACGTCCGCCCGTGATCAGAAGGACTGCGAACGAGAGCGCATACCCGGCGACGATCAGTTGAACCTCGCTGAAGTTCGTGCCCAGTCCGCGCTGAATCGACGGGATCGCAATGGTGACCACGTTGAAATCGACCGAGGCGAGGAAGACCGCACACAACATGACGGCCAGCGCCGACCAGCGTCGAGAACCTGCTCTCATCAGCCTACGCCCCCAGGAGCTCGGCCAGCGGCGCGAGGCGCGGCACCTGATCGCCGAGCGCTTTGAGTGTGGCGGCGATCGGGATCGCGAGGAACACACCAGCGACGCCCCAGATGAACCACCCAAACAACACACAGATCATGACCGCGAGCGGGTTGAGCTTCAGCCGGCCGGCATAGACGAAGGGCGACACCACGTTGTTCTGCAGCATCGTGATGGCGAGGTAGCCGAGCGGCGCCAGCAGCGCGTGGCCGATGCCGGCAAAGGTGGTGAGGCCGGTGATCGTGAGGAGTCCCACCATCGTCGCCGCGCCGAGGTAGGGAATGAACTCCAACACGAACGTCAGCAACCCCCACACCAGGGGGTCCGGTATCCCTATTGCCCACATGACGATTCCTACGACGATTCCCTCGCAACAATTGATGACCGCAGACAGCCCCACGTAGCGCGCGACGATCGATTCCGTATCGGGCAGGAGCTCGCTCGCGGCGCGCCTCAGGCCTCCGGCCAGCATGAGATAGAGCAGCACGATCACCTCGGCCAGACCGAGGACCAGCGTCGTCGCTCCGCCGAGGAGTCGAGCGAGCAGCGGCGGTCCGGCTGTCGCACTGGCGAGGGGCGGGGAAGTCGGCGGCTGATCATGCGCGCCCACCGCCGCGTCAGTCAAGCGATCGAGCGGGCGCACGATGTCGCTCAACTTCGTCCGTGCGTTGGCGAAGCTCGTGGGAGCTTTCTCGACCCACGTGGCGACGGGTCCGGAGAGCGACCATGCGGCCGTGAGCCCAACCGCAACCGCGCCGAGCACGATGATCGCGGCGCCGAGCGGCGTGGGGATGCGCAGCCGCTCG
>DASWEL010000200.1:0-8148 GCA_036394755.1 Gemmatimonadales bacterium | reverse complement strand
CGGGGCGGGTTCGGTGGCGGGGGTGGTGGCCACCGCGCCGGCGGCGGCGAGATGAGCGACGCGCAACGCGCCGGGATACGCCAGACGATGGATCTGGCGTTCAACGCACCCGCGTCCCTGGTGATCACCGCCGCGGATTCGAGTCTGACGCTGGTGACCGACGGGGAGACCCTGGTCGTGCCTTCGGACGGCCGGAAGGTTCACCGCAAGGCGACGCAGGACGGGGACGCAACGGTGGACATCAAGGGGCGCTGGCTGGGGAACGACTTCGTGGTCGAGCGCAGCGTATCGGGGGGAGGGAAGGTCACCGAACATTACCTGCGGTCAGTCGAGGGAAAGCAGCTCTTTGTGATCGTGACCTTTGATGGCGGACGAGGACGCAGTATCACATTCCGCCGCATCTACGACCCGGTCCAATAGATGACCTAGAACACCACCGTCTGGATGGAGTGGGGCCGGGCCCTGAGCTCCACTGAAGTCGCGCCGACGACGAGGTTGAATGTCCCCGCGTTGGACGTGGGGTTCATGACGACCACGACGACCTTACCATCAGGATTTACGAAACCCGTGGTGAGCAGCATGCTGCGGCTCGCTGCCGCCAGAATCCTGCGGGCGCCGGGGCGGATGAATTTCGAGAAGTGGCCGATGTAGTAGTAGGAATTCGTGTAGATGAGCTTGCCGGTCCGCGTATCGGCATGGATCGGTGCCATGCAGAAGTTCCCGACATGATTCGGCCCGCCGCGCTCATCGAGCAGAATATTCCAGTCCGTCCACCCCTCGGCACCCGAGTTGAAATCGTTGATCATCGAACGGCCGTACGCCTCGCCGAGGCTCCAGCGGCCGTACGCCGTGGAGTCGAAGTTCGCCGGCGTTCCCTCGGTGAAGACGAGGTGCTTGTCGGGGTAGAGCCGGCTGACGAGCGCGACGTTGCCGTACATCTGCGTCCCACCCGACCAGTCTTCATACCAATGAAAGCCCATCCCCCAGGCGTACTTCGCGGCGGCGGTGTCGCCGAAGATCGCCAGCGCGCGCTCGATGATCAGATCCCGGTTGTGATCCCACACCATGATGTTCACGTCGCGCAGCCCGGCGCGCCACATCGCAGGGCCGAGATGGTTTTTTAGGAAGTCCCGCTCGTCCGACGCCTGATAGATGCAGGACTCCCACGTCTGCGTCGCCATCGGCTCGTTCTGAATCGTGATGCCCCAGACCGGCACGCCGGCCTTCCGGTAGTGCTCGATGAACTTCGTGTAATACCGGGCCCAGGAGTGCGCGTACTCGGGGCGCAGGTGTCCGCCGTGCAACATGTCGTTGTTGTCCTTCATGAACGCCGGCGGGCTCCAGGGACTGGCGAAGAGCTTGAGCCGGTTGCCGCTCGTGGCCATCGCGCGCTTGATCAGGGGAATCTTGTACCGGAGATCGGGTGCGATGGAGAAGGACGTCAGGGCGGAATCGCCCTCAGTGACGTAGGTGTAGCTCTCGCTCGAGAAGTCGCAGCTGTTGATATTGGTCCGGCCCAGCGTGTACCCGATCCCGCGATCGGTGCTGTAATACGCCGTCATCACCTCTTCCTGGGCCGCCGCGGGCAGTTTCGCGAACGTCTCGCCCGAAGCATCGGTGAGCGCCCCGCCGATTCCAATCAGCGGCTGAAATCTTTTCCCCGGATCGACGAAGACGTACACCTTGCCTTCCGATGTCGGCTCGGACGGCTTGAACGTCAGGGTGTCGGTGGGCGTCAGCCGGAAGCTCGTGCTCTCGGCGGTGGTATAGACGACCGCGTGCTTGCCGGGAACCTGAACCACCAAAAGCAGCGCCAAGAGTATCATGCTAGGCCTCGATTTTTGAGAATCGCCAGGCGCCGAACATCACGAACAGGACGCCAACCGCCAGCAGCACGCCAACATCCAACGTCACGCCGAAATGGGTCCGCCCGATGAGCAGGCCGCGCACGCCGTCGACGCCATACGTCAGCGGATCGATGCGGGTGAGCGCCGTGAGGACCCGGGGAAGTCCCTCGAGAGGATAAATCGCGCCCGAGAGAAAGAAGAGCGGCATCACGAGAAAGTTCATCACCATCTGGAAGCCCTGCATCTCCTTGATGCTCGACCCGATCGCCGTCGCCAGCGCCGAGAAGATCACGGCGATCAGCGCGATCACCAGAAACGCGAGCGGCACGGCGAGGAGGCTCGCGGGACGGAAGCCCGCGATGAGCGTCACCACGAAAATCAGCGTGCCTTGCAGCACCGCGACTGTTGCGCCACCCAACGTTCGGCCGATCATGATCAACAGGCGCGGCACCGGGGCGACGAGCGTCTCCTTCAGGAATCCGAACTGGCGATCCCACAGCATCGCGATCCCCGAGAACATGGCGGTGAACAGCACCGTCATGCCGATCACGCCGGGCGCCATGAACTGGAGATACTTGCCCTCGCCGGCCCGTTGAAAGACAGGGCCCAGGCCGAACCCGAGCACGCCCAGGTACATGAGCGGCGACCCAAGGGACGCGACGATCTGGACGCGCGAGCGCAGGTACTTCTTGACCTCCCGCAGCCAAAGGACGTACACGACGTTCATGCGACTATCGCCTCCATACTCGGGATACCTGCCGCATCTGGTCGGCGGCAGTGGCACTCTCGTCGCGAATCGTCGTGCCGGTGAGCTTGAGGAAGGCCTCTTCGAGCGAATCGGTGCCCGTCCGCTGCTTGAGCTCGGCCGACGAGCCCGTGGCCACGATCCGGCCGTGGTCGATCACGGCGATGCGGTCCGCGACGCGATCGGCTTCGTCCATGTAATGCGTCGTGAGAAACACCGTGACCCCCTCGGCCTTGTTGAGGTTGCGGACGAGGGTCCACATCTGATTGCGGCTCTGCGGATCGAGGCCGAGCGTCGGCTCGTCGAGAAACAGCACCTTCGGGGTGTGCAGCAGCCCGCGGGCGATCTCGAGCCGCCGCTTCATGCCGCCCGAGAACGTCTTCACGAGATCCTGGCGCCGATCCCACAATTCGAACATCGCGAGCAGGGCCTGGGATCGCTCCCGCCGAATCTGGCGTGGCACGTGATACAGGACGCCGTGGATGTCCATATTCTCCCACGCCGTCAGATCGCTGTCGAGACTCGGATCCTGAAACACGACGCCGAAGCGCCGCCGCACTTCCGTCTGATGCGTGGTGGGATCGAGCCCGTCGAGCTCCAACGCCCCGCTCGTGGGGTGAAGCAGGGTCGTGAGCATCTTGATCGTGGTCGTCTTGCCGGCGCCGTTCGGACCGAGGAACGCGAAGATCTCGCCGGCGCGGACGTCGAAGGAGACGTCGTTGACTGCCGTGACTTTCCCAAAAGTCTTGACGACGTGCTGAACGCGAATCACGTCAGTAGCTCTTGCCGAAGCCAAACGGGTAGAGCGGCCGCGCGCTGTCATGCGGCGCGTCCGAGCGCTGCGCCTGCACCGCTTCCATCGACGACGGCAGCTCGAACGGGAGCTTGCCCTCCGGCTTCGCCCGCCCGGTGAGGACATCGAGCAGGGCGGCGTCGCTCACGCCGAAGTTCCCGATCAGCGCGCTCGCCCTGTCCTTGAGCGGTGTCAGGATCGCGGGGCGCTCGAGGTAGACGGTTACGATGGTCGGCACCGCCGCGCTCGCCTGCTTGAACGCCTCGTAATCGGGATCACCGTCCTTGAACGCGAGACTCCCCTCGTGGAAGAACTGGCCGAAGACGTATTGCGGATGGAGCCGCTCGAACGGCGCGCTCAGCCGCACGATGGCGACGTCAGCTTGTTTAGGGTCGCTGACGATCGTCCAGCCCTCGCGCGTCGCCGCGTCGGCCGAGACTCCGCGGAGATAGACGCGGAGCGGACGAGAGGAATGTAATGGGAGGAGGTTCCCCTTGTTCTCGAGCAGCACGAGCGCCCGGCGCTGCGCATCGACCCCGGCAGCGAGGAACGTGGGATTCCCCACCAGCCGCGCCGCGGCGTCGGGGCTGACGAAAGGATGTTCGAACAGCCCCTGCGCGAACTTCTGGGCGAGAATGCGGACGACCGAGCTGTCGAGCTGCGCCTCGGACAGCTCGCCCGCATGCACGGCGTCGACGAGCATGTCGGCGCGCTCGGTCCCACCGAACTCGTCCACCCCTGCCCGGACCGCCTTCACGAACCGTGCGCGCATCGACAGATCTTCGACGCCCCAGGGCATCCCGACATCGGCGAACGACGGGCGCTCACCCGCGGGCGCGCCGTTCTTGCACCGGTCCGGGCAGTCCCACGTGATCGCCCAGTCGGTGACGACGACGCCCCGAAAGCCGTAGCGCCCGCGCAGCATGTCCGTCAGCAGCTGGCGGTTGAATCCGGCCCCGACCTGCTCGATCGGTTTGCCATCCCAGGTCGCATGCTCGAGCACCGAGTACGTCGGCATGACACCGGCCACATGAGCGGCAAAGGCGCCAAGGAATGGTCGGATGTGGTATTCGAGGTTCGGTCCCGTGAATGTCGCGAATCGGCCGTAGTAGGTGTGACTATCCCAGCCGTCCTTGGCGGCGCCGTAGCCGACCCAGTGCTTGACCACCGTTACGACGCCGGTCGAGTCCACACCGTTCGCACCATGCTGAAAGCCGATGACGTAGGCGCGCACCTGGCGGCCGGCCACGTCGGCGTCCTCGCCGAACGTCCCGGCGACACGCGGCCAGCGGGGCTCCGTCGCGAGGTCGGCTTGAGGCGAGAGGGCCATGTGGATCCCGACCGCGCGATACTCCTGTCGCGCGATGTCGCCGAACGCCCGAGTCAGCGCGGTGTCGTCGATGGCTGCGAAGCCGAGGGCTTCCGGCCACTGCGAGAACGTGGTCTGAGTGCTGACGCCGGGCAGGTACTGAAAATGGTTGCGCGGATCGGTGCTGATCGTGACCGGAATGCCGAGCCGCGTGCGCTCGGCGATCGCCTGGAGAACGTTGTTCTGGGTCGCGAGCGTCTTCGGGTCCGTGTTCAGACGCGTGATCAGGTTCGTGACCTTCACGCTGTCGATCAGTGCCCGAATCGCCGCGGTGTCGTACTGGCCGCCCATGCCCGCGCTGGCCATCGGACCGCCCACCGAGCGCGCGGTGCCGTGCATCATCGCCCCGGCTTTCTCCTCGAGCGTCATGCGCGCGACGAGATCCCGCGCGCGCTGTTCGGGGGAAAGACGCCAGTCCTCGTAGGGATCGAGCACCCCGTTGCGGTTCAGATCCTTGAACTGCAGCCCGTCTTTCTGGAGGACGGGCGCTTGCACGAGCATCAGGAATGCGATGACGGCATGCACGCTCTAGGCCCTCGGGGCCGCAGGCTTGGCCGCGTAGATGAACTCGTAGTACTCGCGCATCGTGAGGCCCGCGGCGGCCTCCTCGTCCACGATCACGATCGCATCGCGGTGCAGCTGGAGCGCGCTCGCCGTCACGAGGCTGGTCACCGGACCCTCCACCGCTTGCGCAACCGCTTTCGACTTGGTCGTGCCGCTCGCTACCAGCAGCAGGTTGCGCGCGTCGAGAATCGTGCCGACGCCCATCGTGATGGCGTACACCGGCACGTCTTCCCGGCGATCGAAGAACCGCGCGTTGTCGTCGATGGTCTGCTTGGACAGCGTCTTGAGCCGCGTGCGCGAGCTCAGCGAGCTCGTTGGCTCGTTGAACGCGATGTGGCCGTCGGTCCCGATGCCCAGGATCTGCAGATCGATCCCGCCGCATTCCCTGATCCGCTGCTCGTACCATTCGCAGAAGGCCGGATAGTTGCTGGTCGTGCCGGACGGGATGTTGATGTTGTGCGGCGGGATGTTCACGTGTCGAAAAAAGTGCTCGTGCATGAAGTGGTGATAGCTCTGCGGGTGATTCATGGGCAGGCCGACATACTCATCGAGATTGAACGTCGTTACGCGCGAGAAGTCGAGCTGCTCCTTCTTGTGCAGCCGTACGAGCTCCTGATACAGCCCCAGCGGGGTGGAGCCCGTCGCCATGCCGAGGACGGCACTCGGCTTGGTGTTGAGCAATTCCGCGACGATCTGCGCCGCGACTTTGCTCATCTGCGTGTAGTCTCGCTGAATGATGACTTCCATACGTCCCTGCGGTAGGGGCGCAGCATGCTGCGCCCCTACCGGTGAGGACTACATGCCGGCGCGACGCTGCGCGGTGGGCGGCAGAATGCCATTCAGCCGCAGGTAATTCGCTTCCTGGCTATAGTGATCGGCCCAATCGCCGACCGTGATGAGGAGTGCCGTCGCTCGCGTCATGTTCATGCCGAACATCGACACCGGGTCGGCGAGCTTCGAGTCGTCCATTTTTGCAAAGGCCTGCTCACAGAACTGGAATGTCTCCCTGAGACGCGCGACGAGCTGCTCCTTGGTCGCGGTGCTGTCGACTGCCGTGCGCTGCGGCACCGGAACGCCGGCCGTGTTGCCACAAAGCACGTCGTTTCCCTCGTTCGCGAGGTGCACCTGGATTTGGGCGAAACTCATCTGCGCCGCGGTGGGGCGATAGTTGTACTTGTCCGCCGGCATTGCTTCAGCCGCGGCGATCAGAATGCGCGAGAAGCGCTGGTGCATGCCACGCAGCCCATCGGCGACCGGGCTTTTCGAAGGAGGGGCGGCCGCAGCGGCTGTTGCTTGTGCGGCGAGCGCTTGAGGGAGAACCACCATCGCGACCATCAGAAGACAGGCTCGGGGTTTCATCTTGAACTCCAGTGAGAGAGGCGTGGATTTTGTCCCAAATGCGCGAGAGGCGCTAGCCTAGCCGGACCGCGGCTCTTCGCCAGTCCAGTATCGCTTCGGATCGGCCACACTGCCGTGGCGCGTCAGGAACGCGTCAACCTGCTCGTTGACTGGCGGATGACGGTCCGGTGCTTTCCCGCCCGCGGCGATCAGGGCCTCGAGGACCTTGATGGAAAGATCCGGCTGGCCCCCCCCGCCATGCGCGGCATGCCAGATGGCGGTTTCGACGATGTCACCGTGCCGGGTGCGCATACCGGGGCGCGCACCGCGTTCGAGCAGCATCCGCACGACCGCGATGTGATTGCCGAGCATTGCATAAAAGAGCGCGGTTTCGCCGTCGCCGGAGTGCGCGTCCACGTCCACGCCGCGATCGAGCAGGTACCGCGTGACTTCGAGCTGGCCATATCCGGCAGCATACCGAAGCGCCATTTCACGTCGCGAGACGTCGGCTGCCTCGACGAGCTGGCGCACCACGTCGAGTCGTCCGATGCCGGCAGCCCCGACCATGCCGAGACGAGCACCCCGTTCGGCGAGGTACTGGGCGGCCTCCGGGCACCCATTTGCGAGACACGCGTAGACCGCGTCGACGTTGTTGCCCGCGAGATTCGGGTGCTCGATCTGCGCGCCGTGACTCAGCAGCACGTCGATGACGGGGATCTGGACGCCGGCTGCGCGCGGCGGAGTGCTCGTCGCGACGAGACCGAGCGCGGTGCAGCCGCCGCCATAGACATCCGCCTCGGCTTCGACATCCGCGCCTCCCGCGAGCAGCAGCTCGGTGATCCGGGCCGCGTTCGCGGGCGACTTCTGCCGGTACCCCTCCACACCGTTCGCCGAGACGTAGTGCAACAGCGTGGCGCGATGCTCGCGCGGTGAGCGCGCGCGAATCACGTCCGGATGCTGCCGCAGCAGTTGCTGGAGCGTCTGCTCGTCGCCACGCACGATAGCGTCCGCGGCCGACTCGAACGCCGCGGCTTCGGTGGGTCCATGGGCGAGCGCCTCCAGGTGCGCCGCAAACGCGGCCCAGCTCAGAAACCCGTGCGACCGCGCGAGCACGAATTGCGCGTCGGCCAGCACGCAGCGGCGTTCCTCGCCTGTCAAGGTACGCAGTGCGAATTCCTCCACCTGCTGCGCCGCGCGATCGATTCTCCGGCGGTTCGAGCCGGCGAGGAGCGATGCCATCCAGCGGTCGGCCCAGGCAGCAATCGCGGGAGTGCCGGACTTACAGGCTTTGATCAGGTCCTTGGCAAGCTTGCGGTACTGTTCGAGGTCGGGACGGGACGGCAGCGGCAGTGCATCCTGCGGATTGGGAAACATGCGAAGCCTTGTCGGGCGCCCCTAGCGCACCTCGAACGCTAGCAGCCAGAATTGCTGGCGCAAGACCAACCTCGAGGAGCTATGAGCATCGACCGCCGTGCCTTTCTTCAGAACGCAA
>DASWEL010000199.1:0-4749 GCA_036394755.1 Gemmatimonadales bacterium | reverse complement strand
TCAGTCACCGAGCAGGTCACGCGCCTCGAGCCTCGCATCACAGTGTCCGTCATATTTTAAGCGGTGGGGAGTTCGTGGGTGGTTAGCCCACGATTACCGATTACCCCCGGAACTCGCGTCATTCCAGCAGTGGGGTACAGTGCGGGCTGGCTCGGGTCCATCAAGGGCTGACCTAAACCGCGTTCGCGACCGTGGCT
The DNA here is from genome assembly GCA_036394755.1 of Gemmatimonadales bacterium. Lineage (GTDB taxonomy): Bacteria > Gemmatimonadota > Gemmatimonadetes > Gemmatimonadales > GWC2-71-9 > 20CM-2-65-7. The sequence goes on along the minus strand of DASWEL010000199.1, from coordinate 4,552 downwards.
ACGCATCACGGTCGGCATCGGCATGGCGCTGGTTGGCGGGGTCACCGATCTTCCCGTGCGTGAAAGATACGCAGTACGACAACGTCGCTGTCCGTCAGCTCGTAGCGAATCTCGTACTTCGCGACGAGCACACGCCTAATTTCTCGGGGCACGAAGCGCGGCAGCCGCTCCCCTAGGCGCGGCTGGGCGGGAATGCGCTCGATCCGATTGACTGTGACACGCACCGCGCGGACGGCTGCACCGCGATTGACGGGCTCCAGGAAGTCGTACAGTCGGCGCAAGTTCCCATAGGCTGATTGCGTCCAGCGGAGCGCCACGGAACTAGCGCGGCGATTTGCGGCGAGGGGATGCCAGACTTCGAGTCCAAGCACGCACCTCGGCATGGTCGACCGTCGCACCACCATCGACTTCGGCGAGCGCGGCCAACGTCTGCCGATGACGCTCCTCATCGAGGGCAAGGTAGCCCTCGATCGCCTCCTTGACGACCCAGCCCCGCGGGCGCTCGAGACGCTCGGCGAGGCTGTCTAGCTTGCGGGCGAGCTGATCCGGAATGTGTGCGGTCACGACGCGATTGCGCATGTTAATCATTCTGAATCAGATTGATTAAGAAGTATCCGCCGCTCAGTGCGCCATATTCGCTTGGGGTACGGGGCGGGTATCGGTAGCAGATCGCCCGGAAAGTTTCTTAGAAACCAGCAACTTACACGCGACTTCGATCTCCTTCCGCTCCACCAGCCCCTAGGCGATAAGGTCCCGGTAAGCATGCCAGGTCGCATAGCCGAGCAGCGGCGCGACAATCACCATGCCGATCAGCAGGGTCACGAAACCTAACACGGTGAGTCCCACAATGAGCACGGCCCACACGAGCATCGCCGGCAGGTTGAAGAGGGTCGCGCGCAGGCTCGCGCGGATCGCATCGGAGGCGCTGGCGTGCCGGTCGATGATCAGCGGCACGGCCACGACCGACATCACAAAAACAATGCCCGCGAGCACGGCGCCGCATCCCACGTAGCCCAGGATCTGTGCCGCGTCCACCTCGCCCGATCCGCCCCACAGCGCGACCGCGAGACTTGGCACCGAGGCATTGAGCACCGACTGCAGCAGGAAGGCGGACAGGACAAACCACGACAGCGCGATGAGCGCCAGCACGCCCCCGAAGTGCATGAGGGCGTCGGGGTTGCGCGTCAGTCCCTGCAGCGACTCATCAAAACCCAACGGCTCGTGCGCCGCGCGCCGTCGCGCGAGTTCGCACAGACCGGTGGTCATCACAGGCCCGACGAGCAGATAACCTGTAACGGCCGCTGCGGTGAGGTACAGATGGGTGCTGCCGAGCATCAGCAGAACTGCTCCCAGAATCGCGATGAGCGCTCCGTGAGCCAGACCGGGCCGACCGATGTGTTTCAGGTCGTCCCAGCCGCGGCTCAGCCACTGGAGAGATTGCCGCATGGGCACGCGCCGGATTTCGAACGGCAGGCTTGCAGGCTTCCCTACGCTGACGGATGTGGTCATGGACGTCTCCTGCCTTGAGGGCGCGACGCGCTCGGGCTGAGCTGAGTGCTCGTCTGCATAGTACGCTTCTGCCCGCGCGAGGGGATGGTGGGTGCGGGCGGCACGCCGGTACACTTCGCATGCACTGCGCCCCCGTAGCTCAGTGGATAGAGCGACCGCCTCCTAAGCGGTAGGTCGTCGGTTCAACTCCGGCCGGGGGCGCCAGACCCTCCTCGAGAGACAACGAAATGCAAGCTCGCATTACTCACAAAATACCGCAAAAACAAGCATTTCATGCATCCATTGACCTCCACCGGCGTCCATCGGTGTCGAGGCCTGAAAACGGTGGGTACGAGCTCCAAAGTGGGTACAATAGCGGGTACGAGCAGGGCCCGGTGGGTACGACTTTGGCGGCGACCGATTTTCTGACCGAGTCGCGAATTCGCAGCGCGAGACCGAAGGCACGTCCGTACAAGCTTCGTGACGGCGGCGGCCTTTACCTGCTCGTCACTCCCGCCAACGCGCGCCTCTGGCGACTGCGCTACAAGGTGCGCGGACGCGAGTCCATGCTGGGCCTCGGCACTTACCCGGCGACGTCGCTCAAGGCCGCACGCGATCGCCGCACGGAGCTCCGAGCAGCGCTCGAGGCGGGCAAGAATCCCGCCGCCGAGCGGCGCGCCGAGCGCGCCAGCGCCTCCAATACGTTCGAGACGATCGCGCGCGAATGGCTGGCGAAGCAGCCCTTTGCGCCGAAGACACTCAAGAAGGCGGTCTGGACGCTCGAGGACCTGTTGTTCCCGTATATCGGATCGCGACCGGTTTCCGGGCTCACGGCGCCGGAACTCCTTCACGTGTTCCGCAGGCTCGAGCGGCGCGGCAAGCACGAGACCGCTCACCGTGCCCGGCAGCGAGTCAGCCAGGTCGTGCGCTATGCGATCGCGACGGGGCGAGCCGAGCGGGATCCTACGGGCGATCTGCGCGGTGCCCTGACGCCCATCAAGGTCACCAACCGGGCGGCAATCACCGAGCCGCGCGAAGTTGCGCAGCTCCTGCGGGCCATCGGCGGCTATCAGGGGCACCCCGTGGTCGAAGCGGCTCTGCAGCTCGCGCCCTTGGTTTTCGTTCGCCCCGGGGAGCTTCGGGCCGCGGAGTGGTCGGAGATCGATCTCGGCGCGGGCGAATGGAGAATCGCCGCGAGTCGCACCAAGATGCGGCGACCGCACCTGGTGCCGCTCGCGCGCCAGGCCATCGCCATCCTGCGGGAGATTGAGCCACTGACCGGGCGCGGACATTACGTGTTCCCTTCGCCGCTCAGTTCGCGGCGACCGCTGAGCGACAACGCCATCACCGCCGCCTTGCGGCGCATGGGGTACACGGGCGAGCAGATGAGCTGGCACGGGTTTCGCGCGATGGCGTCGACGTTGCTCAACGAGCTCGGCTTCTCTCCGGACATCATCGAGCTGCAGCTCGCCCATCGGGAGCGCAACGAAGTGCGGGCTGCCTACAACCGGGCGCAGCGCCTCGATGAGCGTCGGAAGATGATGCAGGCTTGGGCCGATTACCTCGACGGCCTTCGGTCGGGCGGCAACGTCGTCCCGTTCAGGGCTGCGAGTTGAGCGTACTTGTGACCGTCGGCCCGCTTGGCGGCGTGCAGGCCGCGTGGACATGGCTGGTGCAGTAAGATTGACCTCGGAGACTCCTATGAGCTCAGCATCCTTCAAAGAGGCTCTCGACCTCGCCCTCGAGCTGCCCGCTGACGAGCGCGCCGCGCTGGCCCACGATCTGCTGGCGAGCCTGGATGGCCCGGCGGATGCCGACGCCGCTCAGGCGTGGGAGGCGGAGATCACGCGCCGGCTCGATGAGCTGGAGCGCGGGCAGGTGCAAACCGTCGATGCGGACGAGGCGCTACGCAGGATCGATAAGAACCTAAGCCGCCGGCGCTGAATGCCTGCGGTCCGCATCCTTGAGGCGGCAGCCGCGGAGGCGGTAGGGGCGGCGGCCTGGTATGAGTCGCAGCGCGCTGGTCTCGGCGCCGACTTCCGTGAGGACTTCAGGGCGGCTCTCGATACCCTGGAGGAAGGCGTCGTGCCTGGCTCGCCGTGGCCTGGCCGCCTGGGCGATCGCGGGGTGAAGCGGATCCTGCTCAAGCGGTTTCCGTTTTCTGTCGTGTTTGTCGACACCGGCAGCGGTAAGGTCGTCCTGGCGGTTGCGCACCATCGCAGGCGACCGGCGTACTGGCGCGGCAGGCTGCCCCGGACCGGCCCTGCGTAGTTCATTTGTGAAGCCGCAGTTCGCAGTTTCCGGTCTCACGTCCGTGCACGCCGTACGGATTGGGCACGCCAGGTCGCGCGCGAAAATTACAACGACGAATCAGCCCCTTATGATGTCGTTGCCACTGTCATGCGGTTAAGCACGACGAAACCAACACGGGCGCGCGCCACGAAACATACAACGTGGAATCAGTGACTTGGGACAATCGCGCCACTGGCGCGCCATCGGCGAGAGCTAAGGCCGGCAATTCGACGCGCGTGTAACTCTTCGAAGAGTCTTCAGGTAATCATCGAGTTAGGTAGGGCGTGCCATCGGCGTGCGGAAATTCTTGCGGCTAAGGCAGGATAGGCGAGCGGCTGCTCTCCTGAGACGAAGCAGCGTCGCCGCTCATAAGCGCTCGATAAGCGCCGCGGGCGCACGACCACAAACCGCGCGCGGCCCGCTCCAACGAATTACGCCGCGTCTAGCTGACGCACCGCAAGGAGATCTCGTGACCCGACAGGACGGAGCTGGTCAGTACCAAGCGTGACGACAGCCTGCGTGTGCCCAGAAGCGGTTACAAACTCAACCTCAACCGCCTCGGCCGAGTACACCTGCACGACAGCACCGACGTCTCCGCGTTTCAAGCCGTGGCTTGGCAGATCAGTCGTAACAACCACCGTGTCGAGGGTCTTGAAGGGCATGGCTATTGCTCGGGGTATGCAGTTACAAATCGAGGAGCCTTCTCCCCGACCAGTATAATCCAGATGCTCACGATTCCCGCGGAGCGCCCATTCGGGCCCGAAAGAGCGCC
>DASWEL010000198.1:0-2085 GCA_036394755.1 Gemmatimonadales bacterium | reverse complement strand
CAGACGGCGACGCAGCAGGAGCTGCTCGCGGCGTACGAGGGCGTGGTGCTGCAGGCGTTCCAGGACGTCGAGGATGCGCTCGTCGCCTTCTCGCACGAGCAGGCGAGCCGCGACCAGCTCGAGGACGCGGTGCGCGCGAACCGGCGCGCCGCGGAGCTCGCCCGCAACCTGTACGCCCAGGGTCTCACCGACTTCCTCACGGTGCTGGTGGCCGAGGAATCGCTCTTCACCTCGCAGGACACGCTCGCGCAGACCGAGCGCGACGTCGCGCTCGAGCTGGTCGCGCTCTACAAGGCGGTGGGTGGTGGGTGGGAAGCCGGCGCGACGGCGCGGGGGGCTTCTGGAAACGGATCATCATGAAGAAGGGAGGATAGACAATGAGTGCTCGAGAGGGGTTCCTTTCGGATATCAAGGAGATTCGGCGCAGGGCTCGGCAACATCTGAGCGAAGGCGCCGTCACGCAGAACTACGGGGGCAAGGTGGAAGATGCCGTCGCCCTCCTGAACCACGCGGTCGCCACGGAGATCGTGTGCATCCTTCGATACAAGTTCCACGCCGTCTGCGCGACCGGACTCGCCAGCGAGGCGGTCAAGGAAGAGTTCGCTCAGCACGCGAAGGAGGAAGAGGAGCATCTCGATCTCCTCGCCGAGCGAATCAATCAACTCGGCGGCAAGCCGAACCTGAACCCGGAGGGGGTCGGCTCCCGGGCCGCCTCGGAGTACGCCGAGGGCGAGAACCTGGTCGACATGATCAAGGAAGATCTGGTTGCCGAACGCGTCGCCATCGAGACCTACCGCGAGATGGTGCGCTACTTCGGCGACCGGGATCCGACCACCCGGGTGCTCCTCGAACGGATTCTGGCGCAGGAGGAGGAGCATGCGAACGACATGCACGACCTGCTCGTGACCCATGAAGGCCGGCCGATGCTCGACAAATAGCGGGCGAGTCCGTCTCGCATTCGTGATGGTCGTAGGCACCGTGACGCTGATTCTCGGAGCGACCCCGGAAGCGACGCTCGAGATGCCGCCGATTCCCGAAGCGGGCCCGCTCGCGCGGCCCAAATCCCTTCAACAGGTCGGCGCCCCCGCCGACGCGACTCCCGCGGCGATACCGCCCGATAATCCACAGACCCCCGAGAAGATCGCGCTCGGCCAGCGACTGTTCTTCGATGGTCGCTTGTCAGCGGATGGGAGCGTCGCCTGCAGCACGTGCCACGATCCCGCGCACGCTTTCACCGACGGGAAACCCACCTCGATCGGAATCAAGGGCCGCCTCGGCCAGCGCAACGCGCCGACCATCCTGAACGCCCTCTACAACAAGACGCAATTCTGGGACGGCCGCGTGAAGACGCTCGAGGAGCAGGCGGCACTGCCGATCGTCAATCCGATTGAGATGGGCCAGCCGAGCATGGACGCTGCCGTGAACCGAATCGCGGCCATAGCGGAATACCAGGACGCCTTCCGGGGGGTCTTCGGCCACCCGCCCAACGGCCCCGACCTGGTGCGTGCCATCGCGTCCTACGAGCGAACGCAAGTTTCGTTCGATTCACCCTTCGATCACTTCATCGCCGGCGACGAGAAAGCGATCGATGACTCCGCCAAGCGCGGCTGGGAGCTCTTCAACACCCGTGGCCGCTGCAACAAGTGCCACGCCTTGTCGGAAGACAAGCGGGACGTCACCTACTTTACGGACAACGACTTTCACAACATCGGCATCGGCACCATCCGGCACGACGTCGTCGCGCTGGCACGCCAGGCCGAGCAGCTCATCAACTCGGGCGATCCGACGGCCATCGATCGCGCTGCCATTCAGACTGACATGTCGGCGCTCGGCCGATTTCTCATCACGAAGAAGGAGCCCGATATCGCCTCCTTCAAAACACCGGACCTGCGCAATGTGCTCGCGACGGGGCCCTACTTTCACGACGGCTCGCAGGAGACGCTGTGGGACGTCATGGACCACTACAACAAGGGCGACGGCCTGCAGAATCCCTATCTCGACGAGGACATTCAACCGCTCGCCCTGACTGAGGGAGAGATCGGCGACGTCGTCGCCTTTCTCGCGTCGCTGACGAGCGCGGACTAC
>DASWEL010000197.1:0-6041 GCA_036394755.1 Gemmatimonadales bacterium | reverse complement strand
GATCAACCGACCCTGCACGAGCTCCGTCCGCTTGTCAGGAATGCGCGCCCGAAGCAGGTCGTCCGCGGAGAGCGGCGCGGCTGAGGAAGCCATCAGAGGAACGTAGGAATGCGGCGGGGGCATTGCAAGCCAATGTCGCCGGTCACGTCAACGAGCGATCAAACGCGCGCCGCCCTTCGCCGCCACCTCATCTCGCCGCCGCATTATCACGCCGCCGCTTTACCTTGGGGAACCACCATGCCTGTTTCCCTCGCCGAATTCGAGGAAGCCGCATCGCATGTCTCCAGACACGCGTATCACACGCCATTGCTCACCTCGCGGCTGCTGAGTGAGCGCACCGGCTTCGACATGCGACTCAAAGCGGAGATGTTCCAGAAGGGCGGATCGTACAAAGTCCGTGGACCGCTGAACAAGTTCCGTCATCTCACCGGTGACGAGCGACGGCGCGGCGTGATCTGCTCTTCAGCAGGGAATCACGCGCAGGGCGTCGCCATTGCGGCCGCCGTGTACAAGATGAAGGCGGTCGTGGTGATGGCCAGCAATGCCACACAGTCCAAGGTGGACGCGACGCGCGCCTATGGTGCCGAGGTCGTGCAACACGGCACGATCTGGGACGAAGCCAACGAGAAGGCCAAACAGCTGTGTGAGGAGCGCGGGCTTACCTACATCCATCCGTTTGACGACATGCAACTCATCACGGGCCAGGGAACGCTGGGTCTGGAAGTGTTCCGGGATTTTCCCGGAGTCGATGTCGCCGTTGTGCCGATCGGCGGCGGCGGATTGATCTCCGGCGTGTCGATGGCGCTGAAAGCGTCGAACCCAAGGATCAAGATCATTGGCGTGGAATCGTCCGATGGTCCAGCGATGAAGCAGAGCGTCGCCGCGGGCCGCGTCATCACGCTCGATAAGATCGACTGCATCATCGACGGTCTACGGGTGAAGCGCGTGGGCGAGCACACATTTTCTGTCGTGCAGCGTTTTGTGGACGACATCGTCACGCTCCCTGACCGCGAGATCTTCGCTGCCATGATCTGGATCATGTCGCATTGCAAACTCGTGGTCGAGGGCGCAGCGGCTGCACCCGTCGCGGCGCTGTTGCATGGATTGATCAAAGCTCCCGCAGGATCAAAGGTTGTGGCTGTGCTCAGCGGCGGGAATGTGAATCTTGATCAGATCAGGAATCTGAAGTGGAACTGAGAGACTCGGACTATAAACAAGGCGCGGCAGCCAACCACGCCACCGCGCCTCGCCGCCTAGGCCTAGGCTCCTGCACCGCCATCACGCCGCCTTCGGCGTCTCACTATCGCCCGGACCTGGGTTCGTTCTTAGGCTTGAACGGCCCAAGCACATTCCGGGCGCTGGATTCCCCTGGGTGGACTACACGACGATCCGAAACGGCCGGATCACGACGCGAAAGCCCGCTACTGCTTCGCGGGCGCCGTTGAGGGCGGCTGAACCAGCTTGAGATCGAACTTTCCTTTGCCTTCGACAAAGAACACACACTCCGCGGCCGGATCGCAGCTCGTCGTGTGCCGGTAGTTGCCGCCCGGTTGCAGGAAATACGATCCGGGGCCGAGCCGGAATTCCGGCTTGCCCTCCGGAGTCTGGACGAAAGTCCCGGACACGATCACGACCTTCATGTCGTACGTGTGGGTGTGGAGCGGAGCAGCGAATCCGGCCGGGAACTTGAAGAACGCCCCGAATGCGCCCTTCGCGTGATTGCCCCACAGATCCGCAACCTTGACTCCGGGGGCGCGGGTCGTGTCGAGATCCGCCCACTTCAGGTCGCCGGCAGGCATAACGACGAGCCGGCTTGCCGCTGTTCTCGCGGAGCTCTTGCCTTTCGCCTGTCCAAGCAGTACCGCCGGCGAAGCGAGCGCGATCAGCAACGTCAGGAAATTTCCCACTCTCATCGAGTCCCCCTCGTTAGGGCACGCGGTCTTCGCGACTGGCCGACGGGCCTGAACCTATCGCCCCGTACCGCAGCTCGCCATTGCGCCCTTCACCGGCGCTGCCTTCTTCGATGGCTATCACCAGAAGATGACTCAAAGGGTCAAGCGCGCGACCTCCTCCCTCCTATTTTTTCATTTCAAAGAAGAGCGAGCCTGTCATCCTGACCGGAGCGCGCGGAACGCGCGCGAAGCGAAGAGCCTGCCATGAGCGTAGCGAAGGGACCTGTTTTGGGGATTAGAATACTCGATGAACCTGCCTCTCGACTTCAATAGCGCCGAGCCCTGGACCCGGATCGTCAAGATCGCGTTGACCATCGCGGCAGTGTACGCGATCGCGGTGGTCGGTCTCTTCGGGAAGGGAAATTTCCTGGGCGGCGCAGTCCTGCTCGTGTTCGGGCTGGCATTCTACGCCGTGCTGCGACGTGCTCGGCGCGTGTCGATGGGCGCGGCCGGACGTCTCACCGCCAGCGCCGTCACCGTGTATCCAGTGCGCGTGTGGGGGTTCTCCCTCAATGTGCCGAGCGGTGAGTTTTCGCTCGATCGATTTTCAGCCGTCGGCTTGGCCGAGCGCATCGTCGTCGTACGGCCAGCGTCGCTCCCGAGAAACACCGGGAGCGTGCAGCTCCTGGGGCGCCCTGGGACCCCGAACATCGAAGTCATGATTGACGACATCGATACAGCTCGGGGCTTTGCGGAGGAATTGAGCGCAACGCTGCACCTGGAGCTCACGTCTGTCGCGGTGCCGGGACAAACGATTCGGCGCTACACCGTGTGAAACGCGCGGTAGGTCAGAGTTTCGGCACCGGGTGGACCGTGGCATATTACTGCCGATGCCATCTGCCTCAGACGCATTCAAAGCCGCCCGGCTCGAACGGGACCTCGCCCGGACTCCTGCAGAACGTCTGCGAATCGCTGAGGTTGGTCTTCTTCCATCACTTCCTTTATAGAAGCGACCAGCGGCTGTTAGAAGCAAACGCGAGCTTGTCATCCCTTCGCTACGCTCAGGGCAGGCTCTGAGGGCCGAAGGCCCGAAGGACCTGCTTCTTCTTGCTGCTAAGCCGCGTTTTCTTGATACCATGCGTCGCCGACCCTACTATTAGACTCGGGACTCCACGTCGGGAGCTCCCATGCCGGTCACGGCCAGATTGTCTCGCAAATTCTACGAGAAGCTCGGGGACGACCTCGCCAACGAGCTCGTGGAGTGGTTCAACATGGTCGATGCGACGTATCGGGGAGATCTCCGAGACCTGAACGAGCTCAATTTCGCGCGTTTTGATGCGAAGCTCGAGCAGCGCGTGGAAGGATTGCAGGCCAAATTGGAGGCGAAGATCGCTGAGCTCCAGGCCCGGTTCGAACAACGACTCGCCGAAATGGAGATCCGGCTTTCTCGCCGCCTCTTCAACTTCTGGATCGCTCAAGCAGCCACGACGGCTGCCCTGGTGTTCGCCGTCGTGAAGCTCGTGCACTAGGCGCGCCAACCTGCGCGGGGGTAAGGACGCCGAACCCTAGGGTCCCCGCGGGTGTAACCCCTAGCCATGCGCGTCACCAACGAGGACAGCTCAGGGCGTCCTTCTCTCTTCTTTTTCTTAGAAGCAAACGCGAGTTGTCATCCTGAGGGCCGAGGGCCCGAAGGACCTGCTTTGAAGGATCTGCTCTCGTGATACAAAGGCGCGGCAGCCATCCACGCCACCGCGCCTCATTGCCGCCGCTTCACGTCGCCGCCGCCTTATCTACGGGTGATAGGCTTCTACCGTCCCTAGGGGCGTGAAGGGCGGGGGGCCTGCCCCGCCGACGGCGTAGAGCAGCCCGTTGACCACTCCGACACCTAGAAACGCGCGTACGGTGGGCATCGCTGCCTTAGTGGTCCACAAGTCGGTGACTGGATCGTACGCTTCGACGCTTCCCGTAATTGTGGCACCGCCACGCTCCCCCCCAACAGCATAAAGCTTTCCGTTGATAGCGCCTAGGGCCAGAAGATGTCGCGTGGCGGACATCGACGCTTTGGTTGTCCATGTGTCCGTAGCTGGGTCATACACTTCGAGCGTCGCATACTGCGCTCCACCCGGAGCATTCGAAGCCCCCCCTACGGCATAGAGCTTCCCGTTGATCGTCGCGACACCCAGGCCAAAGCGCGCGGTGGGCATCGGCGCCTTTGTCGTCCACGTGTCGGTCGCTGGGTCATAGGCTTCGACTGTGGCAACGCCCTGCACAGCGCCGGAAATTCCGCCGATGGCGTAGAGAATCCCGTTGGCAACACCGACAGCAAGGTCATTACGAGCCGTGGGCATCGATGCTCTCGTCGTCCACGAATTGGTCGCTGGATCGTACGCTTCGACCGTCGCCAGCAGCGCGGGCGAACTCCCAAGGTTGCCGAAGCCGCCGACGGCGTAAAGAATGCCGTTCACCACGCCAACAGCCAGGCGATGGCGCGCGGTGGGCATCGATGCTTTCGTGGTCCACGTATTACCGGCTGGATCATACGCTTCGACGGTTGCAAGGGGCGTACTCCCCAACAGTCCCCCGACGGCATAGAGAACTCCGCCGGTCTCGCCCACACCCAGCGCATAGCGCGCCGTGGGCATCGATGCTTTGGTGGTCCAACAGTCGCACTCGGAGGGCACCACAGTGATTGCGACCGTCGCCGAAACACCGGCGCTCGTCGCCGTCACCACCGCCGACCCGGGCGCCGTCCCCGCCGTGAGCAGCGTCGTCGGCCCGCTCATGGGCGCGAGGCTCGCCACCACGCCCGGGGCCGCCGTCACGGCCCAGGCCACGGTGGCGCCAGCAAGCGGCGCACCGTGCAGATCTTCCACCCCAGCCGTCAACAGATCCGTGCCGCCTGTCGCGACGCTTGGAGTCGCGGCGCTGACGCTGACACTCCCCGCGATGCCGGCCTCGATCCGGAAATTGATCGGCAGGGTCCGCCCATCCTTCGCCACGATGACATCGCCGGTGGTCACGTCTTTCGCCTGCCCTGGCGTAGTGCTGAGCAACACGTCGGCGAAGCCCAGCTCGCGCCGCGCCCCACTCGCACCGGCCGTGACATGCACCCGATAGGTATGGCCGGCGACGAAGCCAGCCGCTCGGGTGTCCCACTTCACCTGATACTGCGGCGTCGTAAGATCGACAGTGATCGCTGGCGTTCTTGTCGTCGTGAACACGATGACAGCGGACGTCCCGCCTGCACCGCCGCAATTGCTATCGGGGCCACTCGTGATATCGCAGATCGCAATCTGAGGGTTGAGCGTCGTGATATCGGCATCGAAGGTGCCGCTAAACGTGGGCTGGGCGACCATTGGCGGAAGGAAGTAGAAACCCGGCGTCCCGCCCTCGTGAACCCCATCGGAGATCGCGAACTCGGGCCCGGACCGGGGGGCCGTCGGCCGGTCAGCGGATGCGCACGCCTCCACGATCAGGAGAGCTGGTATGAGCCAAGCGACGCGCGAGGTCAGTGACACAGGCATCTCTCACCCCCGGGACGTGCGAGTGATGGTCTACAATGTGGGTCGAAAGTGGCCGTTATCCTGCGGACCGTTATAGATCCGACAGAGGGAAAACGGACCGGCTCGTCTAGGTGGGAGGGACCGGACCTATCGGACCGCCGCTCCGCGCGTAGGCGGCGATTTGCAGACGCGTATGGAGGGCGAGCTTCTCGAGGATGTTGTGAACGTGCCCTTTCACCGTATTCGTGGCGAGGTGAAGGCGCTCCGCGATCTCCTTGTTGCTCATCCCGTCCGCGATCAGATCGAACACCGCCCGCTCCCGCGCGGTCATGCGGACGGCCTCGGCCACCTCTGTCGGTTTGCGGCCGAGCGCGAGCTTCGCAATGTGAGAAAAGAGCGTGCTGGTAAACGCCGGTGGAAGAACGTCCGTCCCGCTCGCAACCCAGCGAACGGTGCTCACGAAGGCGTCCAGCGTTGCGTCCTTCGCGATGAACCCTGACGCACCGGCGTTGACAAAGTCGTGCAACTCCTCCGGTACGGGCAGCACGTCCATCACGATGATCCGTACCCCGGGCGCCGCGTGCTTCATCGCTGCCACGAGGCGGTGACTATCGTGATCTCCCAGGGCAGCGTCGACGAGCACCAC
>DASWEL010000196.1:0-3055 GCA_036394755.1 Gemmatimonadales bacterium | reverse complement strand
ACGGGAGCGAGCGGGCCCGAGCAAAACCGGGAGCTGTTCGTTTTCTCGCGCGGCACGAATGGCTGGAAGATCGCGCGCTACATGTTCAACAAGACATCATGACCAGGCGAATTCGCGTCGGCATCATCGGCGCCAATCCGGATCGCGGCTGGGGGGCGGAGGCGCACATCCCCGCCTTGCAGTCGCTCCCGGATGACTTCGAGATCACGGCGCTGTCCACCAGCCGGCGCGAATCCGCCGACGCCGCCGGCAAGCGCTTCGGCGTGCCGCTCGCGTTCGATAATCACAACGACCTCGTGAACAGCGCCGACCTGGACGTCGTCGCGATCACCGTGAAGGTCCCGCATCACTTCGAGCTGGCGACCGCGGCGCTCAACGCGGGGAAGGCCGTCTATTGCGAATGGCCGCTCGGCAACGGTCTCCAGGAGGCGGAGCAGCTGGCCGCACTGGCGAAAAAACAGCGCGTCCTTGCCGTGGCGGGGTTGCAGGCACGCGCTGCGCCGCCGGTGCTGTACGTGCGCGACCTGATCCGGCAAGGGTACGTCGGCGAGGTGCTCTCCACCACGCTGATCGGCTCGGGAATGGGCTGGGGTGGGGCGGTGCCGCCGTACAACGCGTACCTCAACGACCGGAAGAACGGCGCGACGCTGCTCTCGATCGCGGTCGGCCACGCCGCGGACGCGCTGTGCTACTGCCTCGGCGAGGTGCGAGAGCTCGCGGCCACGATGACCATGCGCCGCAAGTCATTCACGATCGCGGGTACGGAAGAGAGCAAGCCGATGAACGCGGACGATCAGGTGTGCGTCACGGGACTGCTCGAGGGTGGCGCCGCGCTCTCGATCCACTATCGCGGCGGACGTTCGCGCGGCACGAACTTGCTTTGGGAGATCAACGGCACCGAGGGCGACCTGCAGGTTACGGCCGACGGCGGCCAGGCCCAGATCTTCGATCTGACCGTTCGTGGCGGCAACGGCGCGCAGTCCTCCCTCGAGGTCCTGCCCGTGCCGCCGCAGTACCGGTTTTCGGCGCTGCACGGCCCTGCCACCAACGTTGCGCAGGCGTACGCGCGTTTCGCCCGCGACTATCGCGAGGGAACACATCTCTCTGCCACGTTCGACGACGGGGTCACGCGCCATCGGATGTTAGACGCGATCGAGAAGGCGACGGCAACCGGTCAGCGTCAAACGCCCGGTTGATCATCGTCAAAGTCAGCGGCAGCAATGAAACGAAGTCGCGAGCCGGTTCACTGTCGATCAAGGTGCTTGTGATGGTCCGGCCTGGGACCTCAGGCGCAGCCTATGCGATCGCTTTGCCATCTTCGAACACGCCACCGGTCGGCCCACCAGGCGGCAACTGCACACCCCAGAGCACGCTGGCCGCACCCTGTTCCACCGATCGTGGTGCGCTGCGTCCTCCCATGTCAGTCCGCACCCATCCCGGACTTATGGCGTTTACGAGAATCCCCCGTGGCCTCAGTTCCTCTGCGAACAGGCGCGCCATCGCGGTGAGCGCGGCCTTGCTCGCGCCGTAACCGTCGGGGGCTTCTTTGGCCAGGCGCTCAATCTCAGCGAGTGACAGCTGGGGATTTGACAGACGCTTGACCAGGCCCGCCGCCTGAACCGAGAGCTGCCCGAGGCCGCTCGTCACCATCACCACGCGTGCATTCCGGGCGAGGAACGGCTCCAGCGCTCGTGTCAGCAGCAGCGGACCGAGCACGTTGACGTCCCAAATCTCACGCGCGGGTCCTCGATAAACGCCGGCGTTGTTGACGAGCGCGTCCAGCCGTTGATTCCGCGCTCGAAGCCGCTTGGCCAGGGCCTCAATCGATTCGGGTTTTCCCGTGTCGACGACTTCCGCCTGCGTTCCTGGCGGTGCCGAGTTGGCATCTCGCACGCCGGACAGCACGTGCCAGCCCTCGGATGCGAGCGCGCGAGCGACTTCGCGTCCGATGCCGCGGCTCGCTCCCGTAATCAGCGCCGTGGAAGTCATGGCCGCAGCAGCACCTTGATCGCCCGCCGCTCGTCCATCGCGCGATACCCCTCCGCCACCTGGTCCAGCGGCAGAGTCAAGTCGAACACTTTTCCGGGATTGATCTTCCCGCTCCACACCAGGTCAATCAGCTCTGGTAGAAAACGACGTACCGGCGCAGGGCCACCGTGCAGGTGGACGTGGCTGTAGAACAGATCCTCGCCATTGAGCTCGACACCGTGCGGCACGCCCACGTAGCCCACCGAGCCGCCCGGGCGCGTTGCCTGGATCGCCTGCATCATCGACTCCTGGGTCCCGACGCATTCGAGCACCGCGTCCGCGCCAACGCCTTTAGTCAGTTCCTTGATGCGCGCTACACCCTCCGCGCCGCGTTCAGTCACGATGTCCGTCGCGCCGAATTCGCGCGCGAGCTGCTGCCGCGCCGGGTGGCGGCTCATCGCGATGACCCGCTCGGCACCCAACTGCCTGGCGGCGAGCACGCCGAGCAGACCCACCGCGCCGTCTCCGACGACCACCACGGTCTTGCCCGGTTGCACATCCGCCGCGACGGCGGCGAACCAGCCCGTGCCCAAGACGTCGGACAGTGTGAGCAGACTCGGGATCAGGTCCGCGGGCGGCACCTCCGGCGTGGCCACGAGCGTGCCGTCCGCAAGCGGCACGCGCAACATCGGTGCTTGCGCTCGGGTCATGAACTCGCGGTGCATGCACGACGACTGGTAGCCATACTGGCAGTTGGGACACGTGTTGTCGGATGTGGCGAACGAGCCGATGACGAACTGGCCCGGCCTGACCGACTTCACCGCCTTGCCGACTTCCTCGACGATGCCGCAGTACTCGTGCCCCATCGGCGTCGGCTCGGCCACCGGGCTGATGCCGCGATAGGGCCACAGGTCGGACCCGCAAATGCACGTTGCCGAGAGCCTGAGGATGGCATCCGTCGGCTCGATCATCCTCGGCGCGTCGCGTTCCTCAAACCGGATGTCGCGCGGGCCGTAGAGAACAGCGCCCTTCATGGTGTCTTCGCTCCCGCCTGGTATTGTTCGTCGCTGACCTTTTCCATCCACTC
>DASWEL010000195.1:0-2934 GCA_036394755.1 Gemmatimonadales bacterium | reverse complement strand
GCTTGTTCAAGGCGGAATTCAGCGCTGCATAGACATCGTGCGGCATCAGCTCCGGCGTATCCGGCCTGCGGAGGTACGGCTGGCGATGCTGGTGCGTGGCCTGTGTCTCCCGAATGTTGCGGAGCCAGATGGCAGCATCGCGTGGGGGTGTCTCCTCGACTAGCGCGCGCAATGCCGCACGGGCGTCGCCGATGATCGCAACGGCGACCTTTACGTTTTTGCCGATCTCCGAAGGATCGATGTCGACGTGAATTACACGCGCGCGGGGTGCGAAGGTGGACGCCTTTCCGGTGACACGATCGTCGAAGCGCGCGCCGATGCTGAGCAGCACGTCGCACTCCTGAATCGCGCGGTTGACGTGAACCCACCCGTGCATCCCCGGCATCCCGATGCTGAGCGGATGATCTTCGGGAAAGACGCCGATGCCTTGCAACGTCGTCACGACTGGAATTCCTGTGCGTTCGGCGAACGCGCGTAGCTCGTTGGCGGCGCCGGAAATGATGACGCCCTGGCCCGCCAGAATGAGAGGCTTGCTCGCGCCCGCCAGAAGACGCGCCGCTTCGCGCACGGCACGCGCATCGATGCCGACTGGAGCGCTGAATCCGGGGACGTTGAGAGTTGTGTTCCAATCCGGTACAAGACGCGCCTGTTGAGCGTCCTTGGTAACGTCGATCAGCACGGGCCCGGGTCGACCCGTGCGCGCGATGTGAAATGCCTCATGGAAAACGCTCGGCAGATCCGCGGCACGACTCACCCGATAATTGTGCTTGGTGATCGGCAGCGTGATGCCGGTGATGTCGGTCTCCTGGAAAGCATCCTTTCCCAGCACCGCGCTCGATACCTGCCCCGTGATCGCTACGAGCGGGGTGCTGTCCATCCACGCGTTGGCGATCGGAGTCACGAGATTCGTCGCGCCTGGTCCGCTGGTGGCGACACACACGCCGGTTTTCCCCGTGGAGCGCGCGTAACCTTCCGCCGCGTGGCCGGCGCCCTGCTCGTGGCGACACAGTACGTGACGAAGACGATCGCGATATTCCCACATCGCGTGATAGAAAGGCATGATCGCGCCGCCGGGGATGCCGAATATCACTTCGACATTCTCGCGAACGAGCGCTTCGCACATCACCTGCGCGCCGGTGCGCTCGTCGGCGGGCGGGGAAGCGGGAGGCGGGAAGGCGGAAGCGGGAAGCGGGGTGCGCTCGTCGGTCATCTGCTCACACCCACCTTGGGCCTGTAGGTTTCGCGCGTCGAGTGAGTGATTGCCTCGACGGCGCCGGCCCATGACTCGCTCATCGCGCCGCCATCGTCGCGCGCCTGTGGCCACTCGAGCACCGCACCACGCCCCGCGTTCGTCACCATTGCCGCATAGCGCGACAGCCATCCCCGCGTGTATCGTGGCTCGGGCGCGGTCCAATGCCGGCGGCGCGCGCGCAGCTCCGCGGCGGTGAGGTCGACATCCAGTCTCCGCTCCGGGAGATCGATGCAGACCATGTCACCATCACGTATGAGTCCGATGGGACCGCCCTCGGCCGACTCGGGGGAGACGTGGCCAATGCAAAGCCCGCGAGTGCCGCCCGAGAATCGTCCGTCGGTGATGAGCGCCACCTCGGCGCCGATTGGCATTCCCTTGAGCATGCTCGTCAGCGACAGCATCTCGCGCATACCCGGGCCGCCACGCGGACCCTCGCCGCGCACCACGACCACTTCGCCGGAGCGGATGTCGTTGATACGCACAGCCGCGATCGCCGACTCTTCGTCCTCGGATACCCGGGCCGGACCGCGGAAGGTAAAGTCGTGTAGCTCGACTGCGCCGACTTTGATCACCGCGCCGCCGGGAGCGAGATTGCCGAACAGTACGCAGAGCGCTCCACGCGCCGAATGCGGCTGCGCGATCGGCCGGATGCACTGCTCGTCGAGATTCCGGACGCTCTCGATATTTTCGCCGACAGTCTTTCCAGTGACCGTGAGCGCGCCGAGGAAGAGAGTGCCCGGCTTCTGCGCCAGCTCCTTGAGGAGCGCGGGAATGCCGCCGGCTGCGTCGACATCCTGGATATGCCATTGCCGGTTCCCGTCCCACGCCGGCGATACTTTGGCAAGATGCGGCACACGCTCGGCGACATCATTAAACCGCGCGAGAGGATATTCGATTCCCGCTTCGTGGGCGATGGCGATCACATGAAGCAGAGTGTTGGTAGAACCGCCCATTGCGACATCGAGAGCTACAGCGTTGTCGATGGCGTCGGCGGTGACGATATCGCGGAAGCGGATGCCGCGCTCGAGAAGGTGAAGAAGTTGGTGCGCTGCCGCGCGAGCGAGCTCGTGCCGCTTGGGTGACACCGCGAGAATTGTCCCGTTGCCTGGAAGAGCGATGCCGAGCGCCTCGCAGAGACAGTTCATCGAATTGGCGGTGAACATGCCACTACAACTTCCGCAGGTCGGACAGCCGGCGATCTCCAGCTCCTCGAGACGCGTGTCGTCGATCGCGCCCGACGCGCGCGCGCCGACCGCCTCGAATACGGAGATCAGATCTACCTTCTGGCCGCTGCGGTCGACGCCGGCAGCCATCGGTCCGCCTGAAACGAAAATGGTCGGGATGTTTGCGCGCGCCGCGCCCATCAACATCCCCGGCACGATTTTGTCGCAGTTTGGGATGCAGATCATGGCGTCGAAGCAGTGCGCCTGCACCATTGTCTCCACCGAATCGGCGATCAGCTCGCGCGAGGGGAGCGAGTAGCGCATTCCCTCGTGCCCCATGGCGATGCCGTCGTCCACTCCGATGGTGTTGAACTCGAAGGGAACTCCGCCGGCGGCGCGCACCGCCTCCTTCACCACCCTGCCGAATTCCTGGAGATGAACGTGACCAGGGATGATGTCGACGTACGAGTTGCAGACCGCGACGAACGGCTTGTCGAAATCACCGCGGTCGCGGATCTG
>DASWEL010000194.1:0-6487 GCA_036394755.1 Gemmatimonadales bacterium | reverse complement strand
GGCCGTGATCCTCACGTACCCGACCTTCCTGATCCCGTTCTGCACGTGGCTCTTGATGGGATACTTCAAGACCATTCCGCGGGAGATCGAGGAGTGCGCCCGGATCGACGGGGCGAGTCGGATCCAGGCCATGGTCCGCATTAGCTTCCCGCTTGCCGTCCCCGGGATCCTCTCCGCCGGGATCTTCGCCTTCACCCTGTCCTGGAACGAGTTCCTCTACGCCCTCGTCTTCCTCTCGTCACCGCAGCAGAAGACGATCCCGATCGGCGTCTTCACCGAGCTTGTCCGCGGCGATGTCTTCTACTGGGGCCCGCTCATGGCCGGCGCCCTCCTGGGCTCGATCCCGGTCGCCCTCGTCTACTCGTTCTTCGTCGAGCATTACGTCACCGCCCTCACCGGCGCGGTGAAGGGGTAGACGCGTCACGCGAGAGCCGTCTAGGAGCCTCGGAGCAGCGCCGGGATGCGACGCAAGGTGCGCACAATTCGAGGGACCAGCCACGCCGTCCCGATCAGTAAGAGGACCAGCAGGCCGAGGAACACCAGCGGAAAGAACGTCATCAATGCCGTGGAGCCGACGGCGACGGCATCTTCCGCGACGCTGACGACCGCGCCGGCACCGGGCGCCGCCGTGTTGACGGCCACCCTCGTGACGGCCTTGCCGCCATGAGAGCCGAGCGCGAGGCCGCCGCCGACAAGCAGGGCTGCGACGCGCACCGGCGGATCGAAGTCGGCGAACGCAGAGGCCGCCAGGATCGCGCCGGCCGGGACACGCACAAACGTGTGAACCGCGTCCCACACCGAGTCCACCACGGGAATCTTGTCCGCGACGAACTCGATCACGTAGAGGCCCACGGCCAGCGCGATGATCCATCCGTGGGACAGGACGGTGAGGTCGCCGGGGAGACGGGCGAGCCCAAGCCGCTGGAGGAGCCCGAGCGTCGCCACCGTGGCGTACAGGTTGATGCCCGACAGCCATGCGGATCCTAGCGCGGTCGTCAGCGTGGTCAACCAGTCCATCGCGCCCGCTAAGTGGGACCTTGGTCCCAGCGCTGTTTATCCCGACCCGCCACCCTTGATGCGGTCATATGCCCACACGGTCACTCGGTACCGGGCGGCTGGCGGCATCTTCGGGATCTCGAAGTAAACGCGGCCAAGGGCCGGAATCACTTCGGGCCCCCACTCCAGTCGCTGCCCGATGACGTTGCCGGAGGCATCGAGCGCTTGCGCAAGCAACTGGGCTCTTTTCACGGTCTCGCCGAGGGCGCTTTCGACGTAACCAGACAGCCGGCGCTTGCCATCGCGGTCCGGTTCCGCCTTCCAGTTGATCCTGAACCACTGCTGAGCGTTGGGCGAAAGGCTCGTGACCGCCGCCGATGGCTGCGTCTCGGTCGTCGCGCAGCCGACCAGCGCCGCAACGAGCATCCCGGCGGCAACCCACCCCCGCACCATCCTGCTGACGATCATATGCGTCCTCAAAGACCTGACCGACCCGCGGACGTGCTGGAGTCGGGGCGCGTGCGGCCGGGGTCGGGTCAGTTCATTGTAGAGCTACATCTTTGCGATGGCCTCGTCGGTTTCCTGACGGGTGAACGCGCGCAGGGTCTCGGTGCGGATGTTGCCGAGCGCTCCCACGGAATACAGCAGCGAGGTGAGGGTGACATCGTCAGGAGCGTCCAGGACGGCCGCCAGGTCGTAGCGGCCCATCGTGCGATAGACGTCCGTGACCCGCGCGCCGACCTTCTCGCATTGCTTGCGGAAAGCGTCCTCGCGCTTGAGAGAGTCCCTGACGCTGCGGATCCCCTGGTCGGTAAAGTTTCCGAGGACGATGTAAGTCGGCATGGCCGGACTCCTTGCGGTTTGCCGCCGGTCCTGTCCTCGCGCCCCTTCTCCAGCGACGCTACGGTAGCGCAATCGCCGTGCGTCGTCTATCGCACGGCGCTGCGGCGGACGATCGTGCGCCGCGGGAGCCTGGGCTAGGCGCCTGCCACCGGGCCGATTCAGGGGAAATGAAAAGGCGGCCCGGAGGCCGCCTTTCGCCACGAAGACTGGATCAGCTCAGCTCATTCTTCGTCGTCGCCGTCGTGGCCACTCGTGCCGAGGCCGATGCTCTTCGCCTTCCCGCGCAGCTCGAGGATATCGAGCCCGGACCCGTTGCGGTCAGTCGCGTAGATGAATCCGCGATTGTCGACTTCGACGTTGTTCGTCATGTAGCCGTCCGGCTGGGTGGTGTTGGCATTGGATTCCGGGACATAGAAGCCGACCTCGACCGGCCCTTGCGGCTCGCGGATGTCCCACGCGCGCACGCCGCCGGTGAAGTACGCAAGGAACGTCACCCTGCCGTAAAACGGATTGCGGAAGTTCTCCTCGCTCGAATGCACGCCGTAGCGCGCTCCCCGCGTGCAGTAGTTGCCGCGAGGATATTTCTCGCCCAGGCGCGGGTCGACCCACATGGTCGAGAGGACCATCGGCCCTTGCCACGGACTTTGCTCGATCCGCGTGCCCGGCGGCGCGGTCTTCGAGTTCTCCACCGTGACGTCCACGACGAAGCTCCAGTGCGGCGCTTCCTGGCAGAGGTTGGCCGTCGCCTCGGACGCGAGCAGCACGATGTCGCGCGTCTTGAACTCGGTGAACTTCGCATAGCTCGCCGGCGTCAGCCCGAAGACCGGCATGCTGGTGTGACCGCCTTGATCCCCTGACATGTAGAGAAGACCGGTCTGCGCCGCCTCGATCTCGGCGTTGCTCGGTGTGTCGGGATTCAGGCCGTTCCAGCTCCCGCCGTGAGTAGTCGGCAGCAGCTTCTTGCGGTCCACGATCTGGAGAGCACCGTCGTCGCCGACCCCCCACGCGAGATAGATCCGGTTGCCGACCACGTCGTCTGGCCCCGCGGCGCGCGCCAGCGGTTTGCCGAACTGCGGATGCTCGAACGTCGAGATCGGCCCGTGCAGCGAGTTGGGCACCCCTCCGGTTCCAGCCGGCGCCGGCTGCGAACCGACCAGGCCGTACGTGCGGATGTATGTCGGGTACGACGGGTATATCGGGGCCACGGAGCCGGTCACTGCGGCGGGAGGATGGCTCCAGTCGTAGACGACCATCGACTGGGAGGTTCGCCAGAAGGGCGGCGTCGACTTGCTACCCGGCATGTAGGCGATCCCGGTCGTGCACTCCCACCAGAGCTTGTGCGTGCTGCGAATGCCGGTCAACGCGGCCACCGGCGAGGGGTTCCTCGTGTCAGTCACATCCCAGATCTCGTAGCCCGATCGTTGCGCAGTGTTCCCCTGGATGTTGCGCAAGAGGTAGACGTGGCCGTTGATGCCGCCCGGCAAGTCGGAGCCGAGGCACATGCGCGCCATCTGTGCCTGACCTCCCGCGACCGGGACCGGGATATGGGCTGTCTCCACCGGTCGATCCGGACGGGTGACGTCGATGATCATCGTGCCGTTCGGCTCCACCGGGGAGCCGACCTTGAGCGGGTTGGGCCGGCTGCCGCCGTGCGTGCCCGCGAACGCAATCGTCCTTTTATCCGGATAGACGATGACGTTCGGCTGGTACGACGCCCGCCCTTGCAGATCGACGTGTCCCACCCGACGCATGTTTCGCTGTTCGCCGCTCTGGCTGATGCCGGAACCGCGATCGTCGGCCAGGACGTATCCCGCCGCCGCCGTCGCCACGACCGCCAACGCCACGCCTGTCAACACCCGCTTGCGCGATATCAACATGGTTCCTCCCTCGCAGACCCTTGCCGTTTGCGTCCAGTTCTCGAATGCCGCACCGCGCCCACGTACAGCTGAGTGCCGCCCGAATACAGCGCGGGCAACCGACCTGTCAAGGGGGGGTCAGTAGCTGAGAGGGATCAGTAGCTGATCACGTAGACGTGCGCTTCGAAGGGACCGAACGTGTCCGTGAAGGTCGCGCCGCTCGCGGTCAGCGTCGGCGCGATCGCGCGATTCTCACCGTGGACCGTGATGGACTTCGGGACCGCCGACAGCGTGAACTGCGCCGTCGCCGAGGGCGACGCCACGCCGGGATCGTAGTCCGGCGTGGTGTTGTAGGCGAACACGTGGTACGGATCCGTGGTCGACTTGTCGTCGTGCTTGACCTTCGTCCCGATCGACGACGTGGCCCGACCCGCTCCGTTCACGGTCACGCGCGTCACGGCGCCCCACGACAGCGTCGTGTCGTTTTCGAGCAGGACGGGCTCCAGCGACGCGACCTCGCTCACCACCGCCGCGAGCCGATTCATGAGCTGAGCCCGCTGCGAACACCAGATGGTGCCGCTCTCGCACACGCTCTCGAGCGCGCCCTCGCCGAGGCTCCACCACATGAGTCCCTTCGCCCCCTCGACGATCGCCGTGTACGCCATGTTGCGCATCTCCGCGAGCGTCGGGTATCGGCCCTGCGAGGTGAACTGGAAGAATTGCAGAACGGCCATGAACGGTCGCGCATCCTTCACGGCTTTGCGCGTCCGCGCGGTCCACTCCCCGACCTGCGCCAGATCGTAGCCGCCGGTCGGCTCGGCGCCGAACAGCGGATAGGGATCGCTGGCCAGCACGTCCGCACTGTCACGCCACAGGGCGATCTCGGGTTCCCCCAGGAGCGCGGCGAAGGTCATGCTGCCCGGGTCGAGCGTGCGCAGCCGCTGGTACTGGCTGAAGGCTCCGGGCTGCAACGACGAGAGGCACTCGTCGATGGTGTAGTAGCCGGCGCTGCCGGCGTGGGCGCCGAGGGTGCGGACATAGGTGTCCGAGCTGTCGATGGGAAACGTCGGATCGGCCGGATACTTGTCGAAGCAGTTGCCGGTCTGCAGATACATGACCCCGTGCTGTTGCAGGCTGTCCATCAGCGCCGCCATCGCATCGGCCGGCGCCTGCCCATAGTGGTAGTTCAGGTACATGTTGATATTGAGACCGCTCAGGCGTCGGTCGCCCGCCGGCGACCAGAGCGTGGTGTCCCAGAACGTCGGATCCGTGTCGTAGCCGAGCCCGGAGTCGTAGACGCCCAGCACGAACCGGGGCACGCCCTTGAGGACGACGCGATTGTTCGCATCGACCGAGACGTTCATCGATTGCCTGGCGCTCCCCGCGGCCTTCGCCACGCGATAGGCGGGGTACGTCGATACGACGCCGTTCGTCGAGAGGTCGACGAGCGAGACGGTCGCGAGATAACTGCGGCCCGACTGCATCGCGGTGCCGTCGAGCATCGCGACCAGGTGCGCCGCGGCCGACAAGGACTGCTGCGCAACGACCCGCCCGCTCGTCTCGTCGGACAGTACGCTTCGCACGGTGTAGCGGCCGACGTCGCCGCCCGGCGGTGTCACCGTCACGTCGAGCCGGATGGTCTGCGGCTGATCGTCGAAGAGCAGTCCTCGGTAGTTGGGATACAGCAGAAAGACATCGACCGGCGGCGGTAGGATCTGCACCAGACTGACGTCATCGAACCACGCCGTTCCGGATGCGCCATTGTAGTTCTCGAGCCATACCGCCGCCGTCCGGTCCGTCTCGATCACGATCGGGCCGACCTGATACAGCTGCCAGTCGTTCGTCCCGCTGATGACCTCCGAGGGCCGCCAGGCATTGATGCCGCCCGGCCGAAAATCGAGCGTCAGCCGGGCCCCGCTCGTCGAGCCACTGCCAAGGCCATCGCTCTTGATCCACGCGCTGAGCAGGTACGTTCCGGCCTTCAACTGCACCGTCTGGGCCGAGGTATCCGCACCGGGTTCGCGCCGATAGCTCACGCGGCCCGAATGCACGACCAGTTGATCGGCGCTCCAGCCCGCTCCGGAACTCCACGCGACCGGCAGGCCACCACTCAGCGTCTCGAAGTCTGAGTTCTGGAGCAGATTCGGTCCGAAGTTCGTCGGCGGCAGCGCGGTGAGCCCGCCGGCCGTCGACGGCTGGGCCATGACGTGCGTGGGGCCGATCACGAGCACTGCGAGAACCGCGGAAAGCAGAGTCACCAGTCGACGCATCGCTCCTCCACATGCGCACTTCTACAATCGCGAGGCCGTCGTCACGCGCGATAGCCGCGCGACATTGCCAGAGCCAACGACGCGGAGTCAAGCGACAAATCCAGACAGATCCACGACGCGGTGGCGCGCGTTGAAGAGTTCGCATCTGCTTCAGCACCGTGAGCGTGGCCACGCCAGGCTCGAGATGCAACGCCGAGACGTCTCGGACGGCCTGGTCCAGCACGTCGTCGCCGCGCCGGAGCAGCGCTTCCCGGTGCGTGACGGGCGAGTCGTTCTGCAGTCGCGAGTCACCATGGGAAGGCCCCCGAAGATGTATCTTGTACGGGTGGTCATAGATATTGACCGACGGCCTGCCGAGGTACTGGAGGGATTAGCCGTGACGATCACCTACGACCGTCGGACGGATACGCTCAGTGTGGTACTGAAGGACGGGGTCGCCGTCGCGGAGAGCGACGAGGACAAGCCCGGCGTGATCCTGGACTACGACGCCGTCGGTGATCTCGTCTCGCTGGAGATTCTCGA
>DASWEL010000193.1:0-2871 GCA_036394755.1 Gemmatimonadales bacterium | reverse complement strand
GCGCGCGCGTCGGGCCGCCACGGTGTGTGCATTGCGCAAAACGGACCGGGAGTCACGAATTTCGTGACCGGAGTCGCGGCCGCCTACTGGGCTCATTCGCCCGTTGTGTTCATCACACCGGAAACCGGCTCCCTGACGATGGGGCTGGGCGGCTTCCAGGAAACCGAGCAGCTGCCGATTTTCTCGAAGATCACCAAGTACCAGGGGCACGTCAACCATCCGCGCCGCATGGCCGAGATCGCCGCGCGCTGCTTTGACCGCGCCATGCTCGAGATGGGACCCACCCAGCTCAATATTCCGCGCGACTTCTTCTACGGCGAGATCGAGGCGAGCATCGCCAAGCCGATGCGCATTAACCACGGGCCGGGTGACTCGGCGGCACTCGATGCCGCAGCCGACATGCTGGCAGGTGCGAGCTTCCCGATGATCGTCGCCGGCGGCGGAGTCATCACGGCAGGCGCCGCGGCCGAGGCAATCGCCCTTGCGGACCTGCTCGGCGCGGCCGCGTGCAACAGCTACCTGCACAACGATTCGTTCCCGGCCTCCCACGCGCTCGCCGTCGGCCCCCTTGGTTATCAGGGCTCGAAGGCCGCCATGAAGCTCATTGCGCAGGCGGACGTGGTGCTCGCCCTGGGCACACGCCTCGGGCCCTTCGGCACGCTGCCGCAACACGGGCTCGACTATTGGCCGCAGCAGGCGAAGATCATCCAGATTGACAGCGACCCGCGGATGCTGGGGCTCGTCAAGCCGATCTCGGTGGGGATTCACGGCGATGCGCGCGCCGCCGCCGGTGCCCTGATTGAACGGCTCAAAGCTCGGCGGCTGACAGGCTCGGGGAGTCGCGCCGAGCGGCTGTCACGCATTACTGCCGAAAAGAGCGCCTGGGAAGCGGAGCTCACCGGATGGACGCACGAGCGCGATCCGTACTCGCTCGAGGTAGCGGCCAACACCCGGCGCATGCACCCGCGCCAGGTGCTGCGGGCACTCGAGCAGGCCCTGCCCCCCGACGCCATGGTGTCAACGGACATCGGCAATATCTGCTCGGTCGCCAACTCCTATCTGCGTTTCGACAGGCCGCGGTCGATGTTCGCCGCCATGAGCTTTGGCAACTGCGGATATGCATTTCCGGTCATCTGTGGCGCGAAGCTCGCCTCACCCGAGCGTCCCGGGTTCGCCTACGTGGGCGACGGCGCCTGGGGCATCAGCTTCAACGAACTGCTCACCTGCGCCCGCGAGAAGATCGGCGTGACGGTGATCGTCTTCAACAATGAACAGTGGGGCGCGGAAAAGAAGAACCACGTCGACTTCTATTCGAGGCGCTACCAGGGGGTCAATCTCGAAAACCCCAGCTGGTCCGCGGTGGCGCGCGCTTTTGGCTGCGATGGCGTGAGCGTCGAGCGACTGACCGACGTCGCGCCTGCCCTGCGCGCGGCCGCCGCGGCGCAGAGTGCCGGCAAGACGACGGTGCTGGAGATGCTGGTGACGCAGGAGCTCGGTGATCCATTCCGCCGTGACGCCCTGTCCAGGCCGGTCCGGCACCTCGAGAAATACCAGAAATTCATGTGACGCGGCCGGCGTGCAATTCCCGCGCGAGCCCCCGCCGATGACCCTGCCAAGCCCGGCGTCCGGCGGGCTGCGGCGCTCGCTGCGGCGGCGGCATATGCAGATGATCGCGCTCGGCGGAGTGATCGGCGCGGGCCTGTTCGTCGGCAGCGGGGTGGTCATCGGTGCGGCGGGACCGGCCGCCGTAATCTCGTTCGCCCTGACCGGTACGCTGGTCGTGCTGGTGATGCGCATGCTCGGTGAAATGGCGATCGCCTACCCCGCGGTCGGCGGATTCTACGAGTACAACCGCCTGGCGCTCGGGGAACTAGCGGGTTTTCTGACCGGCTGGATGTACTGGTACTTCTGGGTGATCGTCGTTGCCCTCGAAGCGGTCGCGGGGGCGAAGATCCTCGGCACGTGGTGGCCGACGATCGCGCCCTGGCAGTTCACACTCGCACTCATGGCTGTGTTCACCATCGTGAATCTGCTGTCGGTGCGCTCCTATGGTGAAGCGGAGTTCTGGTTCGCCTCGATCAAGGTCGCTGCGATCGTTGCATTTCTTTGCGCTGGCGCACTCTTCGCGCTCGGTGCCTGGCCGGGAGCGCTGGGAGGTGTGTCGCACCTTACGGCTCACGGCGGTTTCATGCCCAATGGCATCGTACCGGTACTCACGGGGGCGGTCGCGGCGACCGGATTCTATTTCGGTGCTGAGATCGTCACGATCGCTGCTGCCGAGTCCGCGGAACCCGAGAAGGCCGTCGCGGAGACTACGCAGTCGGTGATCTGGCGCGTGCTGGTGTTTTATATCGGTTCAATCTTTCTCGTAGTCGCTATCGTGCCCTGGAACGACACGATGCGTATGGCGCGGCCATACGTCAGCGTCATGGAGGTGCTGCAGATTCCCGCGGCAGCAACCGTGATGAGTATCGTCATACTGACGGCGGTGCTGTCCGCGTTGAACTCCGGCCTGTTCGCTTCCTCGCGCATGCTGATGGCGCTCGCCCGGCGTGGCGACGCACCTGCGATAGTCTCCACGCTCGATGCCCGCGGCGTGCCGGTGGCCGCCATCCTCGGCAGCACGGCATTCGGTTATGTGACCGTCGCGATGAGTTACCTGTCGCCCGACAGGATCTTTGCGTTTCTCGTCAATTCCTACGGTACCGTCGCGATCTTTGTCTACGTCCTGATCGCCGTGGCCGAGTTGAGACTACGCCGGCGTCTTGAGAACGAGATGCCCGAGCGGCTGCGGATGCGCATGTGGGGATACCCGTGGCTCACACGTCTCGCGATCGTGGCGATGCTCGCGATTGTGGCGGCGATGTCCGT
>DASWEL010000192.1:0-1624 GCA_036394755.1 Gemmatimonadales bacterium | reverse complement strand
AGGGCGAGTTGCGCGAGCACGAAGAGGGCGACGGTGATGATCGCGGCCGCCGGGATCCCGAGCACCTTCCGAAAGACGAGATTGTCGAGCCAGAACGGCAGCGGTCCGAGCGTGCTGCCTTTCGTGAGGTAGACGGTCAGTCCAGATACGAAGAACATGCCGGCGAGCGTGACGACGAATGGCGTCAGCTCGAAGAAGGCGATCAGGAGCCCGAGCGTGCTTCCCGTCAAGAAGCCTGCGCCGATGCCCGCAGCAATTCCGAGCGCGATGCTGTGGGCGTGCAACATGACTGCGGAGGCCGCGATACCTGCTGCGCCGATCGTCGATCCGACCGACAGGTCGATTCCCGCGGAGATGATCACGAACGTGGCGCCGATTGCTGCGATTCCGAGCACCGCGTTCTGCTGGAGGATGTTCAGAAGGTTCTGTTGGGTGAGAAAGTCGCTCGTCGTCAGCGAGAAGACCGCACCCATTAGGACGAGTGCCGGGATCAGCGCGAGGTCGCGCAGGCGGCCGATCACCATCCGCCCGATCTCCATGCGGCGTTCCCCGGCCGCCGAGGAGCCGGTCACCCGTCGCACGGGCACTTCTGAGGTTTCGACCACACGCTGCATGTCGTCACATGTCTGGGCCGACGCGTCCGCCGGCCCAGAGCTTTGTGCGTCTCTACTTCTTGAATCCGTTCGGGCCGTACGCGCAGCCCCAGACGCTGGAATGCGTCGCCTGGTAGTTCTGCTGGCTGAGCGTGAGGCCGGGGACCTTCACGACCTCGGCCGCCTTGTTGGCGAGGATCGCGTCGATCGCGCTCGGTCCGAACTTGCCGACCTGCGTGGCCACGTCTGCATCGATCCACTTGGTGCGCAGCGCGTAGCAGCCGTTGTTGTCGCCGTCGATGGTGACGATCGTGACGTGCTTCGCATTGCCGACCGGATAGAAGTGCTGCGTCGCCTTGAGCGCCGAGACAACCGCAGGCAGGAGGTAGTCCGACGGATCGAAGATCGCGTCGATCTCAGGATGCGCCTGGAACGCGTTGGTGACGCCGTTGAGCGCCGTGGTCGGGTCCCAGTTCGTCGGGAGCTGCTGAACGACCTTGATGCTCGAGCAGCTCTTCGCGGCGCTGAGGAACCCGTCGCGACGCCCGATCGCATTGGCGTCGGTGAGCGCCCCGACCATGAGCAGGACGTTCAGCGGCTTGTGCAGCGAGCACATGTAGTTCGCAACCTTGGCGCCGTCGCCGAGCGCATTTCCGGTCACCTGCGCGACGACCTTTCCGCCCTTGCCGGGAGCGCGATCGATCGTTGCGAACGGAATGCCCGCACGGTTTGCGGCACGGATCGACGAGACGATCTGATCGCCGTTCTGCGCGATCGCGATCACGCCTGTGACGTGCTGCGAGATGAAGTTCTGGATCTGCTGCGACTGCTGATTGGCGTCGTTGTTCGCGACGGAGAACAGAATCTTGACGTGCTTCTTCGCAGCGTATTGCTTGATTCCCGTCAGCTCTGCTTTGCGGATCTGGTTCAGCAGGTCAAAGCTGACGCCGATTGTCGGCGTTGCAGATGGTTTGGCACCCGCGCTCCCTGCTGCAATGACCGTGACCGCCAGTGCGCCTGCGGCGGTGGCG
>DASWEL010000191.1:0-40695 GCA_036394755.1 Gemmatimonadales bacterium | reverse complement strand
TCCGGCTCCGTCATTGCGAACGACGCCATGGCGCGACCCTGGATAGCGGCATCGAGCCACCGCTTGCGCATCGCGTCGTTGGTGGAGAGCAGCATCGGCACGACGCCGAGGGCCTGCAGCGCGAACACCGCGTCGGCCAGCGGCGAGGCCGCGGCGAGCACCTCGCGCACGATGCAGCAGGCGCGCCAATCCTGGTCGCGAATCGGCTGAAACCAGCCGGCGGCGCCGAGCGTGCCGAGCAGCTCGCGGGCCTGTTGGCGTGCGGATGCGTCGTCCGTGGGCTCAGCACGGGGCGCGAGCAAGCGCGTGGCGAAATCGCTCACGCGCTCCGCCAACGTCACATGCTTGTCGTCGAGAAATGCGCGGACCGGGGCGGTATCAAGCATCAGATGAACTTGGGGTCGCGCTTGGCGCGGAATGCCTCGTGAGCCTCGCGGAAGTTCGGTCCCTGCATAAGCCGCGCCTGGACTTCGGCCTCGTACGCGAGCGCCGCCTCGAAGTCGAGTGCCGCCTCGGCGTCGAGCGCCTGCTTCGTCACGCCGAGCGCGGCCGTGGGTCCCCGCGCCAGCTGCTCGGCGATGGCCCGGGCTTCAGGCAGCACCTGCGCTTGCGGGACGACACGATTGTACAGGCCGATCTCATACGCACGCTTGGGGTCCACGAAGTCGCCCGTCAGCAGCATCTCGGTCGCATGGCCGTACCCGACGATGCGCGGCAACAGCCAGGCCGCGCCCATGTCGGCGCCTGACAGCCCGACCTTTGTAAAGAGGAAAGCAATCTTGGCGGATTCCGCGGCGATGCGGATGTCGCACGCCGCGGCGATCACGGCCCCGGCGCCCGCCACGGTCCCGTTCAATGCGCCGACGATGGGCCGGCGGCAGCGGCGCATCGCGAGGATCAGGTCGCAGGTGAGGCGTGTGAAATCTTGTAACGCCTTGAGATCGCGGCCCAGCAGCGCCCCGATGATGTCCTCGACATCGCCGCCCGAGCAGAACGCCCGCCCGGCGCCGGTGATGACAATCGCGCGCACCCCGGGCTCGATGTCGAGCTGCTGGAACGTATCGCGCAGCGCCTTGTAGACCTCGAACGTGAGGGCGTTGAGCCGCTCGGGCCGATTGAGCGTAATTGTGGCAACGGAAGTGTTCTCGTCGAACTGATAACCGAAAACCGATGACCGAATACTCATAGCACCGCCACCGCTTCAATTTCAACCAGAGCCTTTGAATCAATCAGCGACTTTACTTCGACGACGGCCATGGCGGGGTAGTGGCGCCCCATATGTTTGCGGTGGACTTCGCCGAGGGGCGTGAGGTTGGCGAGATATGCGGGGCGATCGGTGATGTAGACGATCATCCGGCCGACGTTCTCCGGCTTGCCGCCCGCCGAACGCACGACTTCCATCACACGGCCGAGCGCGCCTGCCCACTGCGCGACGAGATCGCCTACCGGCGCGATCTGGCCCGCCACAAACAGGATACGCCCGCCTTTTTCGGCGAGCATACCGTGACTCCATCCGCTCGGCCGAGCGCCAAAGGCTTCAGGATTGATGATCTCGAATGCCATAGTCTCCTTATTCTGCGATCGTGAGGGCGGTCCCGTTCGCGCGCTCACCATGCAAGTCAGCGAGCCCCAAGACAGCTTCGGCCACTTCGTTCGGTGTGATGAGCCGCCGCTGCGATGCCGATGCCAGCAGCGCTGACAGTGCGGCAGCGGGATCCTTGCCGGTCTTGGTGGCGACACGCTCGACTGATTGCTGCGTCATCTCAGTATCGACAAAGCCGGGACAGACCGCATTGCACGTGACGCCGGTACCTTCGACCTCTGCGGCGACACTCTGTGTCAAGCCGATCACGGCATGCTTCGCCGCGGCGTATGCGGCGATATACCGCCCGCCCGCGAGTCCCGCGACCGATGCGACATTGACGATCGCGCCCCGTTTGCGCTCGAGCATGAAGCTGAGGAACGCACGCGTACAGAGAAACGTACCTGTGGCGTTTACCGCCAGCACGCGATTCCAGTCGTCGAGCGAGGTCTTCGCGAGCGGCGCACTGTGCGCGACGCCGGCGTTGTTAACCAGGATATCGACCGTCCCGGCCTGTTGTATGGCAGTCTGGGCGAGATCCGCGACACTCGCCGCGTCGGTCACGTCGCAGGGCACCGCCCACGCCCTGCCGCCACGGCCGCGGATCTCGATCGCCACGCGCTCGATGCGATCGAAATGGCGTGCAGCCACCACGACTGCGGCGCCCTCCGCCGCCAGCGCGTGGGCGACCGCGGCGCCGATCCCCTGGCCGCCACCCGTCACGACTGCAACCGCGCCGTCAAATCTCCGCAATCACGGCCTCCTCGAGGATCGCGCCCAGAGCTGCGATGAGACGAGCGCCTTCGTCGGCGGTGGCCGCCGCGGGATCGCCGAAGTAGGCACGCGGTCCGCCGGCCGCCTCGAATGTGCGCTTGCCGGCTTTGATCGCCTGTGAGAGGGACTGGGGGTTGGGGGCCAGGGACTGGCGAACTTCATCGCGGACGGCATCAGCCCTTTCGTGCAGGACAATCGACGTTTCGAACTGTCCCGCGTGGCACGCGCCGCTCCGGAACTCATCGCCCAGGCGCGTAGCCCACGGTTTGCGCGTGAGATCGGGGAAGACGATCGGCAGCAGCCGGTCGGCTCGCGCGAGCTTGACGGCCTCGTTAAGCGCGGTGAGATGCTCCGGGTCGAGGTGGACGTTCGCGAGCGCCAGCAGGCGGAACCCCTGGTCAGACAGGCTGCGCGCGACGTCCACGATGACCGCGGTGACGGTGATGGCGGAGATCGACAGGGTACCGTGGAACGCGGACCCGAAGCTGGCCGCGGTAAAGGCGAGGGCTGGGAGGATCAACACGACATGGCCGCGGTCCGTGAGCTTGCGGGCGCCCGCGCGCGCCATCGCCGTGGCGATCACAACGTCGGTATCGAGCGGCAGATGGGGCCCGTGGGCCTCGATGGCGCCGACCGGGAGCACGACGAGCGTCTGTCCCCGATCCAAATCCCGCACTTCTTCCCACGTCAGTTGCGCCAGCTCATGTACCGGCATCATCATCCTTTCCCATGAGACCCGAGCTTCCGGAACGCTTAAACATCGCTGATTGGCTGTTGGACGCGCGCGTCCGCGAGGGAAGGGGAGATCGGCCGGCGCTGCTCACGGACCAGGGCACGCTCACGTATCGGGAGGTGCAAACGCTCGCGAACCGGTTCGGTCATCTGCTCGAGAGCGCCGGCGTGGAGCCCGAGCAACGGGTCATCATCGCGCTGCCCGACGGGCCGGAGTTCGTGGCGGCGCTGTTCGGCACACTCAAAGTTGGCGCGGTGGTGGTGATGGTCAACCCACAGCTTGCCGCCGATGCGATCGAGTACTTCTACGCGTACACGCGGGCGAAGGTGGCGCTCGTGCATCGCCACACGGCGCTTCAATTCCAGGCCGCACGTACCGCGGCTGCGGTCCACCTCAAGCAGATCATCGTCGTCGGCGAGCCCGTCACCACGCGGGCCATCGCCGGCGCCTCGGCGGAGCTCGAGACGTTCCCCAGTCACCGCGACGACGCGGCGATCTGGCTGTTCTCCGGCGGCACGACGGGGAAGCCGAAGGCGGTCGTGCAGAGTCACGGCTCCTTCGCCAACACCACCGTGTGCTACGGACAGGGCGTGCTCGGGCTCACGGAGCGCGATATCACGCTGGCCGTGCCGAAGCTGTTCTTTGGCTACGCGACGGGATCGAATCTGTTCTTTCCATTTTCGGTGGGCGCGGCCGCCACGCTGTTCCCCGAAAAGAGCACCGCCGAGACGTTGTTCACCAAGATTCGGCGGTTTCGGCCGACCGTGCTGGTGAACGTGCCGACGATGGTGAACCAGATGGTCGCCCATCCTGACGCGGCCCAGCAGGACTTCTCGTCTCTGCGCCTTGCGACGTCGGCCGGGGAAGCATTGCCGGTCGAACTGTACGAGCGCTGGAACAAGACGTTCGGCGTGGAGCTGCTCGATGGCCTCGGCACCGCGGAGATGTGGCACATTTTCATCTCGAACAAGCCCGGTGCCGTGCGGCCCGGCACCATCGGGACCGTCGTGCCGGGCTTCGATGTCAGGGTGCGCGACGATCTGGGGCACGATTTGACCGACGGCGAAGTCGGCATGCTGTGGGTGCGCGGCGAGTCGCGCGCGATTGGCTATTGGCAGCAAATGGACAAGACGAAGGCCGCGTTCCGCGGCGAGTGGTACGTGTCCGGTGATCTGGTTCGTCGCGACGCCGACGGTTATTTCACGTATTGCGGCCGCGCCGACGAGCTGCTCAAGGTTGGCGGCAAGTGGCTCGCGCCGCAGGAAGTGGAAGGCTGCCTCCTGCAGCACCCGCTCGTGAAAGAGGTCGCGGTCGTCGGGGTCGAGGACGCGAGTGGTCTCACCAAGCCCCAGGCCTTCGTCGTCGCGACAGAACAGCGGCCGGGTCTTGCTGAGGAGTTGCAGGCATTCGCGCGTGAACGGCTCGAGCCCTATAAGGCGCCACGCTCGGTGACGTTCTTGGACGTGCTGCCTCGTACGCACCTCGGCAAGGTTGACCGTGGTAAGCTGCGCAGTGCCTGATTAGCTTTTCCTCGGCGTCTAGGCGCGTCGGTGTCTCGGCGTCGAGTATTTCAGGACGGGTGGCCGAGTGGCTGAAGGCGCACGCTTGGAAAGCGTGTTAACGGGCAACCGTTACGTGGGTTCGAATCCCACCCTGTCCGCCTAGCAGGACAGGTGGGTGAGCGGTTGAAACCGCCGGTCTCGAAAACCGGTATGCCCGCAAGGGTATCGAGGGTTCGAATCCCTCCCTGTCCGTCCCCATGGGAATATGGAATAGCACGCTGGTGTACGTCGGCGCGCGCACGCTGCTCGCGGGGGCGATGATCGCGCTGCTGCTGCGCCGCCGGGTCGGCGCGGTCTACGCCGGCGGACAAGTCGTGTCGGATCTTTCCTGCGCCGCGTTTCTCCTCGCCTACGTCAATCCCGCCGTCCGCGACGACATCGGCATCCTCGTCATCCCCTTGTTGCTGTTCGTGCTGTACTGGGAGACGATGCGATTCTTCGAGAATCGCCGGGCTGCTGCGCTGAGCGAGGCTGAAAGCAGTTGGCTCGACGACAGTCTGCGTGTCTATGGGATGGTGTGGACGTGGGGATTCGTGCTGCCGGCGATCTTGTCCGGCGCGTTCCTCATGTTCGACCTCATGGCGCCGAATGAGTGGCCGTTTCCCAATCCGAAGGCGCCCTTTGTGTGCGCGCCACAGCGCCTGCGGTTCGGCGACAAGCTCACGTTGGACATGAGCGTGCCGCATGGCACCCAACTCGCCGTCTTCACTCCAGGCGGCCGCGCGGTTGTGCTCATCCCTTATGGCGTGAGACCGTTCGCGAACGTCGCTCACCTGACCTTGGCGACCGACACGCTAACGCATGTCTTCGCCGATTCCGGCGTCTACGCGGTCACGGTCAGCACCGAAGGTGAGCTCTCGGCGTCGCAGATGTGTAGAGTGCGGTACGGGACCTAGGGTGATCGTTCCCAACTCGACGCCTTAACCAACCGCCCACGGCACCGTAGATTGGTGGCCCCATGCCCACCTTGCTCGGCCTTCTTGCGCCACTTTGCCTGCTGCAGTCCGTCGAATACCGCTCACCCGCGGGCGTCGAGTATCGATCCCAGCGCGACACCGGGGCCATCGCCCGGGCCGAGAGTGCGCTCGGTGCGGATCCGCGCAACGTCGACAAGATCATCGCGCTAGGCGTGGCGCAATCGGGCGTCCGGCAGTATCGCGAAGCGATCGCCACGTTCACCCGCGGCGTCGGCATCGCGCCCAACAACGCGCTGTTGTATCGCTGGCGCGGGCACCGGTATCTGTCCACGCGGCAATTCGACAAGGCGATGGACGATCTCCAGCGCGGCGCCCGGCTCGACACCACGATCTACGGCATCTGGTATCACCTCGGCATCGTGCGGTTTGTGCGCCGTGACTTCGCCGGTGCGGTGCAGGCGTTCACGCACGCGCTCCCCATGTCGCCGGACTCGGCCGAGCGGGCAGGCTCGACGGACTGGTTGTGGATGTCGCTGTCACGCGCGGGCCGCAAAGCCGAGGCCCAGGCGCTGCTCGATCGCCACCCCGATGTGCCGAACGCGGGCAACGCGTACGCGCAGCGGCTGCGCCTCTATCGCGGCGAGGTTTCTCCCGATTCCGTGTTCACGCCCGCCGACACCAGCGACATCCAGGTGGCGACGCTGAGCTACGGCATCGGCAATTGGTACCTGGTGCAGGGTGACACAGCCAAAGCCCGGAGCTGGTTCGAGCGCTCCGTAACGTCCGGCGGTTGGCCGGCGTTCGGCTTCATTATGTCTGAGGTGGAGCTGCGGAGCAGCCGCGCGCATTGAGGGTAATGAGGACAACTCCAGGAGGCCTCATGCGTGCAGCGCTCGTCCTGCTTGTTGCGTTTCTCGTCGCGTGCTCGTCGGAAATGTGGCGCCAGTCGCGACCATCGCGGGCAACCAGACGGGTCTGACCGCACCTTCGTATCTCTCGTTCTGAGGGTAAGGAGTGGTGGTTCTCAGGAGCATCCTCTTCCCGCTGTTACGCGCGACGAGCCTGCTGCTCGATACTGCGCTATTCTTTCTGATCGCCAATCTGTTCGCGATGTTCTATGAGGAGCCCAATTTGCGTGCTCGCTTCGGCGGGTCGTACGAGCACTACCGCCGCTCGGTCGGGCGGTGGATCCCACGGAGAGCGAAATGAAACGTGCCTGCCTGCTTGCGTTGTTGATCGGCCTCAACGCACCGTTAGGTGCTCAGATGCAACGCACGCTGTCGCCGAATGACCAGCGTGCCCGCGACATCTTCGAGCAGCTGATCAACATCAACACGACCGGCTCGAGCGGCAGCACGACCGTGGCGTCCAACGCGCTGGCGAAGCGACTCCTCGACGCGGGCTTCCCGCCGGGCGACGTGCAGGTGATCGGACCCGCTGATTCGAAGAATCACAATCTCGTGGCGCGGTTTCGGGGCACGGGAACGCAAAAGCCGATTCTGCTCCTCGCGCATATCGACGTGGTGGAGGCCCGGCGCGAAGACTGGTCCGTCGATCCGTTTACGTTGCTTGAGCGCGACGGATTCTTCTATGGCCGGGGCACATTGGATGTCAAAGACGGTGCGGCGATTCTCGTTGCCACCCTCGCGCGACTGCAGCAGGAAGGCTATCGCCCCAACCGCGACCTGATTCTTGCCCTCACGACCGGTGAGGAGGGCGGCAGCGACTACAACGGCGTCCAGTGGCTACTTGCCAATCATCGCGATTTGATCGATGCGGCCTACGTCATCAACATGGACGCGGGCGATCCGGTGATCCTCAACGGCAAGCGCGCGTTCCGCTCGGTGCAGGCGGCCGAGAAGGTCTACGTGACCTTCAAGCTGGAAGTCCACAATCCCGGTGGCCATAGCTCGCTGCCGACCAAGGACAACGCGATTTACCGCCTAGCCGCGGCACTCGGCCGGTTGAGCGCCTACGCGTTTCCGGCGCAGCTGAATGAGATCACGCGGGCGTCGTTCGCCAGGTGGTCGCAGCTGCAGCAGGGCACCCTCGCCGCGGATATGGCCGCGGTCGCTCAGCCCACGCCGGACACCGCTGCGATTCGGCGGCTCTCGGAGGCGAGCCCCCTGTACAACGCGCAGCTGCGCACGACGTGCGTTGCGACGGAGCTCGCGGGCGGGCACGCGGAAAACGCGCTGCCGCAGTCCGCAAGCGCGACGATCAATTGTCGGATGCTGCCGGGAACGCCGCAGGACGACGTGCAGCGCACATTGACGAGGGTCGTGGCCGATACCGCGGTGGCGGTCAGTGTCGTGCAAGCGGCGGTCCCCAGTCCGCTCGCGGCGTTGCAGCCGGAGGTAATGAACGCGATCGACCGCGTGACGAAGCGCCTTTGGAATATCCCCGTGATCCCCGTCATGGAAACGGGAGCCACCGACGGCCTTTATCTCCGCAATGCCGCAATTCCCGTGTATGGCGTGTCTGGTGTGTTCGTGGACATCAACGACATTCGCGCGCACGGCCGAGACGAACGCATCGGCGTTCAGGATTATTACGACGGCGCCGAGTACATCTATCAACTGGTAAAGGCGGTCTCATCGACCCAACGGTAAAGCCCCGCGGGTTGGACGGGGTCGTCGCGGCGCAGACCCGCCTGAGTCACGTCGATGGCTTGGCTGGCGAGCTCATTATCGGGGGCTACCAGCTCAAGGAGCTGGCGGGCCGCGTCAGCTTCGAAGAGGCGGCGCATCTGTTGTGGCGCGGCGCGTTGCCCTCGCCAGACGAGCTCGCGACCCTGCGGAGCGAAATCGCAGGGCTGCGTGCTTTGCCCGAGGAAACGATGCACGTGGTGCGGGCCGCGGCCAAGGCGCCGCCGATCGACGCGGTGCGCATGGCGTGCGCCACGCTGTCGCTCGATCTCGATCATCCGGACGACATCTCGCCCGCTGCCGACATGCAGGCCGCGAAGATGCTCACGGCCCGCTTCCCCACGGTCGTGGCCGCGCAGGCGCGGCTGGGCGCGGGCAAGGCGCCGATCGCGCCGCGGACCGACCTGCCGCTGGCCGCGAATTTCCTCTACATGCTCCACGGCAAGGAGCCCGACCCCATCGCGGCGCGGGCGATCGACGCATACTGGGTGACGGTCATCGACCATGGCATGAACGCCTCGACATTCACGGCCCGCGTCATCGCGAGCACACGCTCGGACATGGTCAGCGCCGTGACAGGAGCGATCGGTGCGCTCAAGGGTCCGCTGCATGGCGGCGCGCCCGGACCCGTGCTCGATATGCTCAAGGACATCAGGTCCGCGGATCGTGCTGAGAGTTGGGTGCGCAACGAGTTAGCAGCGGGCCGGCGCATCATGGGATTCGGGCACCGCGTGTACAAGGTGCGCGACCCGCGCGCCGATGTGCTCAGCAACGTTGCCGATCAGATGAGCTCGGCGACGCTCGACAACCGGCAGCTGTTCGATCTGGCGCGCGCCGCGGAGCAGACGATCCTGAAAGTACTGGACGAAGTGAAGCCCGGTCGGAATCTGCGCACCAACGTGGAGTTCTTCACCGCGCTCGTGTTGCAAGCCCTGGGTCTCGAGCCGCGCTCGTTCGTGGCGACGTTTGCCTGCGGACGGGTGGCCGGCTGGTGTGCTCATGTCATCGAGCAGCACGCCGAGGACCATCTCATTCGACCGCAGTCGGAATACGTGGGGCCGAGAGGATTGAAAATCGGCGGCGAATAAAGCGGCGGCGAGGTAAAGCGGCGGCGAAGAGGCGGCAAAAGCTAACGCATCGACTGTTTCAGCTTCCATGTGAAGAATCTTGCGCGCTGTTGTTGTGCGAGCAGTTTCGAAGCCACTTCGGGTTTCAAGTACTCGAGGGCTGCCGCGACTTCTAATGCATACTCGAGTTCACACAGCGATCCCAACGCGATATCCAGGAAATGACGAAATTCGTTAGGTCCCTTCCGCGACGCGCCCTCGACGATATTCGCGGCGCCGGAGAATGCGGCGCGTCGCGATTGCGAGGTTAGGCCATAGAGTTCGTGTTTCGGAAAGGACTCCGTGGCCTTGTATACCGCGAGCACGAGTTTCTGACACTCCTGCCACGCGATAAAACGCTTGTGAGGTGCCATGCGCGTAAATAGGCGTTCCGGGGCAAATCATCTAACCGTTTTGTCGCGTCCATCATGTTTTTTCCGCCCCTCGCCGCCCCTCGCCGCCGCTTCACCTCACCGCCGTTGAGCCACCGCGTCGTAATTGCAGCGGAGCTCAAGAACCTGCTCGAGCCGTCGCAGCTCGCAGATCTCGACATCGCCTGGCTCGCCGCCGATCAGCCCACACCGAGAGGTGACTGGGTTGCGATCGTGCCCCTCTTATCGCGATGGGTAGGCGGGACGGAGCTCAAGAACCTCCCCAACCTCCGCATCGTCGCCAACTGCGCGGTCGGCTACAACAACGTCGATCTCGTCGCCGCCGAGATGCGGAAGGTGCTCGTCACCAACACGCCCGGCGTCCTCACCGAGGCGACGGCCGACCTCACCTGGGCGCTGATCCTCGCAACCACGCGCCGGCTGATCGAGGGCGTGGAGCTCGTCCGCAGTGGGCAGTGGACCGGCTGGCATCCCGAACAGCTGCTGGGCCTCGAACTGCGCGGGCGGATCCTCGGCCTGTTCGGCGCCGGCAGGATCGGCCAGGCGGTCGGACGGCGCGCGCCGCCGTTCGGGCTTCGCATTTTGTACACGGCGCGCACCCCCAAGCCCGACTTCGAGCGCGAGACCGGCGCCGGGCGGGTCGACCCGACCCGGTTGCTCGCCGAGAGCGACATCGTGAGCCTGCACGTGCCCGCGAGCCCAGAGACGAAAGGGATCATCAACGGTGAGACGCTCGCGCGGATGAAGCGCGGCGCGATTCTCATCAACACGTCGCGTGGCGACTTGATCCGCGAAGAAGCGCTCGCGCTGGCCCTCGAGCGCGGACACCTCGGCGGCGCCGGCCTCGACGTCTACACCGACGAGCCGGCCATCCACCCGCGGTTGCTCGCCGCGCCGCGCACGGTCTTGTTGCCGCACATCGGCAGCGCCACGGAGGAGACGCGGCGCAACATGGCTGCGATCGCCGTGGCGAACGTGCAGTCGGTCTTGAGCGGCAAGCCCCCTTTGACGCCAGTCTACTAAGGCGGCGAGTGAGGCGGTTGCGACCATTTGTGTCAGCGACCGTCCACACTCCTCAGGGCAGGCACCGCCGGAGGGCAGGGTAGACGCGCCACCAGGTGGCGGCATGCCCGTTGCGAGCGTAGTGGGGGATGCCACGTTCAGCCGCACTCCTCGCCACAGCCGTTGCATTGCTCTCGGCCTGCCATAGCGATGGGCCACTCGTGGCGGCGTTCACCCGGTCGACTCATCTGGAGATCAGCGTTCAACCAGCCGAGGCGAGAGTGGGATCTCCGCTGGGGGTGCAACCGGTCGTCGCGGTCCGCGACGACCGAGGACACCTGGTAATGGACACGATCCCCGTAACCGTCAGCCTTTCGAGTGGAGATGGCAGGGTTCTTGGCACGGTGACGGTCGCCGCGACGAGTGGAATCGCGCGCTTCACGGACCTCCGGCTGAGCGGCGGCTACGGTCCGAAGACGCTCACGTTTACTGCCCCGGGACTCACCGACGTCACCGCAACCACCGTCGGCCTACGACCACCCGTCCGATCCGCGGAAGACCGGGTAGACGACTTCACCGGCCCGCAGGTGCATGTGATCTACGTAGTGCCACTTGGTGCATCAGACCGAAAACTCGATACCGAGCTCGATATCGCGAATTCGGTTGGCGTGTTTCAGACGTGGTTGAGCCGCGCTAGTGGGTTGCAGATTCGGTTCGACCGGTACGAAGGAGTCGTCGACGTCTCCTTCTTCGCGCTGACTCAGTCAGACAGTCAGATGCGCTCTCTGGGGCCGTATATCGTCTCGGAGATCAATACCGAGCTCACTGCGGCCGGCGTCATTCGACCCGACAAGCGCTATCTGGTTTACTATGACGGCGGCAGCGCATCCGTGTGTGGTGGCGCTGCCTGGCCTCCGACGGTGGGCGGCCAAACGGCCGCGGTGTACCTACGCGCCTGCGGCGGACTATCGCTCGCTCAGCAGCCTGACGACCCTCCGGGATACTGGGAGTTTGCGGCTCTGCACGATCTCATTCATACGCTGGGAGTGGTTTCGCTGGAAGCGCCGCACTACACGAGTGATAACCCTGCTCACGTACCCGAGCCTCACGACCTCATGTACGGGGGTGGTGCGGGTCCGTGGGAGCCCACAACGGTCGATGTGAATAACGACGATTACTTTGCGCCAACCCTCGCGAATGGCCTCGCCAACCTGGCGGTGAATCCGTTCGTGGAACGAGTCGCAGCGCCCCCAGCCGCGGCTGCCATAACCTCACCGGCGGGACGACCGCGCTTCTCAACGACGCTGCCTCCGCACCAGTCGCTCGTTCCGCGGTGAAGGTGGCGGCTACGCCTAGCCGCGCAACATCTTCACGATTGCGTCGCGGTGAAAAAACTCGGCCCAACCAAACGCGTCGCTGTCGTGTTTGCTGTCCCGAATGGTCGGGTCGGCACCACCGTTCAACAGCAGTCGCGCGACGTCCGCGTGGTCGGCGAGTATGGCGAGATGCAACGGCGTGACATCCGCATCCCAATGCGCCCACCGCGCGTTGGGGTCGGCGCCCTGCTCGAGTAGCCACTTCACTCCACGGAGGTCGTTTCGTTTTGCCCCGAGATGCAGCACGCCACCGCTCCGCAGCAGCTCCGGATTGTCGTGGGCGAGCCTTGTTGCCGTCTTCCAGTCGCCCAACGCGATGGCGGCCAGCAGATCCATGGCGCTGCCGCGAGCGGCGCGATGGCCCCGGTCGGCACTGTCCAATTCTCCGGCGTTTAGTCCGTGTACGGCCTCCATGACCGGACGATCGAGATCGGGCGACATCGCATACATCGCGGCGGGATAGCCGAACCCATCCGCGATGAGCGGATCAGCGCCCAGCTCGATCAGCAGCTTGACCATCTCGGGGCGCTGGTGGCGCACGGCGAAATGCAGCGGTGTCTGATGGTTTTCATTGCGGCTCATGCGACTGCTGAGCGCCGCCGGATTCGCGGCCACAATGCGCCGCACCTCCTCGCCGCGGTTCTGGGCGACGGCGGAAAAGATGTGGTGCCGGGCGCCGCGGCTGAGTAGAAAATCGACGACGGCGCGATGCGCGTCGTCATCGGTGTCGTCCCAGCACGTGGCCCAGCCGATGATCTCCAGTTCGTGATCGTCGCCATGTCCGACGACCTCCCCGCCGGCGTCGGCCAGCCGGCGTACGACGTCCACGCGACCCGCCGCCGCGGCCCAGTGCATCGGAGTAGTGTTATCGCCCTGTTCCCGCGCGTTCGGATCGACCCCACGCCGCAGCAGCACGTCGACGATCTCGAGCCGTCCCTCCTGCGCCGCCGCATGCAGCAGTGTCCATGCGTACGGTGTATCGCGCACCTGCAGGTTGTCCGGGTGCTCGTCCAGCAGCGCGGTCAATCTCGCTGCGTCGCCGGTGCGCGCGGCATCGAATAGCTGGCCGTCGACGGTGAGTGTGTCGGCATGCGCCTTAAGCGCGCGCCAGCTGGAGAATCCGTGTTGCTTCGCAAGCGCGAATTGCGCATCGGCCAGCTGTGCGGCGGGGTTGGTTTTGCGGATTTCCACGAGCAGGCGCTTGGCCTGCTTGCGCAGCCATTCGAGATTCATGGTCTTCGTCCTTTCAAACCGCCCGGTGTCCGCGTAAATGGGCGAAGAACGAAGCCGATCGACTGATACTGGGAGGGTGGGTAGAACCCTTTACGCGGACCGTGGGCCGCCCTGGCGGCGCTCCTGGAATCTAGCTTCCCACGCCGCCGCCATCTATGGTACCTTTCAGCTTCGAGATGCCTCGGCCCCCCAAAGCAGAAGAACGCACGATCCTTCTTGACGCCCGCGCGATGTCGCGGGCGTTGCAGCGTATGGCCGTGGAGATCCTCGAGTTGGCGCACGGCACGGGCGACTTGGTGCTGATCGGAATCCAGCGCCGCGGAGTGGAGCTCGCCGAGCGCATCGCCAAACTCCTCGAAAAAAAAGAAGAAGGCGCCAAGATCCCGCGCGGCGCGCTCGATATCACGCTCTACCGCGACGACCTCGGCACCGTGGGGCCGAACCCCGTCATCGGCGAGACGCACATCCCCGGCGATCTCACGGACAAACACGCGGTGATCGTGGACGACGTGCTGTACACCGGTCGCACCGTGCGCGCCGCCCTCGACGAGCTGGCCGATTTCGGCCGTCCCAAACGCATCTCGCTCTGTGTCCTCGTCGACCGCGGCGGCCGGGAGCTGCCGATTCAGGCCGATATCGTGGGCACATTGGTCAAGACGGGACCCGGCGAGCGCGTGGACGTACAGGTGGAAGAGCTGGACGGGCGGGATCAAGTGGACGTGATTCGATGAACGCCTCCGCGACCCTCGGCAAAGACCTCACCGGACTCGAGCACATGACGCCCGAGCAGATCCGGCTGATCCTCGACACCGCTGAGCCGTTCAAGGAAGTGTCGGAGCGGCCCATCAAGAAGGTGCCCGCGCTGCGCGGCAAGACGATCGTCAATCTGTTCTTTGAGGCCTCCACCCGCACGCGCATTTCGTTCGAGTTCGCCGAGAAGCGGCTTTCGGCCGACACCGTCAACGTCTCGGCGACCGGCTCGTCGGTCTCGAAGGGCGAAACGCTGGTGGACACCGCGCGCAACCTCGAAGCGATGCGCATCGACATGGTCGTGATCCGGCATCCATCGTCCGGAGCGGCTGAGTTCCTCGGCAACCGCATCGCCTCCAACGTGATCAACGCGGGCGACGGCAAGCACGAACACCCCACCCAGGCGCTGCTCGATCTCCTGACGATCCGCGACAAGCACGGGAAGATCGAGGGGTTGAAGGTGTGCCTGGTCGGCGATGTGCTGCACTCGCGCGTCGCCCGGTCGAATCTCTGGGGGCTGACGAAGCTCGGCGCCGAGGTCGCGGTCTGCGGGCCCTGGACACTGTTGCCGCGCGGGATCGAGGAGCTGGGGGTGAGGGTCT
Source organism: Gemmatimonadales bacterium (assembly GCA_036394755.1). GTDB lineage: Bacteria > Gemmatimonadota > Gemmatimonadetes > Gemmatimonadales > GWC2-71-9 > 20CM-2-65-7. The sequence continues at coordinate 26,018 of DASWEL010000191.1, read as the reverse complement.
TCGGCCGGATCGAAGAGGCGATCGAGTGGGCCGACGTGCTCAACGTGCTGCGGTTGCAGCTCGAGCGGATGGAGAAGGGCTTCATCCCGAGCGTGCGCGAGTACTACCGCGTCTTCGGCGTGACGCCCGAGCGCCTCGAGCGCTCGCCGAAAGCGATCACCATCATGCATCCCGGTCCCATGAACCGCGGCGTCGAGATCGATTCGCGGGTCGCCGATGGGCCGCATAGCGTCATCCTGGATCAGGTGACGAACGGCGTGGCGGTTCGCATGGCGGTGCTCTATTTGCTCGCCGGTGGCCGCGCCGAGCTCGCCGACGCCGCGAAACGAGGAGCAGAGTGACTCCCCCTTCGGCGATTCTGCTGCAGGGCGGGCACGTCATCGATCCCAGCCGCGACCTGGACGGCGCCGCCGATGTGTTGATCCGGGACGGGAAGATCGCGAGCGTCGGGCGCGGACTGAAGGCGCCCGATGGCGCTCTCGTGCGCAACGTGAAGGGCAAGGTCGTCACTCCTGGGCTCGTCGATCTGCACGTGCATCTGCGCGAGCCCGGCAACGAAGACGAAGAGACGGTGGCGAGCGGCGCGCGCGCGGCCGCGGCGGGCGGGTTCACGGCGATCTGCGCGATGCCGAATACCGATCCCGTCACCGACAATCAGGCGGCAGTGGGATTCATCGTGCGGCAGTCGGGGCGCGCCGGCCTGGCGCGCGTGTATCCGATCGGCGCCGTCTCGATCGGCCAGAAGGGCGAGCGGCTCGCCGAATTCGGGGAGATGGTGAGCGCCGGGGCCGTCGCGGTCTCGGACGACGGCAAACCCGTCATCTCCAGTCACCTGATGCGCACTGCGCTGGAATATGCCCGCACGTTCAACATTCCCGTTGCCGATCATTGCGAGGATCCCACGCTGGCCGCCGGCGGCGTCATGCACGAAGGTCTCGTGTCCACGCGACTCGGCTTGAAGGGGATTCCCGCTGCGGCCGAAGAGATTATGGTCGCGCGCGACGTGCTGCTTGCCGAGCTGACAGGCGGCCACGTGCATCTCTGTCACATGTCGGCACGCGGGTCGGTCGCCATCATCCGCGAGGCGAAGGAGCGCGGCATTCGGGTGACCGCCGAAGTAACGCCGCATCACCTCACGTTGACCGACTACGCGTGCGAAGAGTACGACACCCACGCGAAGATGAATCCGCCGCTGCGCGAAGCGGCTGACGTCGCCGCACTCCGCGGCGCGCTGAAAGACGGCGTCATCGACTGCATCGCGTCCGACCACGCCCCTCACGCCTACGACGAAAAAGAAGCGGCGTTCGACGACGCGCCGTTCGGTGTCGTGGGGCTCGAGACCGCGTTCGCCGTGGCGCACACCGAGCTGGTCGAGAGTGGCGTGTTTACGCTCCCCGAGCTCATCCGCCGCATGAGCACCGAGCCGGCGCGCGTGTTCCGTCTGGCCGGTGGCTCGCTCGCGCCGGGCGCCCTCGCCGATGTCGCCGTGTTCGACACCGCGGCGAAGTGGACGGTGGATCCGACGGTGTTTCATTCCAAGAGCCGCAACACACCGTTCGCGGGCCGTGCCCTGACGGGGCGCGCGGTGCTGACGATCGTGGCGGGCGCGATCGTTCACGATCTGGATCACACCGGCACACGATGAACCGGAGCGCGGTAGCCCGGCGCATGGCGCTGTGCTGCCGGCAGCTCGCAGCGCAGGGGCTGATCGCCGGGCGCGACGGTAATTTGTCGGTGCGTCTCGGGCCGGAACGGGTGCTCGTGACCCCCAGCGGATTCATCAAATCCCTCGTGACTCCGGCCGACATGGTGGAAGTCGATTTGTCCGGGAACCCGCACCGGCGCGGCTCTCGCAAGCCTACCAGCGAGTTGGAGTTACACTTGCGCATCCTGCGGCACCGGCCGGATGTGCAGGCCGTAGTGCACGCGCATCCGCCTGCCGCTACAGGCTTTGCCGTTGCGGGCGAGGCGATTCCGGGCAATTTGTTGCCGGAGCTTATTTTCGTGGTGGGACCGGTGGCGCTCGTTCCCTTTGGGATGTCGGGCACGCCGGAGCTGGGCGACCAGGTCGTCCCCTATCTCGCCAAGCACGATGCGCTACTGCTTGCCAACCACGGTGCCGTGACCATGGGCGGCACGCTCGACGAGGCCTGGATTCGCATGGAGAGTTTGGAGCACGGCGCGCGCATCATCATGGCCGCTCGACACATCGGTCAGCCGCAGCCTCTGAGCCTCGACGCAATCCGCGTGTTGCAGCGGCAACGGGAGAAGGATGCCTAAGGGACCGTCGAAAAGTGCCGCCGCGATTCAGCGGCTACTGGAAGAGCGTCGCCAGTACGAGGCGTGGCTCGCGCGCATCACTGCGACCGCGGACTCGGCGCCCGAACACGTGCGTACCCGCGTGCGCGCCGATTATGAGGCGCGGCTGAAGGCGGTCACGGAGGAGTTGAAAGCCCACGCCCAGGAGGCGCGGCAGCTGATCGCGCAGCGCAAGGAAAACCTCCTCGAGCTCCAAAAGAAGGAAAAAGCCGCTGCGGAGCGCCTGGCCGAAACCGAGCTGCGACACGAGGTCGGCGAATACGACGAAGGGCAGTGGAGCCAGGTCCACAAGGACGCGCTCGCAGACCTCGGCGCCGTGCGCGACGAGCTGATGGACGTCGAGCGCGACATCACTCGGCTTGAAGAGCTGGACGAGCTGGTCAAGGCAAAACCCGGTCCAGCCGCGGCGGGTTCTGGAGCGCCACCCCGACCACCCGAGAAGCTTCCAGAACGACGGAAGACGCCGATCGACGAGCTGGCCTTCCTGAAATCAGTCACGGAAGATGATCGGACACCGTCGCCGGGGCGGGCAAGTGGGGCGCAGTATCAGCCCGACGAGGTACTAAACGGAACGCCGCTCGCACCGATCGACGAAAACGCGCCGGTCGAGAAGACACTCAAGTGTAAAGAATGCGGAACGATGAACGTGGCGACGGAGTGGTATTGCGAGAAATGCGGCGGGGAACTCGCGGCGATGTAATTACGCCGACGCTTTCTCCCGTAGCCGTTTCACCAATGCCGCCAGGCGCGATTTCTGCCGGGCGGCGTTGTTCTTGTGGATCAGTCCCTTTCGTGCGGCACGATCGAGCACGCGCGCAGCGAGCGCATAGGCGACCGCGGCGGCGTCGGCGGTCGCGGCGGCGCGCACGTGCTTCAGGGCGGTACGCAGCGACGAGCGTTGCGCTTTGTTGCGGATGGTACGCGAGCGCGCCTGGCGCATCGCTTTCTTCGCGGATTTGATCTTCGGCATGGCGCGGAAAGTAGACGGTAAGTTGCGTCGGGTCAAGCGTATACATATCTTTGGCCGTCACCTACCCGAGCACACGCTATCTCCGTCGATATCCTCCTCTGGGCTCCAGTCTTGCTCTTTTCGATGGTGGCGCACGAATACGCCCACGCCGAGGCAGCCTACCGGCAGGGTGATTCCACGGCGTACATGCTCGGCCGGCTGACGCTCAATCCCCTGAAACACATCGATCCTTTCATGACCGTGATACTGCCGTTGTTTCTGTGGTTCCAGTCGCACGGTGCCTATACCTTCGGCGGCGCGAAGCCGGTGCCGGTGAATCCGCGGAATTACCGACACTATGTGCGTGGCGATGTGATCGTCTCACTCGCGGGAATAGCCGTGAATCTCGTGCTCTTCATGATTTTTACCGCACTGTTTGCGACCGTGGGAACGGTCGCGGAAGCGCTTCCCGCGCTGAGCCCGACTTTCGAGATTCTGCAGCGCATGACCTTCTACGGCATGTGGTGGAATCTCGTCCTCGCATTTTTCAACTTGATTCCGATTCCGCCCCTCGATGGCAGCCACGTCTTCTATCATCTATTACCACCCGGCGCGGGGATGCAGTACCGGCAACTCCAGCGCTTTGGGTTTTTCCCAATCTTGCTCGTGAGTTACCTGTTGCCGGGCGTGGTGCAATTCTTTCTGTGGCCTGCATTCCAGCTCATGCGGTTCGCTCTCCGCGTGGTGGGTCCCGTCGCACTTCCGGGTGGAATTCCCTCGTGACGAGTCCCATGCTCCGCGATCCGGGTAACAGCGGGTTCGTCGTCGAGCTGGAGAAGTTTTCCGGCCCGCTCGACCTGCTCCTGCACCTGATCAAGGAAGACGAAGTCGACATCACCGATCTCCCGATCGCGAAGATCGCGGATCAGTTCCTGTCGGTGATCGCCGAGCTGGGGCTCAACCAGGCGGCGGACTACCTCGAGATGGCAGCGCGGCTGCTGCGCATCAAGGCGCAGATGCTGCTGCCGCGCCGGCTCGGCGACGACGAATGGGAAGACCCACGTGCCGAGCTGGTGCGCCGCCTGCTCGAGTATCAGCAGATTCGCGAGCTCGTCGACTGGCTCGGCCATGCCGCCGATGCGCGCGCGGAGCGGTTCGGCCGCGGTTACGAAGCGCCGCCGCCCGACGCGCCGCCGGCGCCGCTGCAGATCGATTTGAACGATTTGCTTGCCGCTGCCGAGCGCGTCATCACGCTCATCCCCGATCCGAACTTGCACCACCGTGTCGTGCCGCGCCCGCTCGACGTCGAGGGTGCGACGGCGCGGATCCAGGCGCTGCTCGCCGAGCGAGAGACGTTCGGCTGGCGCGACGCCGTCGGGGGGGGCCCGCAGGCCACGCTTGTGGACGTGCTGTCGACGTTTATCGCCCTCCTCGAGCTCGCCAAACGCAGCTCGCTCACGCTGTCGCAACCCGAACCGTTCGGTCCGATGGTGATCACGCGTGCAATCCCTCGCGAAGCTGCTTGAAGCCGCGCTGTTTGCGGCGTCGCGCCCGCTGACGCTGGAGGAGTTCGGCTCGCTCGATCCCATGGCAGGGGAGAGCGCCGTGCGGGCGGCGCTTGCCGAGCTGCGGGCCGCGTACAGCGACGAGCATGGCGTCGAGCTGGTCGAGATTGCCGAGGGATGGCAGTTCCTGACGCGGCGCGAGTATGCGGAGACAATCGAGCGCGCGCAGTTCGCGCTGCGGCCGCGCCGGCTGTCGCCCGCCGCGCTCGAAACGCTCGCCATCATCGCGTACCGGCAGCCGGTCGGCCGCCTCGAAGTCGACGAGATCCGCGGGGTCGATTCGGGCGCGGTCATGGACAAGCTGGTAGAGCGCGGGCTTATCGAAGTCGTCACGCGCGGCGAAGGCCTTGGCCGCCCGCTACTCTACGGTACCACGCCGTCGTTTCAGGAGATTCTCGGACTGAAAAACCTGGAGGACCTGCCGCGGCTCGAAGAGCTGTCGGTGGCTCTCCGCCGCCCCACGCCCGTCGACGAACCCGAATGACGTTGATGCGCCTGCAGCGCGCCCTGGCGCGCGCGGGCATCGCATCGCGCCGCAAAGCGGAAGATCTGATCCGCGCCGGCCGCGTGCGCGTGGATGGCGAGACCGCCACCATCGGGATGAGCGCCGACCCCGACTCTCAGAAAATCACGGTGGATGGCCGCGCCGTGCGGAGCGCGACACGCACCACGTGGCTCGCCCTCAATAAGCCGCTCGGCTACGTCGTGAGCCGCTCCGATCCGGAGGGACGGCGCACAGTCTTCGGACTCCTCCCCAAGGTGCCCGGCCTCACGTACGTTGGACGGCTGGACGTGATGACCTCCGGGCTGCTGCTGCTGACGACTGACGGCGCCGCGGCCCACCGGCTGATGCATCCGCGCTACGAGGTGGCCCGCACGTACTGGCTGGGCGTGCACGGAGCCGACGCCGCCGCGATCCGGACCGCTCTCGCGCAACGGATCGTGATCGACGGCCGCCCTGTCCGCGTCGTCGAGTCGCGCGTGCGGCCGCAGGGGAAGTCGGTCGAGATCGAGATGACACTGGCCGAAGGGCGGCAGCGGATTGTGCGCCGCATCGCGGAAGCACTGGGTCTCAAAGTCGAATGGTTGCACCGCGTGTCCTACGGCCCGGTCCGGCTCGGCAAGCTGGCCGAGGGAAAGTGGCGGGAGTTGACGAAACAGGAGATCGACGCAATCGAGCGCATGAAGTCCTAGCCATGGCGATCGACACTGGGGCAGTGGACCGCGCGCTTGGCGCGATCGGCACGACATTCCGGCTGACGCGCCTGTATCCGCCGTCCCATCCGGCGGTGCTCGAAGCGATGCGCCATATCGCCGCCTCGCTGCCGCCACTCGCCGGGCTGGGCTCGGTGGAGTGGAAGATCGGGGCGACCGGCTTGCACTGGCACGGCCAGCATCTGCTGCCGCGCAACACGCAGGTCGCCGAGCTCGCCGGCCTGCTGTTCGCGCGCGGGATCCGCGCGATTCAGGTCAATCCTGGCGTGACGCCCGAGCATTGGCTCGGCCTGTTCGGGGTTGCCGTCGGCAACGTGGCGCCTGATGACGCCGTTCTGGGACGCATCACGGTGCACCTGGGGCGCCGCGCGAGTCAGCGTCTGTCGGCGTCGCGCGCGTCTGAGCAAGCGGCGCCGGCAACGGAGCCTGTCGGTGTCCCTTCGCCGCCTCCCGCCGCCGCATCGGCGCCGACCGGTGTCGCTGAACCGCCCCCGCCCCCGCCCCCGCCCCCGCCTCCCGAACCGGGACCAGTAGCGTGGAGCGCAACCGCAACGGTTGGTCCCAGTCGCGCGAGTAGTGTCTTCCGGCCCGATGTCCTGCCAGCCGACGTCGAAGCGCGGCGGGCTGTCACCGCGTTGCTGGCGGCATCGCAACCGGAAGACCAGCGTGCGAACGTCGAAAAGCTGCGCCAGCTCACGCCGAACGTGATCGCCTTGCGCGATATTGGCGCGGTCGCCGAAGTCGTCGCCGGTCTCGATCGCTCCCTCGGGAAGGTGCAAGATCCCGAGATTCAGGAGGCGATCGGCGCGGTGGCGGGGGCGCTTGCGGATGAGGCTATTGTGGAGCGTATGGTGGCGCGCCTCGGCGAGCCGCGCGTGCCCCCTGCCGAGCGCGCCCATCTCGTGAGTGCGGTCGGCGCGCTGGGGGCGGTGTCGGCGGGGTCGGTCGTGGATGCGTATCTGCACGCGGCGCCGGAGCTGCGCGAAGCGTATCGTGCAGCGATGCGGGCCGCCGGCGAGCGCGCGGTGGAGTTGCTGCAAGCCCGAGTCGAGAGCAAAGTCCCGGAAGTGGTCGCCGCCGCGGCGGAATTCCTCGGGCTGACGGGTGACCCGCACGTCGCGGAGCTGCTCATTAGACTGACGCGGCACGCCGACGAGCGCGTGCGCGAGGCAGCGCTGCTCGGTCTCGCCGAGCTGGGCGGACGCGAGATTTCGCGGCCGGCGATGCCGGCGCTCAAGGATGAATCGGTGCTGGTGCGCACCGCGGCCGCGCGGGCCATCGCCGCGGCGGGCGACGTGGGAGCGACCACCGTTTTGGTACGCCGTCTGGAGCAGGAGAAAGACGAAGGGGTATTGGCTGCGTTGCTGAAAGCGATCGGCCAGCTCGGCGCCACCGAAGCGCTGGAGGTGTTGGCGAAGTTCGCCGAGCCGGGTGGAAAGCCGCGGCGCACGCCGTTCGTGCGCGCGGCGGCGATCGAAGGGTTGGCCCGATTGGATCGCATGGAGGCGAAGGCGTTGCTGGAACTCTACGCTCGAGATAAGGAGCCGACCGTGAAGCGGGCAGCGGAAGCGTCTCTGAGATGACGACACGCACGGCAAAGACGAACGACGCGGTGCTGACGCAGACCATCACGCGCGAGGTGGCGAAGCGCGTCGTCGGCCAGGAGGTCATGGTGGAGCGGCTGCTGATCGGCCTGCTCACCGGTGGCCACATTTTGCTCGAGGGCGTTCCCGGCCTCGCCAAGACGCTGGCGGTGAAAACGGTCGCGGAATGTCTCAAGATCAGCTTCTCACGCATCCAGTTCACGCCCGACCTGCTGCCCGCCGACGTGATCGGCACGATGATCTTCGACCAGCGCTCGCAGGAATTCTATCCCAAGAAGGGTCCGCTGTTCGCGAACCTCGTGCTCGCCGACGAAATCAATCGGGCGCCGGCCAAGGTGCAGTCGGCGCTGCTCGAGGCGATGCAGGAAAAGCAGGTGACGATCGGCGGCGAGACCTTCTTCCTGGGCGAGCCGTTCCTCGTGCTCGCGACGCAGAACCCGATCGAGCACGAAGGCACCTATCCGCTCCCCGAAGCGCAGCTCGACCGCTTCATGCTCAAGGTGCGCGTCGGCTACCCGTCCCGCGATGCGGAAAAGGAGATCGTGGGCCGCATGGCGTCGGGCCGGCCCATCGAAGTCCAGCGCATCGCCGAAGCCGATGACATCCTCGCCGCGCGCAGCGCGATTGCCGAGCTGTTTATGGACCAGAAGGTCGTCGATTACATCGTCGATGCGGTCCGGGCGACGCGCGAGCCGCAGGCGATCGGTCTGCCGGAGCTGAAGCCGCTGATCGCCTTCGGCGCGTCGCCGCGCGCCTCGATCTACCTCGCGCAGGCTGCCCGCGCGCACGCGTACCTGCGCGGGCGGGCGTTCGTCGTGCCCGAAGACGTCAAGGCGATGGCCTTCGATGTCCTCCGGCATCGCGTGCTGCTCACCTTCGAAGCCGAAGCGGAAGACATGAACGCCGACCAGGTCATCGCGAAGATCCTGGAGGCCGTGGGAGTGCCGTGACATTCGACGGCAAGGAGCGGCGGCGGGGTGGGACTCCCGCCCACCGGGTGCGCCGGCGGTCCGTGACGGCGGAAGTGCTTCGGCATGTCAAGGGGATCGAGCTCCGCGCCCGCAGCCTGGTCAATACGCTGTTCACGGGCGAGTACCGCTCCGTCTTTCGGGGCCAGGGTATCGAGTTCGCGGAGGTGCGCGCCTACCAGCAGGGCGACGACTTCCGGGCAATCGATTGGAACGTCTCCGCGCGGATGGGCCATCCCTTCGTCAAGACGTTCATGGAAGAGCGCGAGCTCACACTCCTCCTCATCGTGGACCAGTCTGGTTCGCTGCACTTCGGCCGCCCCTACACCAAGGCGGGCCTTGCCGTCGAGGTCGCCGCCGTGTTGGCACTCGCGGCCGCGCGGCACAACGACCGCGTCGGCGCGTTGCTCTTCGCCGACATGCCCGAGTACGTCGTGCGGCCCGCCAAGGGGCGGGCTCACGCGCTGCGCGTCATTCGGGACCTTGTGGCATTCGCTCCGCGGGGCCGCGGCACCAACCTCGCGGGCGCCCTGGCCTATGCAGGCAAGCTGCTGCGACACCGCGCGATCATCGTCGTCCTCTCCGATTTCCGCGCCGAGGGGTGGGAAGAACCGCTCGCCCAGCTCGCCGCACGGCACGAAGTCGTGGCGATCACGGTCGACGATCCGCGCGAGTACGATCTCCCCGACGCGGGCTGGGTGGAGCTCGAGGACGCGGAGACGGGCCAGCGCCTGCTGGTGGATACGAGCCACTCACCCACCCGCACGCGCATCCGTGTTGCGGCGGAGAAGGTGCAGCAAGAGCGCAGCCGCAAGCTGGTGCAGGCCGGCGTGGACCGCGTCTCGTTGCTCACGACAGTGCCCTACGCTGTCCCGCTGCGCCGTGCCTTCGCCGAGCGCGCCAAGCGGCTGAGCCGATGATCGCAATCGCACCGGCGGTGCTGATGCTCGTCGTCCAGGCGAGCGGCTGGGTGGCCGCACCGAGTCAGCCGACGGTCGGCGACACGATTCAACTCGAACGCACCGTTTCGGCGCCACCTGGCTGGCGAATACGTGCGGGAAAACTTGGCTCGGCGACCGTCGCGGAACCCCTTGGCGATGCGCTGGTGCTCGCTGCGCCTAACGCCTGGGTCGTACGCTATGTGGTGGTCGCCTGGACGCCGGGCGACATCGCGCTGGACATGCCGCCGCTGTGGCGCCTCGGTCCGGACGGTACGGCGGACTCGCTGTCCGGCGGCACGGCGACATTCCACGTGGCCAGTGTCATCCCGGACAGCGTGAAGTCCCCGGCACCGCAGCCGTCCCTCGGCCCCCTGCGTCTCGATCGGTCCAGCCCGTTCCCACTGATTGCCGCGGTCCTCTTGTCGAGTGGCGCGTTGCTGCTCCTCATGCTGTGGAGACGGCGCGCACCACGGAGCATCGTCGCCGGTACCGGCCTGACGGTCGATGCCGAGGTTGCTGACGCACGCTGGCTGGCGGCCGGAGAGCCGAAGGCGGTCGCCGCACGTGCCGCTGAGCGGCTGCGCCGCGCGGTGGCCCACGCCATTCCCGACGCCCACGAGGCCCTCAGTACCGAGGAGTGTCTGGCCGCGGTCGAACGCGCGCGGCCGGATGCGCCGCTGCGCGATCTGCGCGAGTTGCTGCTGGGGCTCGATCAGGTGGCGTTCGCGTCCGCGCACGGCGTAGAGGTCGCGCCGCTCGCCGCGCGAGCGCGCGCGCTGGCGCGCGAGCTGAGCAAGAACGGAGGGCCGCGATGACGTTCGCGCGCCCGCTCCTGCTCGGGTTGCTGCTCCTCTTGCCGTTGTGGTGGTGGTGGCGCCGGCAGCGGCTCTCCCGGCTGGCTGGTGCGCCGATGAGCGATGTGCGTCCGGCGATGGGCCCCGTGGAACGGCTGTGGATCGCGCGGTTGCCGGTATCCCTCCGATCGCTGTGTCTTGCCGCCTGGATCGTTGCCGCCGCCGGGCCGCGTCTCGGATCGGCGCGCGCCGAGCTGCGCAGCGAGGGAATCTCGATCGTCCTGGCCATGGACATCTCCAGCAGTATGCTGGCCGAGGACTTCTCACCCGCCAACCGGCTCGACGTCGCGCGCCGCACCGCGACGGAATTCGTCCGCGCGCGCGCCTCCGATCGCATCGGGCTCGTCGCCTTCGCGGGACAGGCGCTGACGCAGGTGCCGATCACCACGGACTACGAGGTACTCGAGGAAGCCATCCGCCAGCTGCGCGTGGGTATCCTCGAAGACGGGACGGCAATCGGCACCGCAATCGCCACCAGCGCGAACCGCCTGCGCCGCACTCCCGGCAAGAGCAAGGTCGTCGTGTTGCTCACCGATGGTGAGAACAACAAGGGGACGGTGGATCCGCGCACCGCGGCACAAGCCGCCGCGGCGTTCGGGATCAAGATTTATACGATCGGCGTGGGGACTCAGGGCGAGGCACCGGTCCCGACGGGGCAGGGCCCGCTGGGCCTGCGCTACGAGACGATGCCGGTGAAGATCGACGAGGAGCTGCTCGGCGAGATCGCCCACACGACGGGCGGCCGGTACTTCCGCGCGACGGACGCCGCCTCGCTGTCGAACATCTTTGCGGAGATCAATCGGCTCGAGAAGACGCCGGTGCAGCATCTGGTCTACCATCGCTTCGAAGAGGCGTATCGCGTGCCGCTGGGGATCGGGTTGCTGGCGCTGGCACTCGAGCTCGTCCTCGCGGGCACATTCGCGGTGCGCGTGCCATGATCACATTCGACGCGCCGGTCGTGATTATTCTCGCCCCGGTCGTCGCCGCGGCGGTGTGGGCGGCGTCCGCGTGGGCGCGACGCGCCCGCGTACGGCGAGCGGCCGCATGGTCCGAAGGTACCGCCAGCATCGCGCGCGCGGCCGGGAAGCTTGGGGCGCCGGCGCTGGGCCTCGCTGCCGGGCTTGCGGCCGCCGCGCTCTCGGGGCCGCGCTGGGGTGAGGAGCGCATCGTCACCGAAACGCGCGGGCTCAACCTCGTCATCGCCATCGACATCTCGCGCTCGATGCTGGCAGAAGACGCCAAGCCGAGCCGGTTGGGAAGAGCGCTGCGTGAAGCGCGTCGTCTCGTCCAAGACCTCGATGGCGATCGTCTCGGGCTCTCGGCATTCGCGGGCACGAGCTACATCCTGTCCCCGCTGTCGGTGGACGGCTCGGCGCTTACGCTGTATCTGGATGCCCTCGATCCGGACGTCGCGTCGGAAGGGGGCACTTCGTTGGGGCCCGCGCTGGCACAGGGAATCGACCTGCTGCACGCCAGCCCGGAGATCGCCGATCGCGTGCTCGTGGTGTTCACCGACGGCGAGGCTCACGATTCCCTCGAGCAGTCGCTGCAGGAGGCGCGGCGCCTGGCGGCACTCGGCATTCATCTCATTCTGGTCGCCGAAGGCGGGCGCCAGCCCACCAAAATCCCCGTGCGTGACGATCGCGGCACGCTGGTCTCGTGGCAGCAGGATGAATCGGGGAATCCCATCCTCACCAGCCGGCGCGAAGATGTACTCGGTCCGGTGGCCGACGCCGCGCAGGGGACGATTGTGGCGGCGGAGCTCCCCGACCAGGCCGGTGCCGTGCGCGATCTCGTGGCGTCCTACAAGCGCGCGACCGCGACGGAGAGTCGCACGCAACGGGGGCGGCCGCGCGCGTGGATTCCGTTGTTGGTCGCCGCGCTGGTGCTGGGCGCGCAGACACTCACGCGTCGCACCGCCGCGCTGATCGGCCTCCTGCTCTGCATCGCCGCCCCTGACGCCGCGCATGCGCAGCGGCCGCGCTCCAACGCCGAGAAAGCATGGGACAAGGGCGACGCGCGCGCGGCCGCGACCGCATATCTCGCGGAGCTGAAGGCGCACGAGGACGACGACACGGCCTGGTACAACACGGGGACCGCGGCGCTCGCCGCCGGCGATCCTGCACTCGCCCGCTCGACACTGGCCCGCGCCTCGACCTCGCTCGATCCCGAGCTGCGGTTTCGCGCGCTCTACAACATGGGCCTGCTCGGCCTACTCCAAGCGAAGGCGGATACGGCCAGCCGCGAGGCGCACCTCGCCGATGCTGAACGCGCGTATCGCGAGGCGCTGCTGCTAAAGCCGCAGGACCGCCACGCGAAATGGAACCTGGAGCTGGTCAACCGCATGCGTCGTGGCAGCGGTGGAGCGAACAAGCCGAATCCGCCGCCTCCGCCATCGGCCGGCGGCGGAGGGGGGGGCGGTGGTGGGGCCCAGCCGCAGCAACCCCCGCCGCCGCCCAGCGGCGGCGGCATGAGCGAGTCGCAGGCCGATCAGGTGCTGCGCTCGATCGGCCAGGAAGAGCTGCGCACCCGCCGCGACCGCACGGGCCGCACGCGCCGCGCCGCACCGGCGGGAGTGAAGGACTGGTGACCGGACTTCTTGCTGTCATCTGCGTGCTGCTCGTCATGCAGGGGGCGGAGGTGACGGCCAACGTCGATCGCACGCACCTGCGCGTCGGCGAAGAGCTGATGTTGACGATCCGCGCGCATACCCGCGCGGCGGATCCCGTCGACATCATGCTGCCGCCGCTGAATGGGTTCGCGATCGTAGGCTCGCGCGACATGACCGAAGTCGCGATCAGCGGCGGCTCCGGTTCGGTCCGCACGACCGTCCGCGAGCTACAGCTGCGCGCGCAGCAGCCCGGCGCGCTCCTCATCGGACCGGTCCGCGCGCGCCAGGGTGGGAGCGTCGTCGCGACGGAGCCGATTCTCGTCACGGTCGATAGCGCCGCCGACCGGACGGCGTCGACGTTGAGCCCGCTGGCGCGCTCGCTGCTCGAAAGCACGCCGGCGCCAGTTTCGCGGCGGGCAGATCGGGTCGCCCTCACCATGCTCGTGCCGAGCGATACGGTCTTCGTCGGCCAGCAGGTGGACCTCATTGCCGCCGCCTGGATTCCCCGCGATCTCGGCGAGCGGATGCGCCGGCCGCCGCTGCTGACGCTCGTCACGCCCGAAGGGGTGTGGGCCTATCCCATGGCGGCGTCGTCCGGTGTGGCGCTCTCGCGTCAGGTGAGTGGGCGCTGGATGGATCTGTTCATCGCGCACGAGGTCGTCTTCCCGCTCGCACCCGGTCGCGTCATCGTGCCGCCGGCGTCGGTGGAATACGCGCTGCCGGTCACGTTCTCGTTTTTCAGCCGCGAAGAACGCTACGCGCTGCGCAGCGACTCGATCGCCATCACGGTGCTGCCTCTGCCGCCCGCCAATCCCGTCACGAACGTGGTCGGAGAGAAGCTGAGTCTCGATCTGCAGATCGACCCGACGAGCACCCGAGTGGGTGAGCCGGTCGAGGCGTCGATCACGATCAATGGGATCGGCAACGTCGCGTTGTGGCCTCCCCCCGAGCCCGGGCTCAGATGGCCGGCGGGATTCCGCTCGTATCCCGCCCAAACTGAAATGCGGCTGGCGGCGGACGCCGGGCGCATCGCCGGCAGCAAGACCTTTCATTTCCTCGCGGTGCCCGATTCGTCGGGCAACTTCGTGCTGCCCGAGGTCCGCTACCCCTACTTCAATGCGACCGCTGGTCGGTACGAGGTGGCGACGGCCGCGCCGCGCGCACTCGCGGTCGCACCGGGCGCCGAGCCGCGCGCGGCCCGCGTGTTGCCGCCGCTGCTGCCGGCGCGGGGGGCGCTCCCCGCCGACACCCTGAGCCAGCGCTTCGGATGGCAGGGGTGGCTCGCGCTACTGCTCGTGCCCCCGTTCATCGCGTTGTTCGCGAGCCGCCGCTGGCGTCGAGCGCCGGCCCCGACCGTCGTGACTCCTGGACCCGGACTCACGCCGTTGGGCCGACTCGAGCGGGAGTTTCTCGGCGTGCTCTCGAGCCATGTCTCCGATCCGTTCGCGCGCGACGGCGACGGGTTGGCCCCGGCGCTCCGTGCCGCCGGTGTCGACAGCGCCGTCGCCGATCACGTGAAGCGCCTGCGCGACCGGTTGCGGGCCGCGCGCTACGGGCCGCGCGGTCTGGGCGACGCCGCGGAGCTCGCGGCAGAAATCGAGCAGGTGCTGCGGGTGTTGGGCGCCGGCTCCGACGCGCCTGCTCAGCCGGCGGGACGACGTCCCCGGCCGACGTTTGCCGCGTTGTTGGCGATCGCGATCGGTTTCGTGACGGTACAATCGCCCCCCGCGCAAACGCCCAGTGCCGAGGCGTTATTCGCGGCGGGAGCCCTGCGAGCGGCGGCCGATTCCTTTGCCGCGCGCGCCGCGCGTGAGCCACGCGATCCGGCCCACTGGTACAACCTCGGCGCAACGCTGTATCGCGCCGGAGCGGACGGCAAAGCCACAACGGCCTGGGTTCGGGCGGCGCGCCTGGCGCCGCGCGATCCCGTCATCCGGCGCGCGCTGCGACTGTTGCCCGCGCCGGATCCGGTGACCGAACGGATGCTGAGCGTAGGTTTGGCCACGCCGGCAGAATGGGGCCTGGTCGCCGCTGCCGGTTGGGTGCTCCTGTGGTTGACCGTTGCCGGCGGCGGCCGCCAGCGCGCCGTGCTGGCGCTGTTCGGCGCCGTTGCCATCGCGGCGTCGGTGCTCGGCGCGCTCGAGTGGCGACGTCGCGATCAGTCGATCGCCGTCGTTATTGCCGACGGTGCGCCGGTGCGTGCCGCGCCCTACGGCGGCGCGAGCGCGGCGGCCACGGTGCAGGCCGGTGGTGCGCTCCTCGTCGGCCGCGGTTATGGTCCGTGGGTCGAAGTGCATCGGAGCGACGGAATCCACGGCTGGGTGCTCGGCGGGGAGATCTCGGGATTGTGAGCGTGCTCGTGCGTTCGCGCGTCCAGGTGCTCGCGGGGAATGTTGCCGACCAGATCGCGGCCGGCGAAGTCGTCGAGCGCCCGGCGGCGGTCGTCAAAGAGCTCGTCGAGAACGCGCTCGATGCGGGCGCGCGCGCCATCCGCGTGGAGTTGGAGGACGGCGGCAAGACCCTGATCCGCGTGAGCGACGACGGCTCCGGCATGGATCGCGAAGACGCGCAGCTCGCGCTGCAGCGCCATGCTACGAGCAAGATTCGCACGGCGACCGACCTCATCGGCGTCGGCACGTTCGGATTTCGCGGCGAGGCGCTTCCCGCGATCGCCTCCGTGTCGCGCTTCGAGCTGGAAACGTCCGGAGATGGCGACGCGGCGACGCGTCTGCGCGTCACGGGTGGGAAGCTCGACGGGGCCGGCGCGGAGGACGCGGTGCGCCAGCGCGGCACCACGGTTACGGTGCGTGGCCTCTTTTACAACACGCCGGCGCGCCGGAAATTCCTGCGCGCGACCGCGACGGAGACGCGGGCCGCGGTCGAGGCGGTGACGGTGCTCGCGCTGACCCGTCCCGATGTCGCGTTTTCGCTGACGAGCGACGGACGGGAGTTGCTCGATTGTCCGCCCACAACCCGGCTCATCGATCGCGTCCACGCCCTGTGGGGTGGCGAGCTCGCCGACACGCTGCTCGCGGTCTCGCATCGCGCGGGCCCGCTGGAGGTCACCGGGCTCGCGCAGCGTCCGGCGCAAGCCCGGCCGGCAGGACGGAAGGGGTATGTGTTCGTGCGCGGCCGTCCGATTCGCGATCCGTTCATTCTCCGCGCAGCCGAGGCGGGCTATCGCTCGACGATCGCGCCCGGCGACCGGCCGTCGTTGCTGCTGTTTCTCGATCTGCCGGGCGACGCCGTGGACGTCAACGTCCATCCCGCCAAGCTCGAGGCGCGGTTTCGCGACAAGTTCTTCGTTGAAAAAGTAGTTGAGGAAGCCGTGCGAGAAGCGTTGGCACCTTTAGAGGCGGCGTTCCCGCTCAGCGGGGTTGGGGGCTCGGGGCTCGGGGCTGGGGTATTCGCGGGTGGGATTAGTGTACCGCTCGAGCTTTTCTCAGCCCAATCCCAAGGCCCGAGCCCCGAGCCCCGAACACCGTCTCTCCTTCAGGTATTCGATACCTACATCATGTTCCAGACTGATGCGAGCGTTGCGATAGTGGATCAGCATTCAGCGCACGAGCGCGTGCTGTACGAGGACGTGATGCGCCAGCTCTCGGGTGACGGCGCGCCGGCGCAGCGTCTGCTGCTGCCGCTCACGCTCGACTTCGCCGCCGCCGAGCTCGATGCGATCGACGCCCATCGGGAGCTGCTCGCGCGTATCGGCTACGAGATCGAGCCGTTCTCCGGCCGCAGCATCGTCGTGCACACCGCGCCGAACCCGCATCCGCGTTTCGAGGCCGCCCGCTGCCTGCAGGAGCTCGTCGCCGATCTGGCGGGCGGGCGGTTTGGCGGGTGGCAGAATCGGTTGGAGCGCTTTGCCGCGACGTTCGCGTGCCGCGCGGCGATCAAGGCGGGACAGGTACTCGACGCCGACGAAATGCGCCAGCTCATCGTCCGCCTGCTCACGGCGACGCTCCCGGCGCATGACGTCCACGGCCGGCCCTCGATGGTTCAGCTGCCCAAAGAGGAGTTGGAACGCCGCTTTGGCCGCACCTAGTCCCCAGCCTCCAACCCCTACACCCGTTCTCGTAGGCCCCACCGGTGTCGGCAAAACTGCCGTCGCGGTTGCACTTGCCGCCCACACCCCCCTCACGGTGATCTCGGCCGATGCCCGCCAGGTGTATCGCGGGCTCGACATCGGGACGGCCAAGCCCGATCGCGAGACGCAGGCCCGCGTCCCGCATCGCGGGCTGGATCTGGTCGCTCCCGGAGAGCGGTACAGCGCGGGACGGTTCGCCCGGGATGCGGCGCGGTGGATTGCAGAAACGCGAGCGGCAAGCCGCGAGCCGATCGTGGTGGGCGGGACGGGGTTGTACATCCGTGCGCTCGCTGAGGGGCTGTTTCGTGAGCCGCCGTTCGATCCGGAACGGCGCGAGCAGCTCCGTCGCTGGTCCGAATCGCTCGAGGCCACCGATCTGGTCCGATGGGCGGGACGGCTCGATCCGGCGTTTCTCAGCGGCGGCCGGCAGCGTGCCGCGCGCGCGGTCGAGGTCGCCCTGTTGACGGGACACGCGCTGTCGTGGTGGCAGCGCGAGGCGCGTGAAAGCGGAACGCTCCGGCCCTGGTACATTCACCTCACGGTGCCGCGCGAGGTCTTGCATCGCCGGCTCGCGGCCCGCGTCGATCACATGCTCGCAGCGGGACTCGTGGCTGAGGTGCGGCGCCACCTGGATGCCGGCGTCGCCGCGGACGCGGTGGGACTCGATGGAATCGGGTATCGGGAGGTCGTGAGCATGCTGCAGGGCACCCTGGCGGAGTCATCGTTGCGCGACGCGATTCTCGTGGCGACGCGCCGCTACGCGAAGCGGCAGGATACCTGGTTCCGGAATCAACTGCGTTCTCGGTCGTCGGTCGTCGGTCATCGGGTCGAGCCGGTTTGGCTTCTCGACGCTTCGCGCTCACCGGAAGCATTGGCCGGTGAAATTGTTGGACGTTGGAAACAGATGACTGACAACCGATGACCGAATACTGACATGAGAATCGGCATCACCTGCTATCCGACGTACGGCGGCTCCGGCGCTGTCGCGACCGAGCTGGGCCTCGAGCTCGCGCGCCGCGGCCACGAAATTCACTTCATCTCCTACGCGAGCCCGTTCCGCCTGCGCGGCTTCGCCGAGCGGGTGACGTTCCACGAAGTCACCCAGCTCGAGTATCCGCTGTTCGAGCAGTCGTCCCCGTATGCGCTGGCGCTCGCCGTGAAACAGCACGAGGTTGCCAAGCGCGAGCAGCTCGATCTCATGCACGTACATTACGCGATTCCCCACGCCGCGACCGCGTGGCTCGCCAAGCAGATGCTGCTGCACGAGAAGCTCGACATGAAGATCGTGACGACGCTGCACGGCACGGACATCACCCTCGTCGGCCAGGACCCGTCCTACTACACGCTCACCAAGTTCTCCATCGAACAGTCGGACCGTGTGACCGCGGTTTCGGCGTACCTGTGCGAGGAGACATACCGCGCCTTCGGTTGCGGGCAATGCGACGTGCGCGTCATTCCGAATTTCATTTCGACCACCGATTACCATCCACCCGAGGGCGACTCCGACCGCAAGCGGCTCGCGCCGAAGGGCCACCGTATCCTCGTACACGTCTCGAACTTCCGGCCGGTGAAGCGCATTGGGGACGTCGTGAAGATCTTCGCCGGAGTTCGCAAGAAGCTCCCGGCGACGCTGGTGCTGGTGGGCGATGGACCCGATCGCGATGCAACCGAGCATCAGGTGGACGAGCTCGGACTGCGCAAGGACGTACGGTTCCTGGGCAAGGTGGAGAACGTGGGCGACGTGTTGCGCGGCGCCGATCTGTTTCTGCTCCCCTCCGCCACCGAGTCGTTCGGGCTCGCCGCCCTCGAGGCGATGGCGTGCGCGGTGCCGGTCATTGCCAGCGCCGCCGGCGGCATTCCGGAAGTGGTAGAGGATGGCAAGACCGGTTTCCTCGCACCGCCCGGCGATGTCGGTACGATGTCCGAGCGTGCCCTGCGCGTGCTGGAGAACCCGGACGAGCATGAGCGCTTGAGGCGCGCAGCGGCGGCGCGCGCGCTCGAGTTCTCCACCGATCGCGTCGTGCCGCTGTACGAGGCGCTGTACGAAGAGGTCCTCGCCTAGTGCGGCCGCTGCTGCGACTGATTCGCGCTCCCAATCTCCTCATCGCCGCCGCGGGCGTCCTCGCGGGCGGATGGATTGCCCTGGGCCGGATCGGATTTCCCAAAGAACTGGTGTTCGCGGCGATTTCGGCCATCGCGATCGGCGCCGTCGGCAACACGTGGAACGACATTCGTGACGTCGCGGCCGATCGCGTCAATCGCCCCGGGACGCGGCCGCTGGCCGCAGGGCAGAGCTCGCGTGGCGTCGCGGATGTGATTGTCTTCGACGGTTCGTTAGTCGGACTGGCATTCGCCGGATTGGTCAGCGGGTGGCTATTCCTTGCCGCCCTTGCCGCACTTGCCGTCATGTTTGCTTACTCGCCGCTCCTCAAGCCGAGACCGCTCGTCGGCAATCTGGCGGTGGCGGTCGTTGCGGGCTCGCCGCCGTTCTACGGCGCGCTCGCGCTGGGCGTTCCGGCCGCCGGCGTCGTGCCCTGGGTACTGGCGGCACTGCTGCATTTCGTGCGGGAAGTCGTCAAAGACGTCGCAGACGAACCGGGCGACCGGACGATCGGCCGGCGCACATTGCCGATTGCCCTGGGGCGGCGGCCGGCAATGGTATTGGCCGCGGGTGTGGCGCTGCTGTTCGTGCCCGCCAGCCTGCTGTTGCCGCGGAACGCTGGCTACGGAGGGGCGTACTTTGTGATCGCACTCGTAGCCCAAATGGCGGTGCTCGTCGCCGCGACGTGGCTGTTGCTCGGCAGAGTCGAACGGGTGAGTCCGCTGCTCAAAGGCGCCATGGTGGTCGGACTGATCGCGCTCGTCGCGGGAAAGGTCGCATGAGTCTCTGGCAGGGCATTTTGCTCGGACTGGTGCAGGGACTGACGGAGTTTCTGCCGGTCTCGAGCTCCGGGCATCTGCGCGTGCTAGAGGTGGTCGCCGGCGTGCGGACCCCCGGCGTGTTCGTCGAGGTCACGCTCCACGTTGCGACCCTCGCGGCAGTGCTGGTCGTGTACGGCCGCCGCCTCGTGCAGCTACTGGGAGGTGCGATCCGTGGCCAGCCCGCCGAGCTCCGCATGCTCGGCCTGCTGGCGATCGCGACGGTGCCCGCCGGCGTCGTTGGTGGCCTGTTCCATCACAAGGTCGAGGAGGCAGCGACATCGCTCGTACTCATTGGCGTCGCCTTCATCGTGACCGGTTTCTTGAACTGGTCGACGCGGGGCCGCGTGGGGACCAAGCGCGATCCTGGAGTGGCGGGGGCGGCCGGCATCGGCGCGGCGCAAGCCGTGGCCGCCGTCGTGCGCGGCATCTCGCGCTCAGGATCGACGGTGTGCGTGGGACTGTGGAGCGGACTCGATCCGGTCGCCGCGGCCGAGTTCAGCTTTCTGTTGGCGATTCCGGTGATCGGTGGGGCGGCGATCCTCGAAGGCCGGCACGCGGCGGTGAATATCGCCGCCGTAGGTGCCGTGCCTCTCGCGGTCAGCTTTGTGATCGCATTCGCGGCCGGGTTGTGGAGCATCCGGTTCCTCGTCGCGGTGCTCAAGCGCGGCCGCTTCTATGAATTCGCACCGTACAACTGGGCAATCGGCGTGCTCACGATCATCTACGCGCTGTGGCACGGCTAGCGATCGACGACATCCCCGCCGCAGCCCTGGCGCGCCGCTGGGGCGTGCCGCAATGCGGTGTGTTCCGTACGCTCACATCCAGTCTCGATGCGATTCACGACCTCGGCGCACAGGGTGCCCCATCCGGAACGGTGGTGATCGCCGAAGAGCAGACGGCGGGGCGGGGCCGCGACGGCCGGACGTGGCGGTCGCCGGCGGGGGGCGTGTGGCTCGGAATGCTGCTGCGGCCGCCGCCGCCGCTTCCCGCGGCCGGAGTCTTGTCCCTGCGCGTGGGACTCGTGCTCGCCGACGTGGTGGAAGCCGTGCTCGGCGTGCGCCCGACGTCGCTCTCGCGGCCGCGGGCGGGACTGAAGTGGCCGAACGATGTGCTCGTCGATGACCGCAAGGTCGCGGGCATCCTGTGCGAGACTCGCTGGCAGGGCGACGCGCTGCAGTGGCTCGCCGTCGGGATCGGCGTCAACGTGGCGAACGACATTCCGGCCGAACTTGCGGATCGGGCGGTGTCGTTACGCGAGCTGCGCTCCAACGTGCGGCGCATCGATATCCTGGATCACCTGGTCCCGGCATTACTCCGGCTCACGGCGCACGGCGCACAGCTGACGGAGTTCGAGTGCGCCGCGTTCGCGCTCCGCGACTGGCTGCGGGGCCGGCAGATTCGCACGCCGCTCGCGGGTCGCGCCTCGGGGATCCGTCCTGATGGCGCGCTGCTCGTGGACACCGGCGCGGGCACCACGATGGTGCGCGACGGCCACGTCGAGCTATCTTAGCCGCCCCATGCTCCTCGCGTTCGACATCGGCAACACCGAGACGACCGTCGGGCTCTTTGCGGGCGACCGCCTCGAGGGACACTGGCGATTGCACTCGACGCCGCGTCGCACACCCGACGAGTGGGCCTACGCCATCACCGCGCAGCTTACGCACGCGGGCCACTCGACCCAGGAGATTCGCGCCGCCATCGTCGCGTCCGTTGCCCCGCAGATCACTGAAAACCTGTCCGACGGCGTCGAGGCGGCGACGACGCGCAAACCCATACGCGTGGATGGGCGGTCGAAGCTGCCCCTCGTCCTCGACGTCGAAGAGCCGCTGACGGTTGGCGCCGATCGCATCGTCAACACCCTGGCCGCTGCCGAGCTCTTCAAGAAGGACACGATCGTCGTGGACTTTGGGACGGCGACGACGTTCGACTGCATTACTGTCGACGGAGGAGTGCGCTTCATCGGGGGCGTGATCATGCCGGGCCTGCGTACCGCCTCCGACGAGCTGGTGCGGAAGACGGCCAAACTACCGGCTACCGAGCTGACGCCACCCACGCGCGCGATCGGCCGTCGCACCGAGGACTGCATTCGCGCCGGTGTGCTCTGGGGCGCGGCGGACGCGGTGGACGGCATGGTGCGTCGCATCAGGGCGGAATGGCCGTCCAAGAATCGGCCCATAGTCGTCGCGACGGGAGGACTCGCCGCGCTGGTCGCGCCGCTCTGCAAGGAAATCGAATCGGTCCATCCGGATCTGACGCTGGTCGGGTTGCGGATCGCGGCGGCGGCGCTCGGCCTCAAGTGGTGACGGACGCCCGCACGCTGAACGCGTGGCGCCGCTGGGGGTACCGCCTCCTCCCCGGCGACCTCTACTCCTACATCCTCCACATGCGTCCCGCCGAATGGCCTATCATGGCGGGGCACACGTTGCTGGGCTACCTCCTCGCAGTGGGATTGCGGGGAGCGGGGAGCGGGGCGCAGTTGGGCCCTGCGATCCTGGCTCTTGTCGTCTGGGTCGTGTTTCTGAACGGCGGCACCCTCGCGATCAATAGCGTCTTCGACAAGGACGAAGGCGACATCGGATACCTGAACGCGCCGCCCGCGTTGCCGCGCTATCTGCTCCATTTCAGTCTGGTGCTGCTCTTCGGGGGGCAGGCGCTCGCCTTTCTCCTCCCGGTGGGATTTCGGATCGCGTATGCGAGCTGTTTCGTCCTGTCGATCCTGTACTCGGTTCCCCCGTTTCGCTTCAAGGCGGTCGCCGGTGTGGACTGGGTCATCAACATGTGGGGGTTCGGTACGCTCACGCCGTACGCCGCGTGGGCTGCGACGGGACGTCCCCTCGATACCGGGCATGGACTTGTCCTGCTTGCGTTCTGTCCGCTGTTCGCCGGGCTCTATCCGCTCACGCAGCTGTATCAGTTCGACGAGGATCGCCGGCGCGGCGACCGCACCCTCGCGCTGATCCTCGGGATGCGGGCGAGCCTCGTGGTTGCCACGGTCTCCACCCTGCTCGCGTTCGGGTTACTCGCCTGGGCGATGATAATTCTGGACGTCGGGACGAAAGGCTTCACCCTGCTCGTGCCGCTGGTCCTTTGGCTGGCGGTGCTCGTCCCGTGGCTGATGGACTTCGCGACGTGGAGCCCGAAGCAACACCAGCGGGGGATGTATCGAGCGCTGGCCGCCTGGGCCGTAACCGACCTCACGGTGCTGTTTGTGTTTGCCACGTAATGTGCGGTGTTTAGATTAGCAGGATCACTCCTCGAGGAGATCGCCTCAGATGACTGCTGCGACTGTCGATCGCTCCGAATTCCGGCACATACTGCTGAGTGGAACCATCGTCGGTGCGGTGACCGGGGCGGCCGTCGTCCTGTTTCTCCTCGTATCCAGATCCGGGCTCCTTCCGGCGGGAATCGTCAGCTCGTTCCTATTAATGCTCATCGTGCTCGCGGCCGGTGTCGCCGCGGCGTTCCTGCCCGGCTTCTTCGCCGCCTCCCGGACCGTTCAGGGAGTCGCGAGTGCCGCAGCGATCGGGTTGTGGGGTACGATCGTCTTTATGGCGATCGACATCATCCTGCTCCGGCCCTTGCACGCGTTCCCCTGGACCTGGGACGCCGTCGGCGGGGGAAGCACATGGTGGTATCTCCCGATCTGGTGGATGCTGGGGACGTTCGTCGCGTGGATGGGCGCGATCGTGACCGCCGGCCGCGGGGCACGCGGCGGTGATACCTCGATCCGGTCGCTGGCCATCCCCTCCGTCCTGGGTGGCCTGAGTGCGGGACTTGGCCTCGCGCTCGCGGGTGTGCTGCTGATGCCGGTCGCCGCCGGTGCCGGGTTCGTGCTCACGCTCGTCATATACGCGCTGGTTGTTCTGGTTCGCAAAGGGTAACGCACCGTGCCGAGATGGATGGCGCACTTGCTCGTGGTCGTGGGGTGGCTGCTGACCCCCGCCTGGGCGTGGGCGGCATCGCACGTCGGGCTGTGGCTCGGGGCGCTCGTCGCGCTGCGATTCGAGAGTCCCGTCGTCATGCTCGCCATCGCCGCTGCGGGGGCGCTGCTGTTCGGGTTTGCCGTGCTGTGGACCTGGGTTCGCTTCATGCGCCACCTGCCGCACCTGCTCTCGCATCACATGGCACCGCGTGCCTCCGAGGAGCATGCCGCGATCGCGGCTGCGGATTGAGCTTTTCCTTCTAATCGTCGGAGTCTCACCGCTCGCCGCCCAGGGACGGGCGGGGGGGCGTGACGTCGATCTGCGGTACGGCCGCTGGTATCAGGGAAATCAATCCACGAGCTACGAGCTGCGCACCGATGTGCCCCTCGCCGGAATCTTTTCGTACGGACTCGCCGCACAGGTTTTGATCCACGACAGCCTCGGACGCCACCACGCCTTCTACGGAGCCGGTTGGCAGCTGTACGCCTTTCGCCGCCGTTCGAGATTCGGGCCCTACCTCCTCGCCGGGGTTTCGCTCGGCGTCTCGACCGACACGGCCTCGCAGGAGCTTGCCGCGCTGTGGAGCATGGGTGCGGGAGTCGAATGGCGTCCAATCCCCTGGGCGGCACTCGGAGTCGAGACCGTGTACCGGCTCCAGGACGTCGGTCCGCGCGGGTTCTGGCGCCCCTCGGCAAACTCACGCGACGGCGTCGCAGCGTCCATCGGTTTCTCGGTGACGATCGGCAAGAAAGTGGATCGCCGCTGGCCGACTGGAGGGCGTAACGAGTCGACGCCGCCGCTCGTCATCGTAGCGCCTCGCACGATCACGGGTGACGCCGCCGATATCGTGAAGACCGCACTCGACGCGCTCGGGACGCCGTACGTCTGGGGCGGGACCGCGGAGAACGGCTTTGATTGCTCGGGCCTCGTGCAGTGGGCCTATAGCCAGCACGGTATCCGCCTCCCGCGCATGAGTCGTGATCAGGCGCGCTCCGGGAGCGAAGTGACTCCCGTGCTCGATGCGCTGCGGCCCGGAGACATCCTGCTGTTCGCGGCCCAGCCCGGTGGCGGCGTCACGCATGTGGGGATGTATGTCGGCGAACAGACGTTCGTTCACAGCTCGAACACGGGTGTGAAGCTGTCTCGCCTCGAATCGCAGGATTCCGAAGGGGCGTGGTGGGTGGCGCGGTGGGTGGGGGCGAGGCGGGTGGTGCAGTGAGTCGTGCCGTCGTGCCGACGTGTATTGCTTTCGTGCTTACCGTCGCCTGCGGCGCCGGGCGCCTGCCGGCCCAGCTGCACGGGTACACCATCGTCGTCGAAGAGAAGGACGAGCAAACCGTCGAGCTTGCCCGCGCGATGCGGGAGCAGGGCATCAAGGTGCGAACCAGGGTCCGCGGCGGCAGCGGACCGACGGCGGCGCTGATTTACTTCACTTTCAGCGACCCGGGCCCTGGGCAGCCCCTGTGGTTCCACGTTCGGCTGGCGGACACCCGGTCGGGCGAAATCGTTGGTGCGGCGACGATTCCGCTCGATTCGCTGACGACGACGCCGCGCGCACGGGCCCTGGCCGCAGTCAAGGCGCTTGCCCCTTGACACCCCCCTAGTTGCCTGAGCAGATTCCCCCCCGTCTTCATTAGCACTCACCATCTGCGAGTGCTAACAGCTCGCCAATTCAAAGAGTTACGGAGGTTCAGGGTATCATGGCAACAGCAACCAAGACGACCCAGAAGTACAAGGTCTATCCGTTGGCCGATCGCGTCGCGATCCGCCCGATGGAAGAGACCGAGACGATGAAGGGTGGGCTGTACATCCCCGATACCGCCAAAGAGAAGCCGATCCAGGGCGAAGTGATCGCTGTGGGGCCGGGGCGGCGGGAGAAGGGTGAGACGATCCCCATGGAGCTGAAGGTTGGGGATCGCGTCATTTACGGGAAGTACAGTGGCACGCAGGTCGAGTTGGACAACGAAGAGATCATCCTGATCAAGGAAGCCGACGTCATCGCGAAGCTCGCGTAAGCATTCTTCGGGAGGAAGCACAGACATGGCAGCCAAGTATTTGGA
>DASWEL010000190.1:0-36458 GCA_036394755.1 Gemmatimonadales bacterium | reverse complement strand
CGCGCTCAATGCGATGACCCGCCTGTTCGCCACGACGCTGAAATCGCGCGGGATTCTCGTGAACGCGATCAGTCCCGGATGGGTGCGCACAGACATGGGCGGGCCGGGCGCACCGCGGTCGGTTCAAAAGGGCGCGGCGAGTGTCCTCTGGGGTGTGCGGTTGCCGCCGGGCGGGCCGAGCGGCGGCGTGTTCGAGGATGGCGAAGCGATCGCGTAGCTTGCCTCTATCTTCAGGGGATTCGCATGGCGCGAGCTACCTGGCGTGTTCGAACGCACCAACCAAACTCTCCGTTCGACCATCCAAACGCCGATGTGAAAGGATCTGCTTCTTAGTCTCCGAAATTCGCCAGCCGGACGTCGAGCACGTCCGGCAATCCCTGCAGCTTGTCGAGCACCCCATTGGTCAGCGCCTGATCGACGTTGATCGCGGCGAGCGCGTCCGCCGGGCCATCCGCGGCCGGCGACGACCGGCGCGCCTGGTGGTAGCTCGCGATGTTGATGCCGGCGCTCCCGAGCGCCGATCCGACGCGGCCGATCACGCCCGGCACGTCGCGATTGCGGATCACGAGCATCCAGCCATCGGGGACGACGTCGACGTGATAGTCGTCGATCCGGATGACCCGGCCGTGGCTGCCCCCGATGAGCGCTCCGGTGACGCGCACGCGTCCCCGGGCGGTGTCAACCTTCACACCGATCGACGTCTCGAAGCCCGCCTCCGGCGCACCCGTCTTCGTGCCGAGTTGGATGCCCTTCTCTTCGGCCAGCACCTGCGCGTTCACCAGGCTCACGGGGCCGGCGTTCATCGCCGCGAGCAGCCCCTCGAGCGCGGAGACGAGCACCGGTCGCTGCGCCGCCTCTTCCTTGCCGCCGTAGGCGACTTCGACGGACTTCACGGGCCCATCCGCCAGGGCCAGCGCCAGGCGGCCCAGGCGGCGGGCCAGATCGAGGAGCGGCGCCAACCGGCGCAGCAGGTCTCCGCCCATCCCCGGGACGTTGATCGCGAACGAGAGGTCGCCCGCGACCAGCGCCTCGCGGACGGCGCTGCAGATCTCCATCGCCACGCGCTCCTGCGCTTCGGCGGTCGAGGCGGCGAGATGCGGCGTCAGAATCACGCGCTCGAGCGTCCGTAACGGCGAGTCCGCGGGGAGCGGCTCGACGGCGAATACGTCGATGGCCGCGCCGCCGATGCGCTTCTCCTTGATCGCGTCGGCGAGTGCCGCTTCATCCACGAGCTCTCCGCGCGCCGTGTTGATCAACACGGCGGTCGGCTTCATCAGCTTGAGGCGCGGCGTATCGATGAGGTGGTGCGTCTGGTCGGTCAGCGCGACATGGAGCGTGACGACGTCCGCCGCGCGCAGCAGCGCCTCGAGCGACAGCAGCCGCACGTGCATCTCGCCGGCGCGCTCGGGCGACAGGTACGGATCGTGACCGACCACCTGCATGCCGAACGCGCGCGCCAGTTGCGCGACGTGGCCGCCGATCCGCCCCAGGCCCACCACGCCCATCGTCTTGCCCCGCAGCTCGGTCCCTTCGAAGCGCTTGCGGTCCCATTCCCCGCGCCGCATGGCGGCGGCGGCGTCCGATATGCGCCGCACCAGCGCGAGCAGCAGACCCATCGCGTGCTCGCCGGCGCTGACGGTGTTGGCGCCGGGTGTATTCATGACCGCAATGCCGCGGCGCGTCGCGGCCGGGACGTCGATCGTGTCAACGCCGGTGCCTGCCCGCGCGACGACGCGCAGGTGCGGCGCGCGGGCCATCAGAGGCGCCGTCACTCGGGTTTCGCTGCGCACGATCAACGCGTGCGCACCGGCGATCGCCTTATCCAGCTCCGCCGGCTTGCCCGCGACATCGACGACTTCGATGTCAGATGTATTGGACAGCAGGTCGAGACCGCTTTTTGCCACCCGATCGGCGACGACGACGCGCCAGGTCATTCCAGCGCGCGAGCGATCAACGGCAGCAGCTCGTCCAGCGCGGCGACGGTGTGGTCGCCCATGTGCCCGATGCGGATCGTGGAGTCTTTCAACGCGCCGTAGCCCGCCCCGATCGTCCACCCCTGCTGCTTGAGTGCGCCGACCACATCCTTGGAGTGTTTCCCCTCGGGGAGTCGGAGGCACGACACGGTCCAGCTGTGGCGGCCCTCGCGCGGCAGGAACTTGATGCCGCGTTCGGCGGCCCAGGTTTCGACGCGCCGCCGCATCGCGTCATGCCGTTTCCAGCGTCCTTCGATGCCGCTGTCGCGCTCGATCCGCGCGAGCTGCACCTCGAGTGCGTAGAGCAATGAGATCGCCGGTGTATTGGTCGGCTGGAATTTTGTCGTGGCTGTCAGGAAGCTGATCAGGTCGAAGTACGCACCGCGCTCCTCGAGGGTCTTGGCGCGCTCGACCATCCGCTCTGACGCCACGCCCAGCGCGAGCCCGGGCGGCAGCGCCAGAGCCTTTTGCGAACCCGTGAACGCGAAGTCGAGCTTCCAGGCATCCGTCTCGACCGGGGAGCCCACCATCGAGGTCACGCAGTCGACGAGCAGCAGGACGTCATCGAATTCCTGGACGACTTCGGCGTAGCCGGCGACGTCCTGCAGCACGCCGGTCGATGTCTCGGAGTGGACGCATGTCACGGCGTCCACGGGCGTGCGCTTCAACGCGTCGCGCAGCATGTCGGGTTCGACCGCGGCGCCGAGCGGTACGTCGAGCCGGATGCACTCCTTGCCGCACGCACCGACGATCCCGGCGAACCGCTCGCTGAACGCACCGTTGACGAGCGACAGCGCGCGGCGACGGATGCCGTTGCGGACCGCCATCTCCATGAAGCCGGTCGCCGAGTTCGTACCGATGAATACCGGACGCGCCGTGCGGCAGACGGCGCCGAGCTTCGAGGCAACGTTCTGCAACAGCTTTTCCATCGCCGAAGAGCGATGCCCGATCATCGGTCGGATCATCGCCTCCAGAACCTCGGGATGAACGTCCGTCGGTCCGGGGAGGAAGAACTTGCCGAATGTGGGGACGGCGACCGCGTGTGTCGGAACGGATGCCGTAGATGTCATGCGCTGGCCCGCTCCAGCTCTTCGACGAGACCGCCCGTGACGACCTCACTCGTCTTGACCAACCGCACACCCTCTTCGCCCCATTCCTTGAGCAGGTGCTCGGCGACGTCGCGGTCGATCGGCTTCATCGCATCCACCACGGCGAACAGCCGGACCTGGGGCCGGTGCTGCAGCAGCCCTTCGATCGCGTACTTGTCGCAGACGTCCAGCGCGACGCCGTAGAGCACGATGTCATGAGGATTCAAGGTGTCGAGCACTGGGAGGACATTCGGATTAGAGAAGACATCGAATCGGTGCTTATGAAAGAGGATGTCGCCACGATGGTTGCGTACCCGTGTCGCAAGCGCCGCGCCGTCCTGTGGCTCCGGCTCGATCACGAGCGGATCCCGGAGCGCGGTCTCAGCGATTTTGCGCTGGCCGGGCGTTCCCCGCAGGCAGTGCGGCGGAAACGTGGTCTTCCAATCGGGCGTGGCCGAGATCTCGGGGTCCTCACGGACGTGATCGTCGGCGCTCGCCACGATGCGGATGCCGTGCCCGTGCGCGTAGTCGGTGAGCTTGCGCAGATTCGGAACGAGCTGCTCGGCGTCGGGCACGTAGAGCTTGCCGTCCGCCTTCATGAAGTCGTACTGGGTGTCAACGTCCCAGAAAATGACGCGAGAAGAGGGCATGGGACCGGAAATCTAGACGGGGCTAAAGCTTCAGCGCTACCGCCACCTCGTCGCAAGCGTGCTGCCGTGGGCAGCGCGCGCAGTCGGCCCACACTTTGAGTGGGAACTGTTCCTTTTCTGCCACACGAAAGCCAAGCCTCATGAAGAACAGGGGTTTGCGCGTCAGACCGAACACCTCGTTCAATCCCAGCGCGCGCGCGTCGATGAGGAGGGCTTCGATCAGCGCCTTGCCCACGCCGCGCCCCTGCTGGTCGTCGCGCACGGCGAGGCCGGCGATCTCCGCGAGCTCCGTGCTGTACACCTTGAGGCTGCCGGTGCCGACGATGCCGCCCTCGGGCGCCAGCGCCACGACATACTCCTTGATGTGACGGCAGAGATCGTAGTTCGAGCGGGGCAGGAGATCGCCGGTCCCCACAAACGGCGCCATCAGCACTTCCATCGCGGCGACATCGGCGAGGGTAGCCGGGCGCAGCGTGGTCTCAGGCTGGGGAGCACGGCGTGGCTTGATCGACAGACCGGTCACGCGAGCACCTCTTCAAGAATTGTGACGCCGCGCTCGAGCTCCTCGTGAGTGATCGTGAGCGGCGGAACGATGCGAATCACCGTCGGGCCTGCCGTGAGCACGAGGAGGTGACGCTCGCGCGCCGCCGCGACGACCGGCGCGGCGACCTCGTTGAGCTCGAGACCCCACATCAGGCCGCGGCCGCGCGCCTCGCGAACCCGAGGACTGCCCGCGGCGAGGCGATTCAGTCGCGCCCCGAGCCACTCGCCCTTTGTGCGAACACCGGCGAGAAAGTCGGGATCGGAAATCGTGCGGAGCACGTCCAGGGCAACAGTCGCCACAAACGGGCCGCCACCGAACGTGGTCGCGTGATCACCGGGCGTTAGTGCCGACGCAATGGCGTCGTTCACGAGGATGGCGCCCATCGGCAATCCGCCCCCGAGCGGCTTCGCCAGCGTGACCATATCGGGAACGACGCCCGACGCTTCGCACGCAAACAGCGTCCCGGTGCGACCGAGCCCGCACTGCACCTCGTCGAAGATCAGCGCGCAGCCGCTCGCATCGCACCGTTCGCGCAGGAACGCGAGAAACTCCGGAGCCACGGGGCGGACTCCGCCTTCTCCCTGTACCGGCTCGATGATCACCGCTGCCGTCCGCTCCTTCGTAATCGCGCGGCGCGCGGCCTCGACGTCGCCGAGCGGAATGATCTGGACGCCGGCAAGCAGCGGCTCGAACGGGCGGCGGTAATCGGGTCGATCGGTTGCCGCGAGGGAAGCGAAGAGCCGGCCGTGAAACGAGCCGCTGAACGCGACGATCTCGGTCTTCTTCGACCATTTGCGCGCAAACTTGAACGCCCCTTCGTTCCCTTCGGCGCCAGAATTACAAAAGAAGACCTGGCCCCCCCCGGCGAACGACTTCGCGAGCTCGGCCGCGAGCAGTTCGCCCGGTTCGGTACGGTACAGGTTGGAGACGTGAATCAGTCCCGTGTCCAGCGCGCGCAGTGCGGCTTCGCGGATGACGGGGCTGTTGTAACCCAGGGCGTTGACGGCGATACCGGCGACGAAGTCCAGGTAGCGAGCGCCGTCCTCGGCGATGAGCTCGGACCCTTCGCCGGCGACGAACAGCGGGCCGACGCGCGCATAGACGCCCAACAGTGCCGTGGCGTCGGTGGTGGTCAGCGGGAGTGTCACGCGGGTTGTGCTGCGCTAACGGGAGGAGCCGCCAGGAGGCGGGTGCCGGCGGTGGCATGCTCGAACATGTCGAGATCACCAATCCGTACGGCCCGTACACCCGCCCCCAACGCTTGCGCGGCGGCGCGCAACTTGGCGGCCATGCCGCCGGTCGCAACGCCCCCATCAATCATTGTCTCGATTTCGGCCGCCGCAAGGGTGGGCTGGGTGACGCCTTCGATCGACACGCCGGGAATATCCGATACGAACAACAGCTCGTGCGCACTCAGGGCGGCGGCAATGGCCGCAGCAGCCTGGTCCGCATTCACGTTGAGGGGCCGCACGGGCGCTGTGAGCGAGGGGGCTACCGGCGCCACCACGGGGGTAAGCCCCGCCAACAGCAGGCTCTGCAGCAGCGACGCCCGGACATTGACGATCTCCCCAACCTCGCCGAGGACCGTTCCGTTCTGGAGCGGCTGGGCGGTCAGCAGCCCGCCGTCGACGCCCGACAATCCAATCGCATCGAGACCGGCGTCGCGAAGCGCGGTGACGAGGAGCCGATTCATCGGCCCACCGAGCACCATCTCGACCAGCTGGGCGATCTCAGGCGTCGTCACGCGCAGACCGTCACGCTGCTCGACGGGCAGGCCAAGCCGGCGCGACCAGGCGCTTACCGCCTGCCCGCCGCCGTGCACGACCACGGCCGGGCCGAACTTGCTCAAGCCACGAGCGCACTCGGCGACCCATTCGGGCCGATCGAGCTCGTTGCCGCCAATCTTGACGACCCTGGTCATCATATTCGACACCCTGAAGGGTGCGCCCCGTGAAGCACTGCCCTTAAGGGCAGCGATTTCTCGGGCGCAGGCTTTAGCCTGTGAATTAGCACGCGAGCCCCGCCGTCTCGGGAAGTCCGAGCATCACGTTCATGTTCTGAATCGCCTGCCCCGCCGCACCCTTCACGAGATTATCGATCGCGGCGATGACCGTCAGGCGCGGCCGGCGGACGTCGACGACCTCGGCGACACCGATCGCCACCCGATTGCGGTAGACGACGTCCTTGAGCGACGGCAGCGCGCCATGCATCACCTGCACGCACGGCTCGGCGTCGTAGGTGGCGCCGTACAGCCCCTCGGCGGTCGACTGATCGAGCACCCGTGTCAGCGGCACATGAATCGTTTCGAGGATGCCACGCTTCACCGGCAAGAGATGCGGCGTGAAGACGAGGTCGCCGGTGAACCCGCCTTCGCGCGACAACGACTGCTTCAGCTCGGCGAGATGGCGATGCGTGTTCCCGATCGCGTACGCGCGAAAGTCCTCGGCGACTTCTCCAAAGAGCAGCTCGCGTTTGGGATTGCGTCCCGCACCGGTGACGCCGGAGGCGGCGTCGATGATGACTTCACGCGACGGATCGATCAGCCCGAGCTGCGCGAGCGGAATCAACGCGAGCAGCGCGGCAGTCGGATAGCACCCCGGATTCGCGACGAGCTCGGCATCGGCGAGGCGCGGCCGAGTGAACTCGGTGAGGCCGTAGACCGCGTCAGGCGACAGCCGGAAGTCGGCGGAGAGGTCTACCGTCCGCTTGCCGCCGGCGCGTGCCTCGTTGACGTAGCGGGCAGATACCCCGTGCGGTAACGCGGACAGGATGATCTCGGCCTGCTGCCAGGGCGCGTCGTCGGCCTTGATGAGCTCGTGCCCGTCGACCCACTCACCGGCCGCCGACTCGGCCGTTGCAAACGCGACCGTAGCGCCGGGATGGCCGTGCAACAGGCGCAACAATTCCTGACCGACGTAGCCGGACGCACCCAGTACGCCGACCGGGATCGATGCATGATTATTCATTTGAGCGGAAAATTATGCAGAGAGGCTACGCCACGCAAGATGTAGGGGCGCAGCATGCTGCGCCCCTACGTCACCCGTTCCAATCGTGGATTAGGCCGGTACGACCGGCCTACCTTGGCGCACGGCTTTCCCTCGAGCATCACGACGTCGGCCGTGAAATCGAACCGTCCCTGGAACAAGCTCGAGCCTACGCCGTACGCGTCGACCGGCACGCCCTGCTCCTCGAACTGGCGGATCTTGTCGACGGTGAAGCCCCCGGAGACGACGATCCTCACGTGCTTGAAGCCCTCGGCATCCAGCGCGCGCCGGACGTTCCAGACGAGCTGCAGATTCACGCCGGTCGGCTTGAACGTCCCCATCTGCGGAATGACAGACTTGTCCACGAGGGTCTCCGACGTGTCGAGCCGGACACCGTACAGCCGGTCGCCGAGCTCCCGCGCCACAGCCAGCGACGTCCCCACGCAATCGTTGTCGAAGTCCACCAGCGTGATGAGACGAATCGCGGGGTCCGAGTTCTCGGCGAACTTGCGCGAGGCAATGACGGTGTCGCCATTGTACGCGGCAATCAGCGCGTGGGGCACGGTGCCGATGCCCTCCGATCCCCACCACGACGCCTGCGCGTCGGTCGATACGCCGATCGCGCCGGCGATGTGCGCGGCGTAGCCGTCGCCGGTCTGCACCAGCCAGTGATCGTGCCGGGCCGGGAAGAACATCACCTCTTTCGGCTTCGCCGCCTCGACGACCTGCCGCGTGTTCGTCCCAACGCGCGTGCGCCGCGCGAGCACGCCGAGGTAGAGCGTCTCCAGCACGGCAAAGGCGTCGTACGGACCTTCGATGAGCAGCACGGTCTCCCACGGCTCGATCTCGTCTCCGTCGTAGAGCGCGTGAACCACCAGCTCGTCCCAGCGTTCCGCGCACAGTTTCAGAATCGCGATCGCCTCGTCGATGCCGCCGAGATAGGCGTGCGACTTCCCGAACACCTGCATCGTGACCCGGGGCCGGTGGTGATCTCTCCGCACCAGCTCGCGCGCGCGGACGAAGTATTTGTCGGAGTAATAGCCCTCCCGCATCTTGTCGACGGGAAGGTGGAAGATCGCGGGATCGAGCCGCTTCTTGCGTGCCGTCATCAGCGCGGTCCGGGCCACGCGAATGTGGCGGACAGCGTATCGCCGGTCGGCAGCGGCAGCTGTCGCGCGATGTTGTTGAGCCGCCCGCAGATCTTGCCGATCGGCTCCGGGGAGTCCCGCGACGCGACCCGCAGGCAGACGACGTCGGCGTCGAGCGCGAGCGCGCGATCGCGTGAGGACAGCGCGGGGTCGGGGCGCGTCAAAGACACAACCAGAGTCGTGGGGCGGCCGTTGAGCACGAGCTGTACGACGCGCGGTGACTCCTCCGGAACCAGGTCGAGGGGCCGCGGCGCGCTGACGTCAGTCCCCCGTACCAGGTTGAGAATCACGCGCGCGCGCCGCGGCCGCACGACCGCTTCGAGGCGGAAGTCGAGCGTCGAATCAGCCACGTCGAACGACTCCGCCGGACGCGCTTCACCGCCGGCAAACTCCCGCTCGAGAACCAACTCCACCCATAGTGCGCCCGGTTTCGAGCGCGAGCCGAAAGGGTAGATCCGTGCGGTATCGGTCCACGTGACCTGGATCAGGCGCCGGTAGCTGTCCTCTTCCCACATGGGCAAGCCGCGCCGCGAGCGACCGACCCGCCGCCGCGTGAAGAACTCCCCGCCGAGGCTTACCGTGTCGCCAACCGGCGTGACCTGAAATAACGCCTCGACTTCAGCGCTGTCGGTCCGCAGCGTCAGGCGCATGTCGCTGTCGATCGGGCCGCTGACGGCGCCGGTCGCTAGGACGTGCGGCAGGGCAGCGTCAGGCTCGATGACCCGAATGCGGTAGGTGAGCCGGGTGCCCGGCCCCTGCAGAGTTGCCAGCGCGAGGACGACGTTACTGAACGACGATAGTCCCACGCGTTTCCTCGAGCGCACTGCCCCCACCTGGGCCACCCCAGCGCTGGCTGGCGAACCATCCGCCGACGAGACCGCTGGCCAGGGCGGCGGCGACCCAAAGCGCCAGCGTCCCGGCGCGGATCGACGGTCGCGGCACGACGAACGCGTGCGGATTGCCCGCCGACCGCGCCAGCGCGACGCGCACCTCGAGATGGCTCGCGCGGGCGCCCGCGCAGTGCACGCAGGTCGCCAGATGCTTGGCCAGCGCGGCACGCTCGGCGAGCGGCAGCTCGCCATCGAGCTCGGCGTCGATCTGCGCGAGCCATTGTTCGTGGGTATCAGCCATCAGACCTCCTCGCGGACGCGGTAGCGCACCGCGCGGCGTTGCATCCAGCGCACCGCAAACGCGTCCTGCAGCGATCGCCACGCGCGATTCCACATACCGTACTTGGTGACGCCATGTTTCCGCGGCCGGTGCCCCACCGGCACCTCGGTCACCGTACCGCCCTGCATCTTGATGAGCGTCGGCAGAAAACGATGCATCCCCGTGAACAGGGGCACGGCGCGCACGGCCTCGGTGCGAAAGGCTTTGAGCGAGCAGCCCGTATCCCGAATCACTTCCCCGTTGAGCCGATTGCGAACGCCATTGGCGATGCGGCTTTGCAGTCGCTTCCACCGCGTGTCGCGCCGGGCGGCGCGATAGCCGGCCACGGCCGTCGCCCCGGTGCGTTGCAGCGTGTCGACGAGCGCTGGAATATCGGCAGGATCGTTTTGCAGGTCGGCGTCCAGCGTGACGACGAGGGGTGCGCGCGCCGCGCGAAACCCGGCGGCGAACGCCGCGGTCTGACCCGCGTTGCGCTCGAACGCGATGATGTGCAGCTGGGGATACTGCTGCCGCAGCGCCTTGAGCGCCTCGAAGGTGCCGTCGGTCGAGCCGTCGTCCACGACGATCACCTCGTAGCTGCGACCTGTGAGGGCGGCCGCGATCTCGGCGAGCAGCGGTGCGAGACTATCCCGCTCGTTGTACGCGGGGACCACGAGCGAAAGCTCCACGGGGTGGGAACGATAGCAAGTTGACAGCCGCAAGACGAGTGGCTAAAACCGTGCATGCCCGAGTCTGTGTCGCGTCGCGAGTTCCTGCGGTCCACCGCGGGCGGCGTTACGGCGAGTGCGGTGCTGGGGATTCCGCATCCGATGCGCCCACCGCGCCCGCTGCCGCCCGAGTCCCGCTGGGCGGCGAAGCCGATCGCGATCGCGAGCGCCAACGGACTGCGCGCGGTGCAAAAGGCGTTCGACATGTTGATGCAGGGCGCCGACACGCTCGACGCCGTTGTCGAGGGTGTGAAGATCCAAGAGCTCGACCCCAACGACGACTCCGTCGGCTATGGCGGCCTGCCCAACGCGGAGGGCGTGGTACAGCTCGACGCCTCCTGCATGCACGGGCCCACCAAGCGGGCCGGCGCGGTTGGCGCGCTCGAAAACATCAAGACGCCTTCGGAAGTCGCGAAGCTGATCCTCAAGTATACGACGCACATCTTCCTCGTCGGCGAGGGGGCGAAGCGGTTCGCGCTGTCGTACGGGTTTAAAGAAGAAGACCTCCTCACCGATCACTCGCGCGAGGCATGGCTGCGCTGGCGCGCCAACTTGAGCCCGACCGACAACTACCTCGACGTCCCCGACTCCGATCACCTGGTCGTGACCAAGACGGGGACGATCAACTGCGATGCCGTGACGCCGCAGGGCGACCTCTCCTCGGTTACGACGACGGCGGGCCTCTCCTGGAAAATCCCCGGGCGCGTCGGCGATTCGCCGATCATCGGCGCCGGGCAGTATTGCGACAACGACGTCGGGGCGGCCGGCTCGACCGGACTGGGCGAGGCGAACATCAAGGTGTGCGGCGGGTTCCTGACGGTCGAGCACATGCGGCGCGGCATGAAGCCGACCGACGCGTGCCTCGAGACCTTGAAGCGCGTCGTCGCCGAGACGGAAGCGCGGCTGCTGGATCCACAGGGCAAGCCAAAGTTCGATCTCGTGTTCTATGCCCTGACGAAGCGCGGCGAGTTCGGCGCCGCGTCGCTTTACCCCAATCATTTCGCGGCGCACGACGGCGTGGACGCCAAGATCCGCGATACGGCCTACTTATTCACCCGCGCGTAGGGGTTCTGCTCCTCGCGCTGGCCTCCCCACTCGCCGCGCAGCAAGAGCCAAATCCAAAGCACAACTGGTTCGATCACCTCTACCCGTTGGCCTATTACACCACCGCCGACCGATTCTGGCTGGGCGGGCACTACGACTGGTCGAGTCCGATCGGCTTCGCCGAGCGCCCGGAGCCCACATTCGCCCGTGTCGCGTTCGACGCCGGTGCCAGCACCCAGGGCAGCTACATGGTGATCGCCGACGCGCAAGCGCCGGCGTACTGGGAGGGCTGGAGGCTCGGCCTAACGCTGAGCCTGACCCGCGCCAACCGCCTCGGCTACTACGGCCAGGGGAACAATACGGTCTACGACCGCGACAGTACGACCGGTCCGGGACACTCCTACTTTTACCGCGTCAGTCGCGCAAATCGTGCGGCGCGCGTCACCATACAACGGAAGATCGTCGGCCCGCTCCGCGTGCTCATCGGGGGATCGCTCGAGTACACCGCATTCCGCGCGCTCCCGGGGGTGACCCGTTTCGAGCGTGACAGCACCGGCCCTTTTGTCGATCACGTCGGCCGCGTCGGGATCGTGCTCGACACGCGGGATGTGGAGATGGATCCGCACCGCGGTGTGTTCGCCGAAGCGCTCGCAGCCAGCGGCCGCGGATACAACCGCGTGAGCACGTCACTGCACGTGTACGCGCATCCGCTGGAGCGGCTCATGCTCGCCGCGCGCGTCGGACGCGAAACTATCACCGGCACGGCGCCCCTTGCGGCGCAGCAGACCATGGAGACCAGTGAGGGGCCGGTGGTCGCATTGGGCGGAGCGCGCTCGCTCCGAGGCTATTACGACGGTCGCTTCGTAGGGCCCGGCAAGATCGTCTACGGTGTCGAGGCCCGATACGGCATACTCTGGTCGCCGCGCCTTCTCGAGGTGAAGCTCGTCGCTTTCTACGATGCGGGAAGAGTCTTCGGCCCCGGCGAAACGGTGCGCCTCACGCGCCAGGGACTGCACTCGGCCCTGGGTGGAGGCGTGGCGGTGGCGCTGTTGCGTAATACACTGATTGTGGTGGAAGCGGGCAAAGGAACCGAGTCGACTCAGGTGACCTTCGCGACCACCTGGACCTTCTAGCGGACTTCCCGAATCTCGACTCCCCGACGCTGCAATTCGTCCACGTACGCCTGAAACGGCACCGCCTCATCGGGCGTGTACACGCCGGCTGTGCGGATCCTGCCGTCGACCTGCATGACGCCGGTGATCGCGAGCGAGTAACCGGTCGTCCGCATCATCGCACTGATTCCCGTCGCCTCGTCGAAGTAGTCGAGCAGCTGCCAGGCTACGCGGCTGCCGTTCCGTCCGTGCACTTCCACCCGCAACGCGACGAGGTCGCGGCCGTTCGGCTTGGTGAGCTGGGGGGATACGGCGGCGATGAACGCGTCGCGCGGCACGATCTCCGTGCCCCTTATCTTCACGGGCTCCAGTGACAGGAGTCCCATTTCGCGGATCGGGCGCATGATCGCGGCATGGCCGGGATAGCGGAGCGTCTTGTACTCCATCGTGCGCACCTTGCCCCGGTACGCCCACGGCATGGTCGAAATCCCGCCGCCGGTGTGAAATGCCTCGAGCATCCCGACGGGGCTCGGGAACTCCACGTCCTCGAGCTCCGACAGCGCATCGACGCGCTCGGGACGACCCTCGCGCAGCACCCAGGACGGGGTCGTGTAGTAATCGAGCGCGCCCTCCAGGGAATACACGATCTGATAGTTGAGCGGCGGCTCGGGCTCTTGCGGCAGGCCACCCACGAAAATCTTGACGCTCTCGGCTGCTCCGACCCGCCTGATCCCCTCGGCCGCGATGATGTTGACCATCCCGGGCGCGAGACCGCAGTCCGGTATGATCGAGACCCCCTGCTTCTGCGCGGCGGCGTGCAGCGTCTTCTGCTGCTTGACGATTTCGGTGTTGCCGCCCAGATCGGCGCAGTGCAGGCCCATCGCGACGGCGGCTTTCGCAACCGGATAGTTGAAGTAGTAGGGCAGCGCGTTCATGACCGCGTCGTGGCCGTGCATCAGTTTTCGCAGCCGCGGCCCGCTCTGCGCATCGAGGCGCGCCATGGCGAGCCGTTTGTCTTTCTCTTTCTTGAGGAAGGCCGGCGCGCGCCGCGGATGGAGGTCGGCGAGCGTGACGCGCTTCACATCGGGGCGCTGCAGGAGATCGTATGCGCAGGCAGAACCCTGCAGACCAGCGCCCAGCACAAGCATGCGCATCGCGGCAACGCCTCCAAATGATTGATGGGAGATGAAACGGCCGGAAAGCTAGTAGATTCGCCACCGTGTCGCATCCCTCCATACCTCACGCCGGCACCGCCGATCTCACGCGGCAGCGTCTGATTCGCACCGCGCTCGAGCTCTTCACGACGCGCGGCTATCACGACACGACGACGGCGCAGATCGCCAAGAAGGCGGGCATCGCCGAAGGCACGATTTACCGCCATTTCGCAAGCAAGCAGCAGCTCTTCAATGAGCTGTATCGCGCGGCGCAGCGGTGGGCGACGAAAATCGTGCAGGAAACGGCGCGAGACCCCGAGGCCGGCCCCGCCCGCGCGCAGCTAACCGCGGTGGCGCACGGGCTCGTCGAAGGAGCGGCTCACGATACCGGCGTCGTCAAGCTTGGACTGCTCGAGCCACCCGGCGCTGCACTCGACGACGAGAGCCGCAAGACCGAGCGCGAGTTTCGACTCGCGCTCGAACGGATTGTTGCGGAGGGTAAGGCTCAAGGCTCGGTGCGCGCTGGTGCGGTCGAGATCTGGGCCGGCGTCTGGTTGGCGACCATCGGCCATGGCCTGGAGAAGGTCGTGGCAGGCGATTGGAAGCCCGGTGATGCAGGTGTGCGGCTCGTGATCGAAGCGGCCTGGCGGGCTATCGGGAATTCACCCGCGCCGTAGCTCGAACACCGCAATCTCTGCAGGCACAAACACACGTAGCGGTACACCCACCACGCCGATCCCGCGGCTCACGTAGAGCTGACTGCTTCCCTGCGTGAAGTGGCCCATCACGTATTTCGTGATCAGCCGCCCCGGGGACCAACCGATCACCGGCAGATAGAACTGGCCGCCGTGAATGTGGCCGGCCAGTGTGAGCGGAATGCCGCGCGGCGCGGCGCCGTCGAACGCGCCAGGTCGATGCGCCAGCAGGATCCGGAACGCGTCCTTGGCGGGGGGCGTGAGCCGGAGCGCCTGCTCGAGGTCCTCATCCTGCGGATCGTCGGCGCGCCAGTTCCGCGGGTCGTCGATCCCGACGAGCGCGAGCGCGGCCCCGCCACGCTCGATCACGTGGACGCCGTTCTTCACGAACACTTGTCCCGCATCCTTCACGCCGCGAATGACGGCGTCCTGACCCGTGTAGCGGTCGTGGTTGCCCAGGACCGTCACGACGCCCAGCGGCGCCTGGAGATCGCGAAAGGCGCGCACGTAGTCGGGGATGAACGACTGGGAGATGTCGATCATGTCTCCCGTCTGCACGATCAGATCGGCGCCCAGCGCGTTCGTCTGCTTGACGATTTCGCGCATTTTCTCTTCGGACATGTGGATCCCGGCGTGCACATCCGAGAGGTGCGCAATGCGCAGTCCGTTCAGCGGCAACGGAAGATCGGGAAAGACGAGGGTGCGCCGGGTGATCGACGGCAGTCGCTCGGCGCTCCAGATGCCGTATGCGGAAAACCCCACGCCGATAGCGCCGTAGGCGTACGTCGCACGGGCGAGGAACTGACGGCGCGACACGCGTGCGTCGTCCGTCGTGCGTCGTGCGTCGAGAGGTTGGTTCGGGCGACCACGCACGACGAACGACGCACGACGCACGGTCCACAGGACACCCTTCCCGAGCAGATACAGAGTCACCAGGCCACAGAAAATCCAGCCCAGGAACTGCCACGCGATCCAGGGAGCGATGTAGGGGACCCGGCTGATGCCCCACAGGCTGCCCGAGAACATCCGCACCCCGACGATGAGCCACGGGATGTTGAAGACGACGAAAATGAGCGTGAGCCAGCGGCGGGCGGAGAGCGGCAGGCGCTCGCGCAAGTAGAGGTACACCAGCACTTGGGGCGATGCGAACAGCAACAGATAAATTAGAGCCATGCCATCCCGTACGCCGTGGTTGTCAGCGTGGTTCCCGGTGCTGCTCGTCGCACCGCTCGTGGCGCAGCGCGCGAGTCCCGTCGAGCGACAACTCGTCGCCGCGGGACTGTGGGCCGAAGCGCGCTACAACTATGCCTACTGGGACGCCGTCCGCGCGAATTGGGACTCGGCCTTCGCTGCGACGGTCACCGCGACGCAAGCGCGTCCCGCTCCGAGCGACCTGCAATTCTTTCATCGGCTGCGGCGCTGGGGCGCGCTGCTGAACGACGGCCAGCTCGAGATCCTGCCACCGACCAGCATCGCGAACCGCATTGCACGCCCCCCGCTCGAGCTGCGCAGTGTCGAGCGGCGGCCCCTCATTATGGACTACGCCGTAAACGACGAAATGCGCGTCGCCCGTCCCGAGCGGCTGGCGGAAGTCCTTGCAGTGCAAGGCATCCCCGCGGCGCAGTGGATCCGCGACTCCGTGCTGCCGGAAGTCTCCGCCGCGAACGAAACGAGCCGCTGGGAGCGGGCGGTCGCCCGGATGCTGGAAGGCGAGCGCGGCACCGCGTTGCTGCTCGTGCTCCGCCTCCCCGGTGGCGCCGAGCGCGGCGCGAGCCTCACGCGCAGCGTGCCACTGACGGCGCGGTGGCCGATCGAGCCGCACTCCCTTGAAGCCGACACGCTTCCTGACGGCGTAATCTGGCTCCGCGTGAGCTCGTTCGCAGATCCAGACATCGTTGCGCAATTCGATCGCGCCATCGGCGCCGCCGCGCGCGAAGGACCGCGACATCGCGGCTTGATCGTCGATCTGCGGGAGGCAACCTGGACGGTCGATGGTCGTGACAACAGCTATGCGCTCCTGTCGCGACTGATCGAGCGGCCCTTCCTCTCCGCGCGGCAGCGCATGCCGTTGTACCGTCCCGACTCTACCGGTCTCTGGATCAGCACGCCGTCGGGCATGATCTTCCCACCGCCCACACACCAGCACATCGCGTACACGGGGCCGGTGGCGCTCCTCATCTCGCCGCGCACTGCCGGTCCTGCCGAAGACTTCCTCGTCGCGTTTCAGGCAGGCGGCCGCGGGCCGACCTTCGGCGAGCCGTCTGCCGGGAGCACGGGACAGACTGTCGTGCGGACGTTGCCGGGTGGCTGGAAGCTGCGCGTGACCGCCGCGCGCGATGCGTTCCCTGACGGCCAGGAGTTCCTGGCGACAGGTATCGCGCCCCAGTTCCCCGTCGAGGTACGGGTCGAAGACGTGCTGGCAGGCCGCGACGCGGCGCTCGAGCGGGCGCGTGCCTACCTAACCGACGCCGCGCGCCGTTAGCTCTTCAGCTGCGCGCGGAAGAAGCGGATCGCGGCGCTCCACGCGCTGTCGGCCACTTCCGGTTTTTCTCGCGTCCGCAGGAAGCCGTGTCCCACTCCCGGATACACGGTGTACGGATAGTCCTTGCCCGCGGTCTTCATGGCGGCCGCGGCGTCCGGCAAGCCGGCGTTGATGCGCGCGTCGTTCTCCGCATATATGCCGAGACCCTTCGCGCGAATCTTCCCCACCTCTGTCGCACTGGGGCTCGGACCGTAGCAGACCACGAACGCCTTGAGCTCGGGGGAGTTGGTCGCGTACCGGAAGCTCTGGCCGCCACCCCAGCAGAAGCCGATGATGCCGATGTCGCCCGTGCGTACAGGCTTCAGCTTATTGAGATACGCCCGCGTGGCTTCGAGATCGAGGGTCACGGTGTCAGGGTTCAGTGTCGCGATGAGCTTGCGCGCCGAGTCGGGCGTCGCGGGCGTGCCGCCGCGGCGCGACAAGAGGTCGGGCGCGATCGCGACGAAGCCGTCTTTCGCGAGCTGCTCGGTCGTCTGCCGGATGAAATCCGACATCCCGAAGATCTCGTGGATGACGATCACCGCGGGCGCCGGCTGCGGCCGCTCAGGGTACGCGATGTAGGCTGTCACCGTGTCTTTGCCACTGAGATACTTTACGTATTCGGAGTGAATGTCTGACGACCCAAAGGCGGCAACGGGCGGCAATAGGCGGCAAAGCGCCGCGAGTGCAAAGACCCATGCCCCCATTTGCCGCCCTGTGCCGCCCTTCAGTTTACCGTCCATAGGTCACCCTCCAGATTTTTTCGCCCAAGTCGTCACTGACCAGCAGCGATCCGTCGGGAAGCACCAGCAGGCCAACCGGCCGGCCCCAGCGCTTGCCGTCCGGGCGCTGCCACCCGACGATGAAATCTTCCACGCCCACCGCGCGGCGCCCGCCGGTGTCCACCTCGACGCGCACGACCTTGGCCCCCGTCGGTACGGAGCGATTCCAGGAGCCGTGGAGAGTGACGAACGCGTCGCCACGATACTCGCGCGGGAACTGTGAGCCCGTATA
The DNA here is from genome assembly GCA_036394755.1 of Gemmatimonadales bacterium. Classification (GTDB taxonomy): domain Bacteria; phylum Gemmatimonadota; class Gemmatimonadetes; order Gemmatimonadales; family GWC2-71-9; genus 20CM-2-65-7. Next base: position 18,654 of record DASWEL010000190.1, on the reverse strand, counting down.
GAACGCGAGCCCGAGCGGCGCCGAATGCGCTTGGACCGTGATCGCCGGGGGCTCGACGTTCGAGCAGTCAGCCGAGCCGTACTCGGGATTGGGCTTGCCGGGGAGATAGCATTGGGGCCAGCCGTAGTTGCGGCCGTCCTTGATGATGTTGATGTGCTCCGGCGGAAGGTCATCGCCCAGGTTGTCGCGGTCGTTGTTCCCGCCCCAAAGCTCCCCCGTTTTCGGGTTGAACGCGATGCCGACCGTGTTGCGCAACCCCTTCGCGAAGACATGGCCGCCCGATCCATTCAGGTTGAGCTGCGTCACGGCGGCGCGCATCGAGTCGCGCTCGTCGCAGAGGTTGCACGAGGAGCCTACGGCCAGGTACAGCTTGCCGTCGGGCCCGAAGACGATCGTCCGGGTCGAATGGCCGCCACTCGGCAGACTCATCATTCGGACCGGTGACCGAGCGCCCGGATCGAAGCGAACGAGCTCGGTCTCCTCAGCGACGTACATGGTGTCGCCGCGGAACGCGATGCCGAAGGGTCCTTTCAAGTCGCTGGCGATCGTCACCACGCTGTCGGCGACGCCGTCGTGGTTCGCGTCGGTCAGCTTGACGATCACACCCATTTCTGGCTGCGATGCATAGACCGCGTTGCCCGGGCCGAGCGTCATGAAGCGGACGTTGCGGAGATTTTCCGCGAACACCGAGATCTTGAACCCCGGCGGCAGACGGAGCGAGTCGTCGCTGCGCTGTGTCTGCCCCGCCGCGGGCGCCGGCCCACGGCAGGCAATCGCCATCAACACGATGCTAAGTGCGGCTCGCATATCCCCCCTCGAGAGTGGCTCATCTCCGACCGACGGCGGTGACTCGAAGCAGCAGTTTGCCGTCCGGGTCCAGGCGAACCTCGGCCGGCGCGAATGGCACGTTGAAATAGGCGACGGTTTCACGTTCGCTCGCCAAGGCAACGTCGCGCCGCAGGATCGCGCCGTCCGCTCCCCGGAACTCGAGCGTCAGCGCGGGGAGTCGGAACAGACCCCACTCCGGTTTCTGGCGTTGCGTGATACCCACGACCACTCGCCGCGCTCCGGCGTCGTATTGCCAGCTGACGTCGAGCTGGGGGTACCCCGGCTGGTACAGCCATTGGTGGAAGAACCAGCCAAAGTCCGCGCTGGCCGCCTTCTCCATGACGTGCTCGAAGTCTTCGCTCGTGGCTGTCGAGTCGCGATAGGTCGTGTAATAGGTTCGAAGCCCGCGGAAGAACGCCGAATCGCCCATCAATCCCCGCAGCATGTGCAGCACCCACGCCCCTTTGGGATAGCTGTTGGCGTTCAGCAGCTTGATGGGATCGGCGGCATTCGCCGAATCCACAATCGGCCGGTCGGTGACCCGGGAAGCGAAGTACTCCTCAGCGCTGCTGCGCATGTGCTTGGCGAGCGCCGTGTCGCCGTCGAGGGCGGCTGCGATGACGCCGTCGAAATAGGTCGCGAAGCCCTCGGAGAGCCAGACATCGGGCCAATCGCGTTCCGTGACCGCGTCGCCGAACCACTGGTGCGCGGTCTCGTGCCGCACGACGCCCTCGCCCATCCGCCGCTCGACATAGGGCTTCTCGGCGTAGAAGATGGCGCTCGAGTTCTCCATCCCGCCGAATTTCGTGGACGACTGCACGTGCGCGAGCTTCTCGTAAGGGAAGGGCCCGATCAGTCGCTGCATCGTCTCCACGATCTCGGTGGCGCGACGGAACGGGACCGAGTCGGCGAATGCCGAGTCTTCGGGATAGGTCCAGACCTGGATGGGGATGGTGTCGCGGCCGTTGATCACGGGGCGATGCTTGCTGACCGTGAACTCGCCGGCGCCGATGACCATGGTGTAGGTGGGAATGGGGCGCTGGGTCTCCCACGACCACATTCCAGCGCTTGGTGTGTTCCGAGACATTCGAGCGCCATTGGCGACCACCTTCCACGATGGCGGCGCTTTCACCATGAAGGTGACCTTCGCCTTGTCTCCGGGACGGTCAACCGTAGGCAACCAAAAGCGCGCGCGCTCGGGCCAGTTATCGGCGAAGACCACGCGATGGCCATGCGCGTTCGTCCCGACGATCAGGCCGTCCTGTGGAACGCCGTGATAGGCGATCGCCACCGATTCGTAGTCTAAGACCAACAACGTCCCCGAGATGCGGCTGCCCACCGGTATCCGAAGGACGTGACCGTCATAACGGAAGGGGCTTGGGCCGCTAGCACTCGGGCATCGTGCCCGAGCCGAATCTTTCGCGAATTCGGCAAATGCACACATGCTGCCCGGGTCGTCCCGATACACGACGCCGACGGTGTCGATGGTCATCCCGACGAGATCGAGCACCAACGTATCGGGCGCTCCGGGGCCGCGCGTGAAGTTTACGAACGCGGTGACCGAGACCGTGTCGCCGGATTCCGGGAGCTTCACGTCGAACCAATAATCGACGACGTTGATTTCGGGCCGTCGATCTGTGGTTGCAAGTATGGACACGAGGATGACGCATGCGGCACCGATCGCTCTAGTTCGCATACACTCCCTTCAACGCGCTTTCCCCGGGAGGCATCTTCTCGCGACTCGCAATCGCATCCTGCGCGGCCCGCTCGACTGTCGCAGTTACCTCGGCTTCAATCTCGGCAAGCTGCTTCGCCTTGACGCCCTCTTCCTTTAGGTACTCCTCATAGAGCCCCACGGGATCGCGCTTCCCCCACGTGCGAAACAGCTCAGCCGGAAACGTGTCGCGCGCCTCGCGCTCGTCGTGCGTGGCATGGCCGCCCATGCGGAACGTTTCTGCAATCAGCAGCGCCGGCCCATTCCCCGTTCGACACCGCTCGGCGGCGATTCGTGTGACCGCGTACGCGTCGAGCACGTTGTTGCCGTCGAAGGACGCCCCCCACACGCCGTAGCTTGCGGGCCAATCCTTAAAATCGGCGGGGAGATGGTGCTGCTCGAGACGCGTACCCAACGCGACCTGATTGTTCTCGATGATGAAAATGGCGGGGACGTGCTGGACGGCCGCGAAGTTGGTGCCCTCATGCGCCGCGGCGGTCTTGGTCGATCCATCGCCCACCCACGTGAGCGCCACACGCGGCTCACCCTTGATCTTGAAGGTCAGCGCGATCCCCGCGATTACCGGCACCATGTCGCCCACGTGCGAGATCGGCTGCAACACGCCGTGCGAGAAGGAGCCGACATGAAGGTCGCGCCCGGCGCTCGGCGAGTCTGCCGTGGCAAGATAGGCGCGGAGCATGTCGGCGATCGGCATCCCCATCTCGCAGCACGCCGCCGCGTTGCGGATCATCGGCGCGACGATGTCTTTGCCGCGCTCGAGCGCCTGCACCGGCCCGACCGTGGTCGCTTCTTCGCCGGTGCCCAGCCACGCCTTGGAGATGACGCCGGTGCGGACCCAGCGCTTCAGCTCGATGTCGTGCAGCCGGGCCCGCACCAGCCCGCGATACAGCTCGAGCTTCGCGTCGCGCGACAGATCCTGCACGATGGCGGCGCGCTCGGGATCGCCCTCGATGGTGGCACGAAATCCCCGCACCAGCTCGGGATCCGGTTTCCAATCGACGTACTCCGGTGGGTCGAACGCGGGGAACCGCTTCACGGCACTCCGGCGACGCTCCGGCCGAGGACTTGTCCGTCGCGCTTGAACGTCTTGCCGTCTTTCATGACGAAATCGACGTGCTGGAGGACTGTGATGTCCTGGAGCGGATCGCCGCGAACGCCGACAACATCCGCGCGCTTGCCGACGGCGATGGTACCGATCTCGCGCTCCAGGCCGAGCAGCGTCGCGCCGCTCGACGTTCCGGCGACGATCGCCTGCATCGGCGGCATGCCCCAGCGAACCATCAGCTCGAACTCGCGCGCGTTGGTGCCGTGGTGCATCACGCCGGCATCGGTGCCGAGCGCGATCTTCACGCCGCCATCGAGCGCCAGCTTGAACGAGTTGCGCATGCGCGGCGCGATCGCGAGCGCCTTGGCCGCGATGGGGGGTGGTAGACGCCCAGCGGTTGCCAGTGATTCGACCGTAAATCCCGCCAGCAGCGTGGGAACGAGCCACGTGCCGTGCTGCTTCATCAACGCGACCGCTTCGGCATCGAGAATCGAGCCGTGCTCGATCGACGTGACGCCCGCCCGCACCGCGGCCTTGATCCCGGCGGTGCCGTGCGCGTGTGCCGCGACCCGGCGATCGAGCTGCGTCGCGGTCTCGACGATCGCGCGCATCTCTTCCTCTGTGTACTGCTGCACGCCGGCCGAATCGGTCAGCGACAGCACGCCACCCGTCGCGCAGATCTTGATGACGTCGGCGCCGTACTTGACCGCGTAGCGCACCGCGTTGCGGACTTCTTCGACGCCATCGGCCACGCCGACTTCGACCCCGCCCTCGTGCCCCAGCGCGAACGGCTGCAGGCCATTCGTGCCGTCGCAGTGGCCGCCGCGGATCCCGAAGGAAATGCCGGCGGCGACGATCCGCGGTCCCTGAATCCAGCCCGCGGTGATCGCATTGCGCAGCGCGACGTCGCCGAAGTTGGCGCTGCCGACCACGCGGACAGTCGTGAAGCCCGCCTCCAGCGTCTGCTGCGCGTGCGCTGCGCCCAGCAGCGCGATCTGGCTCGGCAGCTCCGTGAGCCCGGCATGCTGCCAGTCGCCGTCGCCGATCACGTGTGAGGCCAGGTGCACGTGCGCATCGATGAATCCGGGGAGCACCGTCTCGCCCGACAGATCGATGACGGTCGCCCCGGCCGGCACCTGGACGTTTGCGCCGACCGCCGTGATACGATCGCCCTGCACCAGAATCACGGCGTTTTTCACCGGCGCCGAGCTGGTACCGTCGATGAGCGTGCCGGCGCGAATGGCGGTGATCGGTTGTGTGGGTTGTTGGAGTGCGAGGAGGGCAAGGAAGGCGAGCCTGATCACGAGAACCTCTCCTTGAGCTTGCCGAGGAAGCCGCTGCTCGATGAGGGCGCGGAGCCCGTGAGCGCCTCCGCGAATTCGATTGCCGTCGTGAAGCGATCGTCAGGATTCGTTTGCAACGCCTTGGTGAGCGCCTTTTCGACTGCGTCGGGGACGTCGGGGCGCAGCGTCCGGATCGCGAGGGGCTGGCTACGCAGCCGCGCGATCATCATTTCCTGTGCGTTGCGTCCCTGGAACGGCAGCTTGCCGGTGAACATCTCGAACGCCACGATGCCCAGGGCATAGATGTCGCTGCGCGCGTCGAGCGGCTTGCCGCGGATCTGCTCGGGACTCATGAACTCGGGCGTGCCCAGAATGATCCCCGTCGCCGTGAGCTTGGCGATCGCCGGGTCGGCACGTCGCTCCTTGGCGAGACCGAAGTCCATCACGACCGCGCGCTCGACGCCGCCGTCATCATCCGGGACGAGCATGACGTTCTCGGGCTTCAGGTCGCGGTGAATGATCTGCAGCTCGTGAGCGTGATGCAGGCCGGCGCACATCTGCTTCAGCAGCGTCACGCCGAGCGTCATGTCCATCGGCCCGCCGCGCACTTCCCGATCGGAAAGCAGCTCGCCCTTGAGGAACGGCATCACCAGATAGATCAGCCCGTCTTCAGATTCGCCGAGCCGCAGGATGCGGCAGACGTTCGGATGATCGAGCCGCATCGCGAGCCCCGCTTCGCGGCGCAACCGCTCGACCGAGCTCTTGTCCGACGCGAGGCGCGGCGACAGGACTTTGATGGCGACCGTGTCACCGGAGGAGATTTCCTTGGCGAGATAGACGTACGACATCCCGCCTTCGCCCAGCTTTTTCATGACCTGATAGCGGGCGTCCAGGATCTGATTGGAGAGACTCGAGGCGCGGTCCAGGCCCGCCTTCCCGGGCGGGAGTGGCGTCCGGACGCCGGTACCGCTTCCCGACGACGGCGCCGCGGGGGAAGGAGCCAGCGGCTTTCGAGCCTGGATCTCCACGAGCATGCTGCCGTCCTTCGGACAGAAGCGGGCTCCCGTGTCGGTATACACGGATCCGCATTTGGGACAGCGGCGCTCGCTCATTGCCGGACCAAGTTGCGCCCTTCGTTCTTGGCGCGATAGAGGGCCTGGTCGGCGAGCGACACGAAGCTGTCCGCACTGTGCACGCGATCGTCGGGGAACGATGCGAGTCCGATGCTGATCGTGACGTGGACGGGATCATCGCCGGGATCGGCGAAATCGCGATTCTGCACGCGCGAGCGGACGCGTTCGGCAAAGATCGCGGCGCCTTGCGTCGCCGTTTCCGGCATCACGACGACGAACTCCTCGCCGCCGTAGCGGGCCACGATATCCACCGATCGCGCCTCGCGCCGCAGCATCTCGCCGACCTGGCGCAGCACGGAATCGCCCGCGATGTGGCCGCGCGTGTCGTTGATGGTCTTGAAGCGGTCGATGTCGGCGAGGAGGATAGTCAGCGCGAGATTGTAGCGCCGCGCGCGGTCGAGCTCCTGAGTGAGCGCCTCCGACAGCCCGCGGCGGTTGGTGAGCCCCGTGAGCGCGTCGGTGGCGGCGAGCTTCTCGAGCCGCTGCTTGTCGGAGACGGCGCTCTCGAAATCGTATGCTTTTTCGATCGCCGATACCGCCGTCTTGATGACGGTCTCGGCGAATTGCGCGTCGGCGCGCGTGAGCGGCGGATCGTCCCCGGTCGTCCGCAGGAAGAAGACGCCGATTTGCTGGTCCTTCATCCAGAACGGCAGGGCGACGGCGGAGCGGGTCGGCACCTTGATCGCTTCGCGCTCCCAGCGGCGCCGCTCTTCTTCGTAGAGCGGATCGGTCGCCACGTCTTCGACCAGGACGAGCCGGCCGCTCGACACAGCCTTCCGGATCTCCGGATACTTGGCCAGCTCGATCTGGAGATTGCGCAGCATCGGGTTTTCGTACGCCGCGACGACGACGCCCTGCTGATCGCCGGGCTTCGCGAGCACCATCGAGCACTTGGAGATATTGAGCGCGCGGGCCACGCGGCGGGCGAGGATGTGGTACATCTCGTCCGGCTTGAGGGAGTCGGTCACCTCATGGAGGATGTCCACCATCGCGGCCCGGCTGCGCGCCTCCTCGCGCGCCTGCGCGAGCGCGCGACCCACGCGGATATGCGCTTCGACGCGCGCGAGCAGCTCCCGCACCCGGAACGGTTTGGAGATGAAGTCGGCGGCGCCGAGGCCCAGCGCGCGCACCGTCGCTTCTTCGGGCGGCATGGACGACACCATGAGGACGGGCAGGTCGCGGTAGCGCTCATCCTGTTTGAGGCGCTCGAGCAGCTGCAGCCCGTCCACCTTGGGCATCATGATGTCGAGCAGTAGGATCGCGGGCTTGATCTCTTCGAGCTTGGCGAACAGCCCCTCGCCTCCCGGGCAGACCGCTACCTCGTATCCATTTTCCTTCAGGATCCAGGTCAGCGTCTGCACCAACGAGACGTCGTCGTCGGCGACGAGGACTCGCGTTGCGGGAGCAGCCATCAATCCATTGCCTCGAGAAGCGAGCGATCCACGTTGCCACCGCTGACCACGAGCACCGTGGTTCGGGAACGTGGCACCGCACCGGCGAGGAGGGCCGCCGTCGTGGCTGCGCCCGACGGCTCCACGGCGAGCCGGCACGTACGCCATAGAAACTGCACGGCGGCGCGAATGCCGTCATCCTCGACCAGCACGACCCCGCGAATCCGGCTGCGTTCACGGGTCAACTCGGCGAACGGAATCTCGCCGACGTTGAGCGTTATCAGTCCGTCCGCGATGCTTCCGGTGCGCTCGAGTCGCACCACTTTCCCGGCCGCAAGCGACTGGTGCAGCTTGGGCGCACCGGCGGGCTCCACGCCCCACACGGCGGCTGGGCTCCCCGCGGCGGCGAGTCCGGTCACGATACCGGAAATCAGGCCGCCGCCGCCCACCGGCACGACCACCGTCTCGACCTCCGGCAGCTGCTCGACGATTTCGAGCGCGACCGTCGCCTGGCCCGCCACGATGTCCGGATGATCGAACGGCGGCACGATCGCGAGCTGTTCTTTGCGGGCGATCTCCTCCGCTTTGATGCGCCGATCTTCGGACGTGCGGCCGGCCAAGACGACCTCGCCGCCCCATTTCTTGACGCCTGCGACTTTGACGGCGGGCGTCGTTTCGGGCATCACGATCACCGCGCGCACGCCGAATTGCTTCGCGGCGTAGGCCACAGCCTGGCCGTGATTGCCGGACGAAAACGTGATGACCCCCCGCTTCCGCGCGGGGTCCGGAAGCTTGCGGACGGCGTTGTAGGCGCCGCGGATCTTGAACGCACCGATCGGCTGCTCGTTCTCGAGCTTGAGGTGCGCGCCCAGTTCCTCGACGTAGAGGAGTCGCGTGCGGCGCGCGATCCCCCGCAGGCCGTCTGCGGCTTCCTGAATGTCCCGGGAAGTGACCACGCTACTTCTTGGGCTTCGGGGCTGGGGGCTTGGGCTTGCTTGGGGCCTTGGGCTTGGGGCCTGGGGCCTTGGGCTTCGAGGCGATAGAACGCGGTGTCTCGTCGTCGTCCTCCTCGACATCGGCCTCTTCATCTTCCTTCACGACGCGCGCCACATCCACGACCAGGTCGCCGGGGGTGAGGTTCATGACCTTCACCCCTTGGGTGTTGCGGCCCGAAATCCGGATTCCTTCGACGGGCACGCGGATCATGATCCCCTTCTTGGTGATCATCATCAGCTCGTCATCCGGCAGGACCTCTTTGAGGGCAACGATGTCGCCGGTCTTTTCGTTGCGCTTCAGCGTGATGATGCCGCGGCCGCCGCGATGCTGGACGCGGTATTCGTCGAGCTCGGACCGCTTGCCCATGCCCTTTTCGGTGACCGTCAGCAGCGTGGACTTGCGCCGTACCACGACCATGTCGATGACATGGTCTTTCTTGTCGAGCTCGATCCCCTTCACGCCGGTGGCCGTGCGTCCCATATCGCGCACGTCTTTCTCGTGGAAGCGAATGCTCATGCCGTGCCCGGTCGCCAGGACGATGTCGTTCTTGCCGTCCGTGACCTGGACGTCGATCAGCTCGTCGCCCTTCTCGATGTTGATGGCGCGGATCCCGACGGAGCGCGGATTGCCGAATTCCGACAGCACCGTCTTCTTGACCAGGCCGTCCTTGGTGGCGAACAGCAGGAATTGATCCTCGGAGAACTCACGCACCGGGACGAGCGCCGCGACCTTCTCGTCGGGCTTCATCGCGACGCAGGAAAGGATCGGCTTGCCGCGGGCCGACCGCTGTGCCTGTGGGATCTCGTGCACCTTGAGCCAGTAGCACTGGCCCTGTTCGGTGAAGAACATGACGTAGTCGTGAGTCGATGCGATGAAGAGATGCTCGACCCAGTCGTCTTCTTTCTGATGAGCGGCAATCACGCCCTTGCCGCCGCGGCGCTGCCGCCGGTAGGCGGAGACGGGCAGCCGCTTGATGTAGCTCGCGTGCGAGACCGTGATCACCATGTCCTCTTCGGCGATCAGGTCCTCGATCGAGAATTCGCCCTGGTCGGCCACGATCTCGGTGCGGCGTTCGTCCGCGAAGCCATGCGCCAGCTCGGTCAGCTCTTCCTTCAGGATCTTCATACGGCGCGGTTTGGAGGCGAGGATCTCCTTGCACTCCTTGATGAACTTGCGGACGTCCTTCAGCTCTTCGTCGAGCTTCGTGATCTCGAGGGCGGTGAGCCGCGCCAGCCGCATGTTGAGGATTTCAGTGGACTGCTTCTCGGAGAGCTTGAACCGTTTACGCAACGCGGCATCGGCTGACGGCGTATCCTTCGATTTCTTGATGATCCTGATCACCTCGTCGATGTTGTCGACGGCGATCTTCAAGCCTTCGAGGATGTGCTCGCGGTCCTGCGCGCGCTGCAGCTCGAACTCCGTCCGCAGAGTGATGACAGTGTGGCGGTGCTCGATGAAGTGCTGCAGTAGCTCGACGAGCGTCAGCTCCCTGGGCGTGCCGTCCACCAGCGCCAGCATGATCGCGCCGAAGGTCTGCTGCATCTGCGTGTGCTTGTACAGCTGATTCAGCACGACCATGGGGATCGTGTCGCGTTTTAGCTCGATGACGAGCCGGATGCCTTCCTTGTCGGACTCGTTCCGGACGTCGCTGATCCCTTCCAACTTCTTGGCGAGCACGAGGTCGCGAATCTGCTCGTGCACGCGCTCCGGGCTCACCTGATAGGGGAACTCCGTCACCACGATCTGCTGCTTGCCGGTCGATTCCTTCTCTTCCGCGATCGCGCGCGCGCGAATCACGATGCGCCCGCGACCCTTCTCGTAACATTCCTTGATCCCGTCGCGGCCGTAGATGATCGCGCCCGTCGGGAAATCGGGACCCTTGATGAACTTCCGGATGTCCCTGATCGAGGCGGTGGGATGATCGACCAGATGCACCACCGCCTGCACGACTTCGCTCAGATTGTGCGGCGGGATGTTCGTCGTCATGCCCACTGCGATGCCCGCCGAACCGTTCACCAGCAGATTGGGCAGGCGGCCGGGCAGCACCGTCGGCTCCCGCAGCCGGTCGTCGAAGTTGGGGACGAAGGCGACAGTGTTCTTGTCGATGTCCTCCAGCATTGTCATCGCGACGCGGGTGAGGCGCGCTTCCGTGTAGCGGTACGCCGCGGCGGAGTCACCGTCGACCGAGCCGAAGTTCCCCTGCCCGTCGATCAGCGGATAGCGCAGCGAGAAGTCCTGGACCATCCGGACCAGCGAATCGTAGACCGCGATGTCGCCGTGCGGGTGATACTTGCCGAGCACGTCGCCCACGACCGTAGCGGCTTTCTTGTACGGCCGGCCCGGAACGAGGCCGAGCTCGTGCATGGCGTAGAGGATGCGCCGGTGGACGGGCTTCAATCCATCGCGCACATCGGGCAGCGCGCGCTGCACGATGACGCTCATGGAATAGTCGAGGAACGACTCTTTTAGTTCGTCTTCGATGAGGCGCGGAAGAATGCGCTCGCGGACGTTCGGACCGGTCATGAAACTCGGGGCTCGGGGCTTGGGGATCGGGCCGCCGCGGAAGCGGCCTAAGTCAATAAAACCTAATTACTTAGGCTGGGAAAAGCAACGGAAAACAGACGCCTAAATCGTGTCTACGACGTGACTTCCACCACCACTTTTCCCAGCTGTTGTCCCTTAGCGAGTCGCTCGTAAGCCTCCCGCACGCGATCCATCGGATAGACGCGATCCACGATCGGCCGCAGCTCTCCCTTCCCTAACCGCCGCACGATTTCCGCGTACTCGGCCGCGTTGCCCATCGTTGAGCCGAGGATGCTCCAGTGATGCCAGAAGAGCCGCCGGAGATCGAGCCCGACCTGCGGGCCTGACGTCGCCCCGCAGGTGACGAGCCGGCCGCCGCGACACAGGCAGCGGAGCGAGTCGTCCCACGTGGCGGCACCGACGTTCTCGACCACCACGTCGACACCGCGCTTGTTCGTCAGCGCCCGGACTTCCTGCGCGACTTTCTGCGTCTTGTGATTGAATGTGATGTCGGCACCGAGCTGCTTCGCGGTGGCGAGCTTCGCATCGTCGGACGAGGTCACGATCACGCGGGCGCCGAGCAGCTTTGCGATGCGCAGCGCGGTCAGCGACACGCCGCCGCCAATTCCCCAGATCAGTGCCGTTTCGTGGGGCTTGATGCGCGCGCGGGTCACGACCATGCGCCACGCCGTGAGGGTGACCAGCGAGAATGCCGCCGCTTCCGCCCAGGTCAGCTCCGGAGAGAGTGCCGGCATTTTGGCGATGTTGTGGGCGGGTAGGGTGACGAACTCGGCCATCGAGCCCGGCAGCTGCTCTCCTAGCATGCGGTAGGTCACGCAGAGGGAATGCTCGCCGGCGCGGCAGAACTCACAGGTGTAGTCGGAAATACCTGGGTTCACCATGACCCTGTCGCCCGGCCGGACCGCGGTCACCCCAGGACCGACGGACTCAATCATACCGGCCCCATCGGCGCCCACAATGTGTGGAAAGGGCGGCGCGCTCCCCGGCAGTCCATCGGCGACAAAGAGCTCGAGGTGATTCAACGCGGCCGCGCGAATCGCGACGCGTACCTCGCCCGCCTTAGGGGTGGGCGCATCGGGAACATCGCTGATGTGGACGTGCTCAATACCGCCGGTAGCCGTCAGAACCGCCGCACGCACCCCTAGCCCCTAGTCCCTAACCCCGAGTCCCTATCAAGGCCGGAACGTCGGCGTAATCATCTGCTCCGTGCCCATCGCGGGCACGGGTATCGGGGTCCCGGAGCTGACCGGCTGGATGTACACGCGATAGGTGGGATTGCGGCGGTTCTGCGGCTCGGCATTCACAACGAGCGCCACCACGTCGCCCGCGGGCGAGACGGCGAACGAGGCGATCGCGAGATCGGTGCCGGTGATTGCGGTGGTCGCACCGGTGGCTAGATCCGCCCGCATGACCTGCTGCACGGTGCGATTGTTTTCCCGCCGCTCGACCAGGTAGGCGAGCGTGCCGTCGCGGAGGAAGCGGGGCTCCGACTCCCGCTGCTGCGGCGAGCGCGTGAATTGCCGCTGATTCGAGCCGTCCCGCGCCATCAGCCAGATATCGGTGTCTTTGTTGCGCGTCGAGACGTACGCGATCGTCTGCCCGTCGGGCGAGATGGTGGGCGAGGAATTGACCGAATCCCGCGTCAGCTGGGTCACACCCGAGCCATCCAGGTTGACGGCCCAGATCTGCTGCTTCCCGGCGGTGCGGGCGGAATGGAAGACCAACGCCTGCCCGTCGGGCGTGAACGAGGGCCGGCCATCGGGCTGCGGGTCGTTCGTGACGCGCGTCGAACCGGTCCCGTCCGCATTCATGATGTAGATCTCGGCGTTGCCATCGCGCTGCGAGACGAACGCGATGCGCGAGCCGTCGGGCGAAAAGGCCGGATCGCTCGCCGAGGTCGTGTCCGGCGTCAGCTTGGTGAGCTGTGCAAGGTTGGACCGCTCGATGGCATAGAGCTGGAACTTGCCGGGCGGGTTCGCTCGCGAGCTTGCGACGAGGATCTCGCCCACGACGTAGACGTCCGCGGCCGCAGTCTTGCCGCCGGGCGCCGTCGCCGTGACCTTCGCGTGCCCATACCCGGCGCCGGCAACAGTGCCGTCCTCCCCCACGCTCGCGATCTGCGGATTATCGCTGTTCCAGGTGAGGTTGGACGCGGGGCCGAGCACGTTCCCCTGGTCATCGGCGTAGTTTGCCCGCAGCGTGTGCCGTTGATTCAACCCGATCCCGACGCGCGGCTGGGTGAACTTCACCGAGCCCGCGATCACGGTGACGTTCCACGTCACCGCGAGACCGGCGCCCGGGCCCCGGACCGTCAGCCGTGTTTTGCCCACGGCGCGACCCGTCAGCAGTCCGGTCTGCACGTCGAAGCTCGCGATCGCCGGGTCGGCGATGCTCCAACGCAGCGGGGCCTCCGGCACGGCGACGTTCTCGGCCGTCAAAGCCTGCGCCTCGAACTTCGCGGTGCCGGTAAGGGGGACCTGGACCTCGGCCGAGACCGTCGGCCGTACGAGCAGTTTGCCAACGACCTGATGGACCGACACGTCGATGTTCTTGCTCTGCAGCAGGCCAGAGACGGTCAAGATCGCCCTGCCGGGCCCGACGGCGGTGACGACGCCGCCGAGGCTGATGCGCGCCACGCTCTGATCACTGGACGCCCATTGGAGCACGAGCGGATTGACCGTCCGGTTGTTCTGCGCGGCGACGATGACATGCAGCGTATCGACCTCACCGGGCGAGAGCATCAGGGGCGAGCCCTCCCGCACCGTGAACTCCGCCTGCTGGACAACGACCGGCGCAGTCGCGGTGAGCCCGCCACCGCCCGAGACGGTCGCCTGGATCGTGCCCTGACCTGGCGAGAGCGCGACGACGTTCCCGCTTTGATCGACGCTCGCCACATCCGCGCGCAACGATGTCCAGACGACATTGACGGGCGCCGCTGGAGAGCCGTCCTCCCGCAACGCCCGGGGGGAAACACGCCAGTTCTCGGACGGGAGCAAATAGACGACCCCCGGCTCGAGCCGCAGCGCCGCAGCGGGCCCACTACCGGCCGGTTGCCCGGCAAACGGGTCAGGCCCGGGCTGGGCGGCGGGGGGCGGGGCGGCCGGAGGGGGACCAGGCGGCGGAGCGGGTGCACTACCCCCCGTGACCTGGACCGCGGTCTGGCCGCGCCGCGTGCCCACCCGGGCTTCGACGATGGCGACGCCGTTGGCGACCCCGGTGACCGTACCGTTGTTGTCGACCTTTGCGACGTTGATGTTGTTGGACGACCAGATGATGCGGACGGTGGGGATCACGTTGCCGATACGGTCGAACGCGGTGGCGAGCAAACCACTGCGTTCCCCGACGCGAATGGTCACCGTGGGAGGGGCTACCTGGACTTCGGTGACGTTCTGCGCAGCCGCTGCGCCCGGGACGGAGCACGCGAGCGCGACGATGAATCCGCGTCTAATCATGGCTCGCGAATGTGTGTCAGGCTAAATGCCGTTGTCAAGCCAACTTGTCACAACGGACCGCAACGGCAGGGACCCAAAACGCGGTAGTCCGTGTCACTTGCGAGGTCTGAATCCCGCGGTAAGCTATAGGCCACCCACGACGCCCCCGCACCTACCAGCAGAGGAGATGATCCGATGCTTGAGCAGATGGATGTAACGGAGAGCAGTTGGCCCGGACCGGGGTTCATGGAGCCGATGTTCCCGTCGGCGCCCTCGCCTGCGCCGATGCCATCGTCGATGCCGATGGAGGAGTCGCGCCCATCTTCCAAGCCAAAGGCCAAGAAGAAAGCGAAGAAGAAAGCCGCCAAGAAGAAGGCGCGGCCGAAGGCACGGAAGAAGACGGCGAAGAAGAAGAAAAAGGCGACCAAGAAGAAACGCCGCCGCTAACCAGGTTCGCTATGACACCCGCGGGAGCGTCTCGATGAGACGCTCCCGCGGGCCACGTTAAGGAGACTCATGCGTTTTCTCTTCAGCGCTTTGCTTCTGACATCCTGTTCAGCACCCAAGATCCCGTTTGGGAATCCGCCGCAAGAAATCGCCGCAATGCTGCAGCGCTCCGCATCCGACTGGAATCATGGCGACCTCGCGGGCTTCATGAGCGACTACGCGCGCGACTCGCTGACCAGCTACATGTCGGGCGGTCACGTCATGTATGGATGGCAGGCGATGTACGATCGCTATCACGCAAATTACTTCGCTCCGGGGAAGTCGCGCGACTCGCTCTCGTTTGACGAGCTGCACGTACGCGTCCTGACGCCCGACTTCGCATACGCCACCGCACGATTCAAACTGTCGCGGCGCGATTCGGTGGTCGCGCGTGGACCGTTCACTCTGGTGCTGCAGCGCCAAGGCGACCGCTGGCGCATCCTCCACGATCACACATCGCCGGATCCCAAGTGACGACCGTCCGGCCGTCAGGCCGTCCGACCGTCACGCTCGCGCTACTGCTGCTCGCGATCACCGCCTGCAGCAAGCTCAGCGACAGATTAGGCGTCACCCGCGACCGCGTCATCGCGCTCGAGGGCGCGACGCTCATCGACGGCGCGGGCGGCGCGCCGAAATCCGACGCCCTCATCATCATCCGCAACGGGCACATCGAGACGATTGCCCGCGTCAACGAAATCCCGATTCCCAAAAGCGCCGAGCGCATCAACCTGGCCGGCAAGACCATCATCCCCGGTCTGATCGACGCGCATGCGCACGTGGAACGGTGGGCAACCGGACGCTACGTCGCCTGGGGCGTCACGACCGTACGCGACCTTCACGGCGGCATGGACACCATACTCGCGCTGAAGAACGCGCTGAATCTCGGATCGATCCTGGGCCCGCGCATGTTCAGTGCGGGCGCGATGATCGACGGCACGCCGACGACTTATCCCAACGCGACCGGCGTCATTACGCCCGACCAGGCGCGGCGCGCCGTCGATCAGCATGCCATCGCCGGCGTCGATTATCTGAAGGTCTACACGAAGATCACGCCGAGCCTGTTGCGGCCGCTGCTCGACGAAGCGGATAAACTGCGTCTGCCCGTGGCCGCGCATCTCGGCAAGACCGACGCGTTGACGGCGGCGCGCATGGGCGTCATCTCGATCGAGCACATGTCCGGCGTCGTGCAGGCCGCGACGGGAGATGCCAGCTACGCGACCGCACACAACAACTTCCTGACCGGCTGGACGACCGAAGAAAAGGGATGGGCGAGCCTCGATTCGAGCACCGTCGCCCGCACCGCCCGCGCGCTCGCGCAGACCAGAGTCGCCATCGTGCCCACACTGGTCGTGCACGACATGCTCGCCCGGCTCGACAACCCGATCCTGCTCACGCGACCCGGCATGGAAGACGTGCCCGAGAGCGCGCAGAGCGTCCGCAGCGTGCCCAGCCTGTTGCGCCGCACCGGATGGCGCTCGAGCGATTTCGAGGCGTTCCGGCGCTCGCGCCGGCGGCAGGATCAGTTCGTGCGCGAGTACAAGCGCGCCGGCGGCGCGATTGCGGCCGGATCGGACGCCGCGAATCAGCTGCTCATTCCGGGGTATTCGTTGCATGAGGAGATGTCCCTGCTCGTCACCGCCGGGCTGACGCCGCTCGAAGCGATCACGGCCGCCACGCGCCGCGGCGCGCAGCTGTTGCGTGCCGATTCGCTCGGCATGCTCGCGCCTGGAAAAGTCGCCGACCTAGTCGTGCTCAACGGCAACCCTGCCGGCAACATCGGGGCGACGCGCAACATCGCGATGGTCATGATCCGCGGCCGGATGGTCCGGCCGGACTCCCTGAGGGCGACATGGAAATGAGATCTCGGTCTTCAGTCGTCAGTCGTCTGTTCTTCCTTCTATTGGTGTCCGGGTGCGGAACGGGGACGCCGGCCCGCAGCGATGGGCCGTTCGATGTGATCCTCAAGAACGGCTGGATCATCGACGGCAGCGGCAATCCACGCTATCGCGGCGACGTCGCGATCCGCGGAGACCGCGTCGCCGCAGTCGGTTTTCTCGGCACCGCGACGGCCAAGGACACGGTGGACGTGAGCAGGCTCGTCGTCGCCCCCGGCTTCATCGACATGATGGGCCAGTCCGAGATCAACGCGCTCATCGACAACCGCGTCTTCTCGAAGGTGACGCAGGGCATCACGACGGAAGTGACCGGCGAGGGTGGCTCGGTCGCGCCGCTCACCGACAAGCTGGTGCAGGACGATTCCGACGCCATGAAGAAATGGCATTACCGCGAAGACTGGCGTGACCTGAACGGCTACTTCGCGCAGCTCGAGCGGCAGAAAGTGGCGTTGAACATCGCCACGTTCGTCGGCGCGACGCAGGTGCGCCTCGCGGTCGTCGGCAATGAGAATCGCGACCCGACTCCGGCGGAGCGCGCGCACATGACGGCGATCGTCGACACGCTGATGGAGCAGGGCGCGCTGGGCGTGTGGACCGCGCTCGAATACGCGCCCGCGAGCTATTCCAAGACCGACGAGCTGATCGCGCTCGCGCGCGCCGCCAGCCGGCACGGTGGCATCTACGCGTCCCACATGCGCGATGAAGGCCAGCATATCGACGAGGCGCTGAACGAAGTCTTTCGGATCGCCAAGGAAGCGCAGATTCCTGCCGAGGTGTCGCATCTCAAGCTCTCGGGACGTCGCAGCTGGGGACAGATGCTCCGCGTGCTCGCGAAAATCGATTCCGCGCGCGCGGCCGGGCTCGACGTGACTGCGGACCAATATCCGTACATCCGCGCCGCGACCTCACTCGATGCGTCGATTCCTACGTGGGCCGAGAGTGGAGGCTGGGACTCGCTGCTCATCCGGCTGCGCGATCCGGCGACCCGCGCCCGCCTGCACCGAGAAATCGTGAATCCACAGACGGAAAGCTTCTTCGTCGCGGCGGGGGGCGGCACCGGCGTTCTGATCACCGGCACGTTTCAGGATTCGTTGCGCTACATGCAGGGCAAGACGGTCGCCCAGATTGCGGCGATGCACCATCGGGATACGGTCGAGACGGTCTTCGACATCGTTCTCGCCGAAGGCGGTCATCGCACCGACGCAGTCTATGCAATCATGAATGAGCCCGACGTGCAGGCCGGGATGAAGCAGTGGTGGATGGCGGTGAATACGGATTTCGGCGGCGTGGCGCCCGACGGACCGCTCGGCACGCAGTCAGCGCATCCGCGCGCCTACGGCACGTTCCCGCGCATCCTCGGTCACTACTCCCGCGACCTGAAGCTGTTTTCGCTCGAGTTCGCGGTGCGGAAGATGACGTCGCTCGCCGCGCAGCGCGTCGGCCTGGCCGATCGCGGCCTCGTGCGGCCGGGGTTCTACGCCGACCTCACCGTGTTCAATCCGGTGACCGTCATCGACCGCGCGACGTTCGAGCAGCCGCACCAGACCTCGGTCGGCATCGAGTACGTGTTCGTAAACGGACAAATGGTATTGAAGAAAGGCGAGATCACGAACGCGCGGCCCGGACGCGGGCTCAGGGGTCCGGGATATACCGGGACTCGCTAGGTGACGCTGGGCCGGCTCGTCTTCGCGTGGATTGTGGTCGCCGCCTGGTTCGAGATTGCGACCTTCGCCACGGTCTCTTTCGTGGTCAGGCTCGCGAGCTCGCAGGACGCCGTCGGCTACATTGGGCACATCACGCAGTACGTGAAGCGGCGTCTGGTGGAAGCGGCGATCGTCACGCTGATCGCGTCGCTCTGGTTCGATTCTCTGGGGAGCGGCGAGTGGT
>DASWEL010000189.1:0-24688 GCA_036394755.1 Gemmatimonadales bacterium | reverse complement strand
ACCTTCAGCGCCGTGTTCTTCGGGTTGATGAGCAGTTGGACCACACGGCGCTTCTTTACGTGCGACGAACCGCTGACGGCCGAGCTGCTGAGTGTTGCTGTCACCACGGCGTCGGCCGCCGAGGTGTCGGCGGAATACATTCCGGCCTGCGAGATCGCCCCGGCGGACGCGACCCAGCGAACTGACACCGGCACACTGTCGCCCGCGTCGGTGCGGCCGAAGGCTCGAAACTGGAAGCTTTGGAAAGGATCGAGGGTCAGGGTGTCTGGAGACACCACGACCTGCGTAACCGGGTTGTCAACGCCGGTGCCCCGCGCGTGAATGTCGCACGCCGCGAGCAGCACGACGGCCGTCACAAGCCTGTACGCCTTGTTGTAAAAATACATATCCCCTCCCAAGCGGTTCGGCGGCTCGACTGGCTTGGCACGCCGTAGCGTGCGGTAGCCTCGGGGCTTTGCGTCCCCGGCTTTCGCCGGGTTTGCCATTTTCGGCGCTCCCTCAAGCGAGGGGCTTCAGCTAAAACGAAAGGCCGCCAGCTTCGACCTGTGGTCGATTCGCTGGCGGCCCGGCGGACATGACGACGATGTCGCCTTAGTCCCGTAGCTCTGCGTCACCGCCTTTCGACGGTTTTGCTCTGAGCAGCGACTTCTAGTTGTTCACGGGGGCGCTTCCGTCGTACTGACTAGACCGGCCGATGACTCACAACACCGGTCTGCTGTTATCGTGCGGGTACATTAGCAAGCCGTCTCGGCCGCGCGCAATAGGCCCGCTAAGCCGAGGCGAACTACTTTGAGTTACACCGTTACGTACAAAATTTCCGAACGGCCAAACTGGTTCGAAACGCGGATCTGATCAGGTGACGCGGGTCACTGGCTCGCGGCTCAGGTCCGCGTGATCAGTGACCTACGGCCTTGGGCGGGCGGTTGTGACCATCAAGTTGTCAAAGTCGAGCTCTTGAGTCTTGGGGACGCCACCGCTCACGCTGAAGTTGAGCTGCGCGGAATTCAACCGCAGGATCGCGCTGGTGCGGAGGCTCAATCCCGCCCAGCTGCCGCGTTGCACGCCGTCGAGCCAGAACGCCTGGCTGCCGTCCGTTTGTCCCGGCGTATTGAGCCTCACCCAGAACTCGATGTGATGCCATTCGCCACGAGTCAGCGTTAGTGGCGGCACATAGCGCTCCGTCCCATCACCGAACCGACCCCAACACGTGACGCCATCAGGTTCGCGCGCCATCGCCGGATAGTACGTATAGAAGCGCGTGGGCCCGGGATCGCCCTTCGCCTCTGCGACCAGCATCGCTGCAAAGAAATCCGTTCCGGTGGGACATCTCCCCGCTTGACCAAAGCCCGACCATTGATTGTCCGTCCGAGAACCGTACAAGGCGAGTAGTTTGGAGCCGCCCTGCCAGCTCGACGGGAAGCGCACGTAAAAGCTCACGTACAGAGAGTCGTAGCCCGGTGAAAGGAAGTGAGTGATCCAGCCGCCGTCCGTTCCGGAGGGATACGTGACCTCCAGGTAATGGGTCCCCGACTGGGCACCACTCGGGTCCGCCACGATCCGGTGCCGAGTGACATCCACTCCGTCTTGCCAACCTGCCAATGTCCCCGACTCAAACCCCTCCGCGAAAACGGTGTCTACACCCGCTCTCCTGGTTGCCGAGGGCCGCGCGCACACTACCCCTGATGCGGCGGCCACTGTGAACGCCACACACAGGAGCGACCGCGCGATCAAGAGCTGCTGCGGGTTCGTATCATGACGCAATCGAGCTCCATGATCCGCAAGTGCTCATCGCGCAGGACCGGAAAGAGTCCCGTCAGCTCAAAGCCTCGTTCGTTCATGTATGACATTGCGTCCAGGTACTGCGTCATTCCCTCATAGAGGGGTTTCACTGCAAGCTCTGATTGCAACGCTAACACCTGCTCCAGGCGCCGCCCGCAACCCTCAAGGATTTTCAGGTCGTAGCCCTGGGTGTCGAGTTTGAGGAAAACGCGAGGATCCTTGACAGGGCCGATGCACTCCTCGAAAACGCTATCCAGTCGGTGCATCTCAACCATTTCTGTACGGCTGGTCCCGCTCAGCTCGCCAAACTGATTCTCGCTGTAGCCACTGCGTGGCAAGAAGGAACTGAACGTCGTGATGTGCGCCACGTTTATCGGAACCATTCGATCATCGGATCCAAGCGCGAGGCGGCGCGCGATCCACTTCTCGTCTTTCGCAGAGCGCTCTTCCAGCACGGCGAAATTCGCGCGAATCGGCTCGAACGAGACGATGTGGCCGCTGTACCCAATATTCCTCAGAAATCGACCATACTGGCCAACATGGGCGCCCACATCCAACACGCAGTTGATCTTGAGCCGAGCAAACAGCATGGCGAGATGCGTGCCCAGCACCTCAAAGCCAGGAAGTCTTCCGATCCCGCATCCGACGAGCGTTGCTCCTTTCCTCACCAAATCCTTTAGCCTCGCGGGAGTCCATCGGCTGGCCGTTTCATAGAGCTCCGCCATCAATGCACGTTTCGGCATCGGATCGATCGCATTGGCTGGCCGGGTTACAGCAACGTCAGTTCCCATAGAACTCGAGTAGGCGCGCGAGAGCGTCGCGGTCCTCAGCGTCGAGGAGGGAGTGCGTAGGTAATGTCACGAGGTGGCGGACCAGATCCTCCGCTCCAGGCCAACGCCGCGTGATGGAGACGAGCCGCTCGCGGACCGACGGCAGGGCGGCGAGCGTGCTTGGGTAACTCCGGATGATACCTCGCCGCAGCGCCTCAACAGGACTCCCGAAACCGCCGAGCCCCCGCCGCGTTCGTACCGGCAGTCGGAGATAGCCGGGCATGCCCGCCGCTGCCGCGCGTATGCGTAGCACCGGCCCGTGGGACGGGAGGCGCTCGAGCAGGAACTCGGCGTTGGCGCGCCGTGTGATCGCTTCACGTGCAGCAATCTTGCGTGTGCTCTCGAGCAGCGCTGCCGCCGTGCGCGTCATGCAAGCCGGCGCCTCGGGATCGTGATAGCGGGTCTCGCCGAGGTGCAGCCAGGGGAGCGCGGCGGGCAGCGAGTAGAGCGAAGGATGGGCGAACATGCTTTGCACCGCCGCGCGGAGCAGTACCCGGCACTCGGTCAACGGACCGGGCTCGCGCAACGGCGCCCCCTTGTCACCATCGGGGTCTCTTTGGTGCGATCCCCTACGAAGAAGGAGCGCCCCTCCGGCAGCACCAGTCCACCCCTTCCCGCGCCCGAAACTCAGGACGCTTAACTGGCCGAGGCTGCCGAGTGGCCGATTGCGCCAGAGCGCGCCGTGGCCTTGCGCGGCGTCCTCGATGATGACCGCACCGAACGCGGCCGTGCACGCTTCAAGCGCCTCCCACTCGATGGGAATGCCGTAGAGCGGCGCGGCCACGACGATCCGCGTTCCCTCGGAGAGCGTGAGCGTGAGCGAATCGAGATCCGGCGCGAGCGTGGCGGGGTCTACGTCATACAGCGTGATCCGCGCCCCCGCGGCAACTGCTGCTGAGGCAACATCAAAGCAGGTAAACGCGGGCAGTGCGACGGTCAGAGGACCCCCGACGAGACGGCTGGCAGTGTGGATCGCGACCTGCAGCGCCTGAGTGCCCGCACCCATGAGAACCACGCCTTCGGCCGCATACAACGCGCGCAACATCTCGCGGACGTGCGGCCGCACATCCTCCCGCGACCCGAAGACCCGCCGGGCTGTGTCTCGAACGACTCCGAGCGGGAGGGGCGAGTACGCGGGCAGCTGGCGCCTCTGAACGCGGACGACTTGCGCTCGCCGAGCTGGCCGGCCGTCGAGCACCGCAGGGGCCATCGTCATGGTATTTGCCGCGCGATCACGGGCCCGACCTTCTTCGTGAGCGCGAGCGGAAGACGCCGCCACAGGGCGGACGCGAGCCGGAACGCCGGTCGATCCGGCGTCGGCATTACCGTGCGCTCCCGCGCGGACCATTGCAGCCAGGGCAACGGCACATCGACGCCGCCCCATTGTTTCTTGAAGCGGTGTGTGCCGCCACCCGGGGTGCAGCGGCCGAAGTTGAACATGCGCACGCCGCGGGCGATCATCTGCTCCATGAACGTCCAGTACAAGAGCATGTTGGCCGCGAACGTGCGCGACTCGCGCAGCGCCCCCGCCCACGTCATCTCGAACTCTCCGCGCCATACGAAGCCGCATCCAGCGGCGAGCGGCTGCTCGCCGCGGTACACGACACCGAACACGACGAGATCAGCAAACGTTGCTGACACTCGCTCGAAGAACGCGCGCGGCAACACGGGCGTGCCAAGGTCCCGCATCGTACGCGCGAACACCTCGTAAAACGGTTCGCGCTGCTCGGGTCCGAACCGCACTTCGAGTCCTTCTTTCATAGGACGGCGAATCTGACTGCGCAACTTGGCAGGAAACCGTGTGAACAGCGTTTCGGCATCGGACGGCAAGGGCAGGAGCACGGTGATCTTTCTCGACGACACCGGAAGATCGAAACCGCCCGGATCGCGGGTGCGGAGCTCAAGGAGATCCGCGCGTGTCCGACGGGCCTCCGTCACCGCCTCTTGCGCCAGCCGATCCTGCGCGGCTTGGGATCCTAAGGGACCACCGTAGTTGAGAAACGGCAGCGAGACGAGGTAGTGACCAAAGATCCGGCTGCGCACTCGCACGAGCGGGAGAATGCCGTGCAACGCGCCATCTGCGTCCACAACCTGCCAGTAGAGGCATTCCGCCCCCAGAACGTCGCTGAGGATCTCACGCCAGCCAGCGAGGTGACAAAAGCTGCTGCACTCTGCCCGCGTCACCAACTCGTCCCACGCGCGCCTGTCGCCGTCGAGCGGCAGCACCTCGAGTTGGGGATACGGTGGAGGGGGGCTCACGCCGAGTTCCTGCGAAGGATCCTTTCCTGACGACTCGTTCGCGCACGCGCGCGCCCGAGCACGGCAATAGTCTCGCGGATTGGCGCGAACCGAAATTCGGTCAGCAGGCGTTCGAGTCGCGGCAACGTTCTGCGCAGCCCCCCGTAGTGTCGGGCGCGGGTCAGCCACGAAACGCCGACGCGCGGTTGGCGCGGGTCCACTTCCCAGGGATGGACGTAGAACGTGCCGGAGACTGCGCGCCGCTCGCATTGACGCAGCGCCGCGCGGACGACGGCGTAGGGGAGAAGCCGGAAGTACGCCCCGCCCCCGGCGGGTAGGCGCAGCGGACCCCATTGCAAGGTCGCCGGCGGGATCTCCGCAAGGCGGCCGGCTCGACGCTCCATCCAGTAGGGATCCGGCCTGCCGCCCGGATACCCGTAGCCCGGACGTCGCACTGGAAACAAACTGGAATCGTAGCGATACCCTTCCTCGACGAGGATATCGAGGGCCCATTCGCGCCCCGGCACGATCGAAAAGCTCGGTGCACGATACCCCAGCACCGGCGTGCCAGTCATCGCCTCTAACACTTGTTTCGTGCGCCGGATCGAATCGCGGAACTGATGCGGCCTCTGGTGGGTCACGCGCACGTGGTCCCAGCCATGCGAGGCGACTTCATGGCCTCCCCGCGCGATGGTACGAACCAACCCGGCGTGCCGCTGAGCGACCCAGCCAAGCACGAAGAAAGTGGCCCGGACGTCATGCCGCGCCAACAACTCGAGTAGCTCGGCGGTCTCGCGCGCGACTCGCGACTCGAAGTGCTTCCAATCGGACCGCGCCACGCACGGCTCGAACGCGGAGACCTGGAAGTACTCCTCGAGATCGACGGTAAAATGGTGGGCGCTCATGCCGCCTGGGGGTGCAACGGCCGTGCCCGCTACATCCGTGCGTACTCCCTGCGCAATGCGTCGAGTGCTAGCCACGATACGTCGCGGCGACGCTATAGCAGCAACACCGAAACCACTTTGGTATCCGACGCTGATGCTCCGGCGGCGTCTCTCACCGTCACCCTAATCGTAAAGCTGCGCGGCAAGATTATGATGTAAGTGTGGCCGGCGCTGAACGAACCCTCGCTCGAAACGGTTCCGCTCGAGGTCGCTCCGTCGCCCCAGTCGATCGTGTAGGACCACGGCCCGTTGTGGTTCGCGTCGCTGAAACTCCAGGTGAACGAGTACAGAAGCCCGGTGAACGCGTTGTCGTCCGGTCCAGCGTTTACGACCGGCGCGCTGTTGGGCGCCGTGACCGTCACGGTCTTCGTGATGAAGTTCGTCGCCCCTCGGTTGTCGGTGACGGTGAGCCGGACCGAGTAGCTGCCCCCCGCCGCGTAGGTGCGCGACGGATTCTGGGCGGTGGACGTCGCGCCGTCGCCAAAGGTCCAGCTGTAGCTCGCGATCGAGCCGTCAGGATCACTGCTCGTGCTCGTGAAGTTGCAGGTGAGGCCCGAGCAGCTCGACGTGAAGTTCGCCGTCGGCGGCTGGTTCGGCGCCGTCACCGTCACCGTCTTGGACGTCGTCGGACTCTGGGCCCCCTGATTGTCCGTGACCCGCAGCGTCACCGTGTATGTCCCGCCTGCCCCGTAGGTGCGCGACGGATTCTGTGCCGTCGACGTCGCGCCGTCGCCAAAGGTCCAGCTGTAGCTCGCGATCGAGCCGTCAGGATCACTGCTCGTGCTCGTGAAGTTGCAGGTGAGGCCCGAGCAGCTCGACGTGAAGTTCGCCGTCGGCGGCTGGTTCGGCGCCGTGACCGTCACCGTCTTGGACGTCGTGGTGCTCTGCGCCCCTTGGTTGTCGGTCACGCGGAGGCTGACCGTGTAGCTGCCCGCACTCGTGTAGTTGTGCGACGGGTTCTGGGCTGTGGACGTGCCGCCGTCGCCGAACGTCCAGCTGTAGCTCGCGATCGAGCCATCCGGATCGCTGCTCGTGCTCGTGAAGTTGCACGCTAAGTTGCTGCAGCTGGACGTGAAGTTCGCCGTCGGCGGCTGGTTCGGCGCCGTGACCGTCACGGTCTTGGACGTCGTGGTGCTCTGCGCCCCTTGGTTGTCGGTCACCTGCAGCGTGACCGTGTATGTTCCCCCCGCCGCGTAGTTACGCACCGGGTTCTGAGCCATCGAGGTCGCGCCGTCGCCGAACGTCCAGCTGTACGCGCTGATCGACCCGTCGGGGTCACTGCTCGTGCTAGTAAAGTAGCAGGTGAGCCCGGTGCAGCTGAACGTGAAGTCCGCCGTCGGTGACTGGTTCGCCGCCGACACCGTCACCGTCTTCGACGTCGTCGTGCTCTGCGCTCCCTGGTTGTCGGTTACCTGCAGCGTGACGGGGTAGTTGCCCGCCGCCCCGTAATTGTGGGTCGGATTCTGCGCCGTCGACGTGCCGCCGTCACCGAACGTCCAGCTGTAGCCCGCGATCGAGCCGTCGGGATCGCTGCTCGTGCTCGTGAAGTTGCAGCTCAGCGCCGAGCAGCTGAACGTGAAGTTCGCCGTCGGCGGCTGGTTCGCCGCCGACACCGTCACCGTCTTCGACGTCGTCGTGCTCTGCGCCCCCTGGTTGTCGGTCACCTGCAGCGTGACGGGGTAGCTGCCCGCCGCCCCGTAATTGTGGGTCGGATTCTGGGCCGTCGACGTGCCGCCGTCACCGAACGTCCAGCTGTAGCCCGCGATCGAGCCGTCGGGATCGCTGCTCGTGCTCGTGAAGTTGCAGCTCAGCGCCGAGCAGCTGAACGTGAAGTCCGCCGTCGGCGCCTGGTTCGCCGCCGTCACCGTCACCGTCTTCGACGTCGTCGTGCTCTGCGCTCCCTGGTTGTCGGTCACCTGGAGCGTCACGGTGAACGTCCCGCCGGGCGAGGCGTAGGTGTGCGACGGGTTCTGCGCCGTCGACGTGCCGCCGTCACCAAAGTTCCAGCTATAGCTCGCAATCGAGCCGTCGGGATCGCTACTCGTGCTCGTAAAGCTGCAATTCAACGCGCTGCAGCCCGACGTAAAGTCCGCCGTCGGTGGCTGGTTGCCCCCCGGGGCCGTCGCCGTGTTCAGCGCGAGGTTCGTGGCGAGCCATGTGCCAGTGGAACCGGAGCCGTTAAACCACTGCCAGACAGGGTCAGTCGTCCCGGCGCTCGTTTGAACCGCGTAGGCTCCCCCTTCCTTCATGGAATTGTCCGACCCCTGGCCGAGGCTGGTATAGCCTGCAGGCGCGCCCAACATGTATAGGCCCGACATCGTCACCGTGTAGGCGAGGGCTCCCGCGTTGATCGCAATCGGACCAGCCTGGGCGGGCATTGCAGTCCCAGCCGCGCCCGAACCCGAGGCCGAGCGGTGATTCCCGAGCGCCGTGGCGAAGTTGTCCTCGACTCCAGTCCACGAGGACAGCACCACGCCACCATCCGGCACCGACTGTGAGAGATAGGCGCCCACGGCAAGGATGTCGCCTTGGTTGGGATCGGTGTTGGGATCAGGGAAACCCTGCACGTTCGTCGCGATATACGTAGCCATCGAATAGCCGCCGGCCGTCACGTATTCGACCAGCGTGTACCGATTGCCGACGGGCGTATACGAGGGGGCAGTCGTCAGGACATCGCGTACCGAGTCGATGATGTTGGTCGAGCCCAGCCAGAAGAAGGTGGCGATGATCGCATCACCATGGTGCGGGTTCGTCGGGTTGAACCCCTTGATGAGCAGCTGCCCGCTCCCGCCGAGCGCGCCGTTCTGCTTGTTGAGTGTGATGCCGTTCGCCGAGTAGGAAAACATGGGGACACCGGGATTGCGCCGCTCGGGGCCGATGGATTCAGTGCACGCTATCGCGATCAGCACGACTGCCAGCCCAGCACGGGACGCAACCCTTGTCCTCTTCACGATCCTGCCTCCGTGGTCAGAACGCTCCGATGTTGAAGGTCCTGCTCTCCGCCCCAGTCACGCCTGCAGTGCTAACCACAAGCGTGTAGCCATTCCCGGGCTGGTCGATGCTCAGATTCGAGAAAGTCGCGACTCCGTTCACCGCCGTCACAGTCGTCGTGCCGGACAATGTGCCGGGGATGACGAGGCCGCCGTTCTTGCCGATGGCGATGGTCACCGGGCCGTTGAAGCCGGTTACCGGGTTGCCTGCTGCATCCAGTGCCGTGACCTGGATCGCAGGCTGAATAGCCATTAGCGGTGGCGTCGTACTCGGCCCAACGGTGAACGCGAGGTGCAGCGGCGGGTTGAGCGCGAGCACCGTGGCGAGCCAGGTGCGTGGCGGACTGTCGGCGAAATACCAGGTCCACCGCGGATCGACCGAGCCGGTCGCGCCCTGAAGGGCGTAGTCGCCCTCAGCGACTATCAAAGTGTCGGCGCCGTCGGCGAAGCGCGCAAAACCTGCTGGGGGGTCGCGGCCGGCCAACCCGCCCCCCAACGTCACAGCATAGGCGAGTGCACCCGGGCCGGTCGCGATCGAGCCCGGACCTGCAGCCAGCGTGCCCGAGCCGGACCCCCACGCGGAGCGGTGCGCACCCACGCCTTGTGCCGCGACGGCGTTGACGCCGGACCACGCGGACAGCAGACACCCGGCGTCGGTAACTGGCGACGAGAAGACCGCATCCACATTGAGAATCGTGGCATCGTTGGGATTCGGGTCGGGAAAGTTCTGCACGTTCGTGGCGACATACGTGGCCATCGAGAAGCCCCCGGCCGTGACATACTCAACGAGCGTGTACGTGTTGCCGACCGGCGTCGCGTCGGCATCCATGGCGTCAGACAAGTGATCAAACACTTTCACGATCGTGTTTTCCGAGCCCCGCCAGAAGAACGTCGCGACGATCGCGTCGCCACGGTGCGGGTTCGTCGGATTGAATCCTTGACCGATCTCGATATTGGTCTCGCCCATCACGCCGGTGTATTGGTCGAGCACAATACCCGCCCCCACGGCCGCGGCAGCCTCAGGGCCAGGGGCAGCCTGTTGCCGTGGGCCGACGGACTCGCTACACGCCGCGACCAGGAAAGCGGCTGCCGCGAGTCCAGCTCGCTTGTGCACCTTAGAACGCTCCGATTCCGATGTTGAACGGAGTGCTCTCCGCGCCGAACACGCTCGCGGCGCTGACCACCAGTGTGTAGCCGTTCCCCGGCTGGTCGATGCTCAGATTCGAGAAGGTCGCCACGCCGTTGACCGCCGTCACCGTCGTTGTGCCGGACAGCGTGCCAGGGAGGACCGTACCGCCGTTGTGGCCGATGGCGATGGTCACCGAACCGTTGAAGCTGGTTACCGGGTTGCCTCCTGCATCGAGCGCCTTCACTTGGACCGCGGGCTGAATAGCCATCAGCGGTAGCGTCGTACTCGGCTGAACGGTGAACACGAGGTGCAGCGGCGGATTGAGCGCGAGCACTGTGGCGAGCCAAGTGCTCGGCGGACTGTCGGCGAAGAACCAGGTCCACTGCGGATTGACGGTGCCGATCGCGGCCTGCAACGCAAAGTCGTTCTCGATCACCATCATCGCGTCGGACCCGGCGACCAAGGTCGTAAATCCAGCCGGCGGATCGCGGCCTACCACACTGTTCGACATTGTCATGGCATATGCCAGCGCACCCGCGCCGATCGAAATCGAGCCGGGACCCGCGGGCGTGATGCCCGAGCCCAAACCCGACGCAGCGCGGTGCGCACCCAGCGACTGCCCGGCCACCGTGTTCACGCCGGTCCAGGCGGAAATGGCGACTCCGCCGTCAGTGACGGGCTGCGACAAGTACGCGCCCACGGCAAGAATGTCGCCCTGGAAGGGATCGGTGTTGGGATCAGGGAAGCCCTGCACGTTCGTCGCGACATACGTGGCCATCGAGTAGCCGCCGGACGTGACATATTCGACCAGCGTGTACCGGTTGCCGACGGGCGTGTACGTCGGAGCGGTCGTCAAGACATCGCGTACCGAGTCGATGACGTTGGTCGAGCCGACCCAGAAGAAGGTCGCGACGATCGCGTCGCCGCGGTGCGGGTTGGTCGGATTGAATCCCTTGATGAGCAGCGTGCCACTCCCGCCCAGGGTGCCGTTCTGCTGATCGAGAGCGATCCCAGAAGAGCCATTGGCGACGGTGGCAAACGAGGGTGTCCACTGGAACGGCTTCTGAGCGCTCGGGGGTCCGACGGCCTCGCTGCCCGCGGGTCCAGCGGACTCGGTGCATGCCGTCGCCAGCAAAGCGGCTGCCAAAAAGGCTGAAAGCTTCGTGATCGTGGTGTGAGTGCGCATGAATCCTCCTGCGGCGCTTGGTCGGCAAGGTTCGGACCAGGGCCCGGCAGAAGCGGTGGGGGGCTTCGCACATTCGGAGGGGGGGATGATCGCTGCGGCGCCCCGTCAACGGCTTATGGCCTTGCTGCAACAACAGGATGCCGCGCGAGCGCTGTCAGATTAGCCGGCGCGGCCGTCGAGCACGCTCCCGAACTCCCGCACGCAGCGTGCGATTCGCTCGTAGACCTGGTCGAACACGTCGCGGCGCTGATCCACCGGATCCCGGATCGTCCGCGCCTCCACCGGTGCCGGGTCGAAGTCGCCGAGGACCACTACATCGCGGGGCTGTCGCCCGAAGCGTTCACAGATCTCACGGCGCTGACTCGTGTCCATGACCACGATGAGATCGGCGGTGCGGACCACATCGGCCGTCACGGGCCGCGACCGGTGGTCGGACAGGTTCACGGCGTGGCGCTTGGCCGCGTCTACCGCCTCGGCCGGCGGAGGCCGGTTAAACCCTATGAAGCCGGCGGACTGCACATCGATGCCGAGCGGCCGGAGGTCTCGATCGAGAAGTGCGGCAGCCATGGGGCTGCGGCAGATGTTGCCGTGACAGACGACCAGAAGAGTTCTCGGCCGCGCTCGCCCACGCAGCGCTTCGAGTGCCTTACGCCGCCGAAACGGATGGAGGATCCGGTCGGGCGTGCGACGTACGCGCAACAGTAAATCAGTCATCACCCGTCACTCCCTGCGAGAATGGGTCCGCGTCGTGACGACACTTGTGGTTGCAACGCGACAACGGACGGCGCCTGCGCAACGCCCGCCCTGCGTCGCGTCGCGGCAAGAAGTACACCGGTCTCATGGCCCGGTTCGTGCCTCAGCCGGCAGCATGCGATACCTCGTCACCGGCGGCGCGGGATTCATCGGCTCACACCTCGTCGAGCGCCTCGTGCGCCAGGGCGCCGAAGTCACCGTGCTCGACGACCTCTCGACCGGCCGGCGCGAGCACATCCGCGCCGTCCGCGATCGCATCCGCTTCCTCCGTGGCGACGCCGCCAGGCTCGAAACGTGCCGGCGGGCCATGCAGGGCGTGGATTACGTCCTGCATCAAGCTGCCGTCACGTCGGTGCCCCGGTCGACACGAAACCCGGTCGCCGCCCATCAGGCCAATGTCACCGGTACACTCAACATCCTGCTCGCGGCCCAGGAAGCGAAAGTGCGTCGCGTCGTCTTTGCCGGATCGACCGCGGCGTACGGGGACGCGACCGAACTCCCCAACCACGAGGCGCTCCTGCCGCGTCCGCTCTCGGCGTACGCCGCGTCTAAACTCGCGGGAGAGGCGTACTGCCAGGCCTTCTGGCGAACCCACGGGCTCGAGACGGTCGTCCTGCGCTACTTCAACATCTTCGGACCTCGCCAAAGCCTCGAGTCACACTACGGCGCCGTCGTCCCCTTATTCATCGCCGCCGCACTCCGCGGCGAGCCCTCGGTGATCTACGGCGACGGCGGGCAGACGCGAGACTTCACGTTCGTCACGAACGTCGTGGAGGCAAACCTGCTTGCCTGTCACGCCCCGACTGAACAGGCGGTCGGCACGGTGTTCAACATCGGGTGCGGTACCGCTGCGAGCATTCGCGAATTGTGGGAAAGGATCGCCGATCTCGTTGGCGTCGAGGTCGAGCCGCTGTACGACGCAGCCCGCGCCGGCGACGTGCGCCACTCTGTCGCAGCGATCGATCGGGCTCGGAACCAGTTGGGCTACAACCCCACGGTGAATCTCGAAGAAGGCCTGCGGCGCACGATTGCGTATTATCGCGAGCGCGTGCGGTCATCCCAGCGGCTGCGCCTCGCTGTCTAGGGGCGCCCCGCTAGACGTGTCGACGACTCGCGGGCCTGCATTGCCCACCTCCGGCTGAGGTTTCCCGTCCGTGCGCCAGCTCCTGCCACTCAACTCCTGATCCACGGCGATCTGTACCCGACCGCTTACCCAGTAACAGGCACGCATAGTCGCAACGGTGCCCGACGCAGCCGCGCAACACTCACCGCGCGGCGAGCTTGGTCGTCGAGGGCGCAATGTCCTGGCACTCGCCTTGCCTCTCACCAGCCTGCAGAGTCGCAACATCCTTGGAGGCTGGTGAGGACGATGAAGAAGAGACGCACACGCGCTCGGGTGCCGGTACTCCTTGCCGCCGCCTTGCTCAGCCTGCATTGCAGCGATGCGGCGAGCCCTGAGCGCCAGGTCTCGCGCCCCTCAGCGGCGGTCGCGGCAGCGGGCGATCCCATTCAGCTCGATCAGCAGAACGGCACATTCGGATGCGCCCCCGCACTCGAATGCGGCACGTTGATCAAGGGCTTCAATCCCACGAACCCCCACGTCGGGGACGCCATCCTCGTGACGGTCTTCTGGTTCGGCGCGCCCGGCGGCCTCACCGGCAACATCATCAATTCGGTGACCGATGTGCTCACCACGACTCCATACACGCCGGTCGGCAACAAGTACGAGCTGGTCGATTTCGTGAGCGACGGCACCATCTCGATGGCGACCTACCTCGCCACGAACGTCCAAAACTTCCCCGATGCGGGGACCGATCCCGGACAGATCCTGGCGGTGAGGGCAGATCTCAAGGTGCCGGTCACAAACGGCGCCATCGCGTTCTCGGCGTGGATTGGTGTTGCCGGCACGATGTCGCAAGCGTTGGGCGAACACCGCACGGCGTCCGGCACCGCGTCGCCGCTCATCAGTCCGACGATCGCGGATCCTGGCGCGATTTCCCTTAACCCCGGTGCGCTGGCCTACGGG
This sequence comes from Gemmatimonadales bacterium, assembly GCA_036394755.1. Lineage (GTDB taxonomy): Bacteria > Gemmatimonadota > Gemmatimonadetes > Gemmatimonadales > GWC2-71-9 > 20CM-2-65-7. The sequence continues at coordinate 10,813 of DASWEL010000189.1, read as the reverse complement.
GTGAGTCTGGCGAGCCCTCCGGCAGGCGTGCAAGCGCCGAGCGGGTGGACTCTCGTCGGCACCGGCAGCGACCTCGTCATGAAGAACGACGACGAGTATGATGCGCGGTTCACGGTGTCGCCGTCGGGCGGGACCACCGATCCACAGTGGAGTTGGTTTTTCCCGGGACCGGGTGTTTGGCTCGCCAGCGTGCTCGCGCTCAATCCCGCGCCGACGACGGGGAACCTGACGGTGACGACCAGCACCGCGGGGGAGAACCTCCCGGCAACGGACTACACCGTGATCCTGGACGGCTCGGTGAGCCAGTCGATTCCGACGAGCGGCACCGTCACGTTCAGTGCCCTCTCGCCAGCCCCGCACACGGTCGCGTTGTCGGGTGTGCCGACGAACTGTCAAGTGGCGGAGACCAATCCGGCGAACGTCACGGTGGTGGCGGGCGAGACGGCAAACGTGACGTTTACCGTGACCTGCAGCGCGCCGCCCCCGCCGCCCCCGCCACCGCCTCCGCCGCCTAACGATTTCATCACCGGCGGCGGCAAGCTCGGGAGCGGCCGCGAGTTTGCGACGTTCGGCCTCAAGGCGAGCCTCAGCGACGGCAAGCTCGAATGGGTGCAGCACTGTCCGGATGGGCGGAACGCGTCGTCATCGGCCGCGTGCGCGGGTGGGAAATTCACGTTCCATGGAACGGTGACCGCCGGGACGTACGCCCAGGGTTCAGGGGGCCCAAACTGCCGCACGTGGTCCGGAACGGGAGAATCCAAACAGATCGGCGCGCACAGCTTCACGGTGCTACAGGGATGCGACGGCGGGGAGCCCGGGCGCGGCGTGGATTACATCGAGATCAGAATCGACGACTATCAGAATTCCGGCTATTTGACCGGCGGGAACATTCAACTGCACCGGAGTAATTCGTGAGCACGCTATCGAGCTGTAAGCGCGCGCGAGCGGACCGCTGGCCGTTGATCGCGTTGCTGATCCTGGGCACGATCGCGGTGCCGCTGGGTTCGGCATGGGGACAGAGTGTCGTGGGACGGGCGGTCGCCGCCAGGCTGAACACGCCGGCGACGGGTGCCCAGGTGTTCGCGCGGGCGGTACTCCCCGCAGGAGGCGGTATGGTGCAGGCCGAACTGGACACCGCCGGCGCGGCCAATACGCTGGGGGCCGCCGGGTTGACGGCGATCGTCACCGGACAGGTCGACCAGGGCCTAGTCTCCGTGACGGCCACGGCCGAAGCAGCCGACGTGGACATCTTGAACGGCCTCATTACGGCAAAGGCCGTGCTGGCGCTGGCGACGAGCTACGCGAACGGAACGACGGCGAGGAGCGAAGCCGACGGGTCCACGCTCTTGAGTCTGGTCATCGCCGGCATTGTGTATCCCGATGGGGCGCCGGCTCCCAACACGCGCGTCGAGCTGCCGGGCGTCGGCTACGCCATGCTCAATGAGCAGATCGCGCGGGGCGACGGCCTGCAGTCGGCGGGTCTCACCGTCAACATGATTCACGTCTACCTGTTGGATCCGGTGAGCGGCGTAGCGGCCGGCGAGATCGTGGTCGGCGCGGCGACGAGTACGGCGACGCTGTGACGGGTTATCGCCTGGCCTATGCATACATGGGCCTGGGTAGAGTTGAACTACCGACCTCACGCTTATCAGGCGTGCGCTCTAACCACCTGAGCTACAGGCCCTACTGGGGACTAGGGGTTTGGCGTTAGGGGCCGGGGAAACCCGCTGAACTCACCATCTCGGGTGTTCCCTAACCCCCAATCCCGAGTCCCTATTCCCATTCTCTTTTCGGTCCCTTCTTGGGCCGGAAGTCGTCCTCTTCCCCCTCGTCGAACTCGTCGTCGAGATCGTCGTAATCGTCCTCGTCCAGATCGTCTTCGTCGAGATCGTCCTCGTCCAGCTCATCGTCGAAGTCTTCGTCGAGTTCCTTGTCCTCTTCGAATTCTCCGAACTCCTCGTCGACGTCGTCGCTCCTGCGTTTGAGCGACCAGTCCGTCGACGACTCGCGGGCCAGCATTGCCCACCTCCGGCTGAGGTTTCCGTCGAACGACCGCACTCCGGGACCTGTTCCCTGCCTTACTCCTCCGACAACGCCCGCTTCTCGCTGCGGGCCAACTTGCGGCGCTCCGTGGCGCCCAGCAACCGCTTCCGGAGTCGCAACGAGGTCGGCGTCACCTCGATCAGCTCGTCGTCCTCGATGTACTCCAGCGCCAGCTCCAAGGTCACCTGGCGTGGCGGCTCCAAGATAATCATCTCGTCCGCCGCCGTTGTGCGCATGTTCGTGAGCTTCTTTTCCTTCGTAGCGTTCACGTCCATGTCACCCGGCCGCACGTGCTCCGCGATGATCATCCCCTCATAGACCGGATCCCCCGGCTGTACGAACATCGTACCACGTTCCTGAAGATTGAAGAGGGCGTACGCCACCACCACCCCCTCCCGGTCCGCCACCATCACACCCCGGTTCCGGCCTGAGAGCGGGCCGGCCCACAAATCGTACTCGAAAAAGCGGTGGTGGATGATCCCCGTCCCCCGCGTGTCCGTCAAGAACTCAGACCGGTACCCCAGCAAGCCCCGCGCGGGGATCTTGAACCGCATCCGCACCATGCCGAGCCCGGGGTTCTTCATGTCCAGCATCGTCGCGCGCCGCGGGCCCAGCTTCTCCATTACCACGCCGACGTACCCCTCGGGGCAGTCGATCATCAGCTCCTCATACGGCTCGAGCCGCTCGCCGTTCGGACCCTCCCGCGGGATGATCCGCGGCCGGCTCACCTGAAACTCGTACCCCTCGCGCCGCATCGTCTCCATCAGGATGCCGAGGTGCAGCTCGCCGCGCCCCGACACCGTGAACGCGTACGGCGTGTCCGTATCCTCGACCCGCAACGCGACGTTGCGCTCAAGCTCGCGATACAGCCGCTCGCGCAGCTGCCGGCCGGTCACGAACTTCCCCTCGCGACCCGCCAACGGGGAGTTGTTGACCAGCATGTCCACCGAGATCGTCGGCTCCTCGACCGCGATGCCGGCCAGACGGTCCAGATGATCGGGCGCCGTCACCGTCTTCCCAATTTCGACACCCGCCAGACCCGCCACCGCCACGATCTCGCCGGCAGCCGCCGTCTCGAGCTCGGCGCGCTCCAGGCCCTCGAAGGCGAACAGCTTCACGATCTTGGCCTGCTCGAACGCGCCGTCACCCACAGGACCCGGCGCGCCGATCGGCAGTAACGCGACGGTATCGCCGACGTGCACCTGCCCGCGCTCGATGCGCCCGATCCCGATCCGCCCCAGGTAAGACGAGTAATCCAGCGTCGAAATCAACATCTGGAACGGGCCGGCCTCGGTCGCCTGCGGCGGCGGGATCGTTCCCAGAATCGTGGCGAACAGCGGCGTCAACGTCGTTCCTGGCTCGTCGAGCTCCAGCGTCGCCGTGCCCAGGCGACTCGACGTATAAAGGAAAGGACAGTTGAACTGCTCCGGCGTCGCCTCCAGATCCATCAACAGCTCCAGTACCTCATCATGGACGCGCATCGGCTCAGCATCCGGCCGATCGATCTTGTTGACCAGCACGATCGGCTTCAGTCCGAGCGCCAACGCCTTGCCCGCAACGAACCGCGTCTGCGGCATCGGCCCCTCGGCGGCATCGACGAGGAGCAGGAAGCCGTTCACCATACGCAGGATGCGCTCGACTTCGCCGCCGAAATCGGCGTGCCCCGGCGTGTCCACGATATTGATTTTCGTGTCGCCCCAGCGAACCGAAGTATTCTTCGCCAGGATCGTAATTCCGCGCTCCCGCTCGAGCGGATTCGAATCCATGACGCGCTCGGCCACCTGCTGGTTGGCCCGAAACACGCCCGCCTGGCGGAGCATCTGATCCACGAGCGTGGTCTTACCGTGATCCACGTGGGCGATGATGGCGATGTTGCGGATTTTCACTGAGTTACGGTCCCCTTAATGAGGGGCGCAGTATAAACGGATGCCCAGGGGCGGTAAAGGGGCGGGAGGGGCCGGTACGGCCTCCTACCGCCCCCTCCCGCCTCTAATCACAGATCGGCTCCTTCTCCACCTGCACGGTCACGTGCTGGATGCCTAGCGCGCGCATCCGCAACTGCACGGCTTCCAGGATGGGCTGATTGTCGCTCGGATTCTTCACCACCAGATGCCCACTCATCGCGACCACCCCGCTCGTCACGGTCCACAGATGTAAGTCGTGAACCGATTCGACTCCCGGCACCGACGCGATGCGCTCGTGCACGTCCGACAGCGCGATGTGTCGGGGCGTCGCCTCGAGCAGCACGTCGGTGCTTTCCTTGACCAGTCGCCAGGCGCTGACCAGGACCAGGCCCCCGATCAGTACGGAGATCAGCGGATCGGCCATCACCCAGCCTGACGTGAGCACGACGACACCCGCGATGAGCGCGCCCACGGACCCGAGGAGATCGCCCAGCACGTGCAGGTACGCGCCCCGTTGGTTGAGCGAGTGCTCATGCCCGCGGTGCAAGACGACGACGGCGGCGAGATTCGCGACGAAGCCGATCGCCGCGACGCCCAGCAGCAAGGGTCCGTTCACGAGCTGCGGCACCCGCAGCCGGTGCCACGCCTCGACCCCGATGCCGATCGCGATGGCGAACAGCACCGCACCATTGATGAGCGCCGCGAGAATCTCCAGCCGCATGAACCCGAACGAGCGCTCGGGCGTCGCCGGCCGTTGCGCGATCCACGCGGCGACGAGCGCCAGGCCGAGGGCCGCGACGTCGGCGAGCATATGCGCGGCATCCGCCAACAGGGCCAGGGAGCCCGCGAGCCACCCGCCGATCAGCTCGACCAGCATGACGATTGCGGTGATGACCAGCGCGACTGTCAGGCGCCGTCGAGTCTCGACGTTGATGGGCGCGCGATAGGTACAGTGGGCTTCAGCAGGCAGCACGGATGTGTCCTCGGCGCAAATCTAATACTATTAGGCCGTGAACGGCCTCGGTCTGCGCCTGCTGGCCATCGTCGCGCTTGTGGCGGCCAACGCCTTCTTCGTGGCCGCTGAATTCGCGCTCGTAGCGTCCCGCCGCACGCGGATCGAGGCCATGATCCGGCGGGGCGATCGCAAAGCGCGCATCGTGCGAAAGGCGCTCGGGGAGCTGTATCGCCTCCTCTCGGCGACGCAGCTCGGCATCACGCTGACGTCCATCTTGCTCGGCTACGTCGCCGAGGATACCGTCGCGCATCTGTTTCGCGATTGGTTCGCGGCGCTGCCCGCGGGCCTGGAGTTTCTGACACGCGGCGGCATCGCCTCCGTCGTGGCCGTCGGCGCGATCTCGTTCCTCCACGTGGTGTTCGGCGAGCTGGTCCCCAAGACATGGGCCATCACCTATCCCGAAGCGACCAGCCGCTGGGTCGCGACGCCCCTCATCGTGTTTTCGTGGATCACGCGACCGTTCAATTTCCTGTTGAATGTCAGCGCCCGCCTCGTATTGCGCTTCCTCGGCATCAAAAGCTCGAACCCCGAGCTCGATCGGGTACATTCGCCCGAGGAGATCCGGATGCTGGTCCAGCAGAGCCGCAAGACGGGCGGCCTCGGCGCGGGCGATGCGCGACTGCTCGAAGGCGTCTTCGAGTTCAGCGAGAAGAATGCGCGTGACGTCATGACACCACGCACGCAGATGGTCGCATTGCCCGCCCAGGCATCCCTCGCCGAGGCCGCCGACCGGGTCGCCGCCGCGGGACGATCGCGCTATCCGGTGACCGGCGAGTCGCTCGACGATGTCATCGGTATCGTCCACGCCAAGGACATCCTGCGCGGGTTGCTGTCCGGCGCCGAAGCCCCCGTGCAGGACATCGCGCGGCCCGCCTTCTTCGTCCCCGGCACGCGGGAAGTGGAAGACGTCCTGGCGGACATGAAACGCCAGAAGGTGCATCTCGCCATCGTGCTCGATGAATTCGGCGGCACCGCCGGTCTAGTCACGATGGAGGATCTACTCGAGGAAATCGTCGGGCCGATCTACGACGAGTACGACCAGGCCCCGGCCGCCGGGCCGGGGACCGCGGCGAGTAGCGCCGAGAGCGGCGTGCCGATTCTGCCCGGCAGTGCCGAAGTTGATGACGTCAATCGTCTGCTCAAGCTTCACCTCGACGACGCGGACTACACCACGATTGGCGGGCTGCTGTTCGGGCGGCTCGGCCGCCTTCCGACGGTAGGCGACCGCGTCAATCTGCAGGGCGCGACGTTCGAGATTCTGGAAATGGATGGCCGGCGCGTGGGGAGAGTGCGGGTCTGGCCGGCGACGACGCACGTACCGGAGCCGTCGAGCTAGTCGCCTTGCTGCCGGCGGGCGCCCACCAGCTGCACCGCCAGCTCCAGCGACGCGCGCATCGACCCCGCGTCCGCGATTCCCTTCCCCGCGATGTCGAACGCCGTCCCGTGATCGGGTGACGTGCGGACGAACGGCAGCCCCAGCGTCACGTTCACCCCGGTGCCAAAGCCCGAGACCTTCACCGCCGTCATTCCCACGTCGTGATAGGGCGCGAGCACGGCATCGAACTCCCCACGCAGCGCGCGCACGAACACGGTGTCGGCGGGGAGCGGCCCGGCGGCGTCGAGCGCCGTCGCGGCGGGCCGCAGCAGGCGTTCGTCCTCGTCGCCGAAGAGCCCGCTTTCGCCGGCGTGCGGGTTGAGCGCGCACAACGCGAGCCGCGGCGCGGTGATGCCCCACAACTGCCGCAGCGCATCGGTCGCGATGCGTCCCGCCTGCACCACGCGCTCGGTCGTCACCGAGGCGATCGCGTCCCGCAGCGAGAGGTGCGTCGTCACCAGCACGACCCGCAGCCGCCCGGTCGTCAACATCATGGCCACCGGGACATCACCGGCGATATGGGCGAGGAATTCCGTCACTCCGGGAAAACGATACCCGGCGGCGTGCAATGCGAGCTTGTTCACGGGTCCCGTGACGATCGCGTCGGCTTCACCCGAGAGCGCGAGTCGCGCAGCGGCCTCGATGTTTTGGGCGGCCGCCCGACCCGCCTCGAGGTCGTTCGGCATCTTGGCTCCGTCCTCCCACCCACCGACGATGCGGACGTCCGCGTCGAGGGGCTGCCGCAGCGCTTTGCGCACCACTTCGGGGCCGATCCCTCGCGGATCGCCCACGGCCACCGCCAGGCGCGGCCGAGAAGGGGGAGCCAAGGCTAGAGTCTGATGTCGATGTAAATCTGACGCCGCAGTTGATCGATGAAATGCCGGATGGCGAGCTGATCGCCGAGCGACTGGCGGATCCGGATCTTCACGTCCTCGAAGGACAACTCGCCCGCGTCGTGCCGAGCGGTGACCTCGAGGACCACGAACTTGGTGCGCCGCGTATCGGCCCCCTGGACGATGACCGGCTTCAGTCCCACCGTCGTATCCGTCGTGATCACCTTCTGGTACTCTGGCGGCAGGTCGGTGAGCGGTGCCTCCTCCGCCAGCTTGGGCTCTTGCGGGTCGGCGTAAGTCTTCGCCAGCGAATCAAAGGACGCCTTCATGCCGCCGCGGGCCAGCGCGTCGTGGAGCGAATCTGCGCGACGGCGGGCGATCGCGATCTGCGCCGCGCTGACTTCGGGGACGATGAGAATGTGTCTCGCCAGAATCTCCGCCGGCTGCGTGCGCTCGACGTTGATGATGTGGAATCCGAAGGATGTCTCGACGGGGCCGACGATCTCTCCGGGACGGACGCGGAACGCGACGTCCTCAAACTCCTTGACCATCACGCCGCGGCGGAACCACCCGAGCTCACCGCCTTGGGCCGCGGAGGCGCTGTCGCCCGAGAACTTCTTCGCCGCCGCCGCAAAATCGGCGCCGGGGTGCCGCAGCGCGACCACGAGCGACTCGGCGAGCTGGGCCGCACGCTGCCGTGCGGCAGAATCCGGCGCCGGCTTGAGCACGATCTGACGGAACGACACCGTCGCGGGCCGCTTCGGCTGCTGCTCCTTGTTCTGCTCCCAGAATTCGCGCATTTGCGCATCGGTCGGCGGAATCGGGCGGAGTTTCCCCTTCTGCCGCTGCGCCTCGATCAGGCGCTGCGCATACAGCTGCCGGCGCTGTTCGTCGGCCAGCCAGCGCCGCCACTCTTCGACCGATCCGAAACGCGCCTGGCGAATCTGATCGCGGAAATCGTTCTCCGACGTGAATTGCTTGCGGACGTTCTGATACGTCTGCTCCACCTGATCGAGCACTTCCTGGTCCGTCACCTTGATCGAGGTGTCGCGCTCCGCCTGCTGTACCAGAATCTCGAGTTCGACCAAGCGGTCGAGAACCTGCCGCCGCATGGCGGCGAGCCCGGCGGAGTCCGTTGGAAGCGCCTGTCCTTGGGCTTGCTGCTGGACCATTTCCTCTTCGATTTGCGACGCGAGAATGGGACGCGTGCCCACGATCGCCACGATCCGATCGAGTGTTTGCGCGGCGGCGGTCGCCGCGACCATGGACGCCGCCAGGAGAAAACCAAGAGTTCTCATCGCGGCGCCTGCCTTCTCGTCGTGTCGATCGGCGCGGGTCCTGGTGCGGGCGCCATACGCGGCGCGTTGGATGCCTGGGCCGAATCGGAGCGAATCTCCTGGCCCCGCTCGACCGCCCGCCGTACGCCCGCCGCGTCCACATCCCAGCGCGCATCCGCGAGCAGAGTATCGGCCAGGAAGGCGGGCAGCGGATAGAAGCGCGCCCGTCCGTGGAACACGCGATCGAAATAGTCGTTCACCCGTCCCAGCGCGAAATTGACGCGCTCCTCAGGCGTCTTACCGGCCGAATCGCGGAGCATCTCCGGTGACAGGTTCAGGATATTCGTGATCATCAGCATCGTGGAGTCGTGCTCCCCACGCAGCCGCTGCCAGTCCTCCGCAGTGAGCGCGACTTTGGCGGAGTCCGCCAGCTCCAGCATGAGCTGCTGCTGCGCCAACGACTTCAGGAACTGGTTGATCTGCTCGTCGTTCGCCTGCGGCAGCGCGCTGATGATCTGGGGATCGAGAGCGTTCAACCAGCGCGCGAAGTCCCGCACCTTCAGCGATCCGCCGCGATACTTCACGAGCACCCGGTTGCTGGAGCGCGCGGCATCCATGTCCTGGGCGGCCGCCTTCGCGTAGGCGGGAGCATTGCTCACCGGTTGGATCTTTCGCCTGATGACGAGGCTGTCAGCGTACATCGAGTCGGCGTGGCGCGACATCCGTTCCTGTAGACCGGTACGGAACGAGTCCCGGACCTCGGCCAGCGGCGGACGACGAATGATGTGATAGCCGAACTGACTCTTCACCACTTCGCTCACCCCACCGGGCGCGAGCTGCCAGGCCGCGTCATCGAATTCCCGAACGTACTGCCCTCGCGTCGAGAGCCCCAGCGATCCCCCGTCGACCTTCGACGTTGGATCCTCTGAATACCGTGAGGCGAGCTGTGCGAACCGAGCGCCGGCCGTGCGCGCCTGTGGGAGCAGCTGTTCGGCTTGACGGCGCTTCTGCGCGTCGATTCTGATCAATTGGTTCGCGTCCGTCGTTTTACTGCCCTCGGGGGGGAGCACCCGAAAGAGAATGTGCTGGAACACACGGTACGGCCCGCCCTGATAAGCGGAATCCAGTTGTGGGGGCGTCAGGTCTTTGCCCGTAACGATCCGGTCGTGGAAACGTTGCCATTTGAGTCTGGACACGACCGGCCACATCGCCGTCGCCGCCGTCGCGGAATCGCGAAGATTCTTGCCGGACGCCAGCGCTTCCGCAAACAGGGAGTACTCCACCCAGTAGCGCGACACGCGGGTCAAGGTCATTGGATCGAGCGGCACCTGCTTGCTCTCGCCCGCCCACCCGCCGAGCCGTTCCACCGTCAAGGTCTGGCCATTGGCGCGCGCCACGACGTCCGCGCGCGACGAGAACGCGTCGCGCAGCGCGTTGCACCCGAACAGTGTCAGTGAGGTCAGCGCCGGCAACACCAGACTCAAACGTCGCATCCGTTTCCTCTCTCTCGTTAACCGTGATGGTCACGCAGAACGGCCGTGAGCGCCCGGACCAAGCCGGGGCCGATCGACTCTCCGCCGAGCCGGCGGAGCCTGAGGGAGAGCGGCATCGCGCGCCGCACGTCCGCTTCGAACTGCACCGCCTCGAGGGCCACCTGCAGGCCCGCCAAGCGCGGCGACGCGTCGCGGCGGAAAGTGAGCCGCGCTTCGTCGCCCTTGATCAAGACCGTCTCCAAACCGGCCTGAGCACCCAGCGCGCGCAGCTCGGCGACGAGCAGGAGCCGCTCAGCGGCCGCCGGTAATCGCCCGAAACGGTCACGCAGCTCGTCACGAACGGCTTGAATCTCACCTGGTTGCTCAGCCCGCGCCAGCCGCCGGTACAAATTGAGCTTCGCGTCATCATCGGCGACGTACTCGTCCGGCAAATGCGCCGGCGCGTCCAGCGTCACATCCGGCGGCGTCCACTCTTTCGTCATCCCCAGCCCCCCGTCCCCCGCCTTCAGCCCACGGACGGTTTCTTCGAGCCACCGCAGATACATGTCGAAGCCGACCGCCTGCACGTGCCCCGACTGCTCACCTCCGAGCAGATTCCCCGCGCCACGGAGCTCCAGATCCCGCAGTGCGATGCGATAGCCCGATCCTAGATCAGTATGATGCTCGAGCACCTGCAAACGTTCCTCCGCCTGTGCATCGACCTGATCGGGGACGAGCAGATAGCAGAACGCCCGGCGGTGGCTCCGCCCCACCCGCCCGCGTAGCTGATATAACTGGGCGAGGCCGAAGCGGTCGGCCCGGTCCACGATCATCGTGTTGGCGTTGGGCACGTCGAGGCCCGATTCGACAATCATCGTGGAGACGAGGATATCC
>DASWEL010000188.1:0-3669 GCA_036394755.1 Gemmatimonadales bacterium | reverse complement strand
ACGTTCCACGACACGTCGCCGATGTCATCCGAGCCGCCGCCGGTGCGTTCGTTCGGCTTGAGCGCCGTCCGCAGCGTATCGAGGCGCGTCGCGAGCCCCGAGTCGGGCGCGCCGATGTCGCGCTGCAACGCATGCGCGAGCCGCTGATCCGCCTCGCTCCATTGCGGCAGGCCGACCTGCTTGATGTTCTCGTACATCGCTTCGGCGACGACGCGATTGAAGTGGCCAGGCCAGGCTGAGCCGAGGATGCGCGTGGGCTGCAGCGTCGTGCTCGTCATCATCGCCGCGGCGCGCGCGATGGTGTCGGCGAGCGCGAACATCTCCTGGATGTGCGGATAGTCGAGCTCGCGCAGGTAGTACCACACCGAGGCGGTCGGCGGGACGACGTTGGGCTGATCGCCGCCGTTGGGAATGACGTAGTGCGAGCGCTGCTGCAGCCGCAGATGCTCGCGCCGGAAATTCCAGCCGATGTCCATCAGCTCGACGGCATCGAGTGCGCTGCGCCCGCGCCAGGGCGCACCCGCGGCGTGCGCGCTCTTGCCCTGGAAGCTGAACAGCACCGACACGAGCCCGTTGCCGGCGATGTCGCCCCACGACGTCGCGAGATTGTCGTCCACGTGCGAAAACAGCACGATGTCGACGTCCTTGAAGACTCCTTCACGCACGAAGTAGGCCTTGGTGCCGACCAGCTCCTCAGCGACCCCGGGCCAGATCTGCAGTGTCCCCGGCAAATGCTCGCGCTCCATGATTTTCTTCACCGCGAGCGCCGCGGTGATGTTCACCGCCTGGCCCGAGTTGTGGCCTTCGCCGTGTCCCGGTGCGCCCTCGATCATCGGCGCGTGACACGCGACGCCGGGTTTCTGCGAGGCCTGCGGGATGTCGTCGATGTCGGAGCCGAGTGAGATGACCGGTTTTCCTGAGCCCCACGTGGCGACCCATGCAGTCGGAATGCCGGCGATCCCTTCGCGCACGGTGAAGCCGTTCTTGCGCAGCAGGTCCACGAGGTATCGCGAGGTCTCCGTTTCCTGGAACCCGAGCTCGCCGTAGCTGAAGATCTGATCCACCATCTGCTGCGTGAACTGGGCGCGGCTCGCGACGTCGCGCACGACTTCCTGTTTGAGTGCGGCAAGCTGTGGCGGCGGGGCTGGAGACGTTGCAGCCTGCAAAACGAGCAGTAGTGTGTTGAGGGACGGCACGACGAACCCCCGAGCATTGGCGTGAGCGGGAAAGCTGTATATTCTCGCAACTCACGTCCAGCAGGATACTCTCGTATGTCGCGCCTTCTCATTGCCGCCCTCGCCGTCATGGTTGTCGCCTCTACGCCACAGGTCCGGAAACCGGTCTGCGCTCCCGATAATGCCGGACTGACGCTGCAGCCCGGCTTTTGTGCATTGGTGGTGGCCGAATCGATCGGCCCGTCGCGCCACATGGTCGTCCTGGAGAATGGAGATCTGCTCGTGGCCGTGTCGGGGCCACGCGGCGGCGTGCGCCTGTTGCGCGATACGACGGGTGATGGCAAGGCCGACGTCGTCAGTTCGTTTGGCATCGGCGGCGGGAACGGCATCGCCTTCGCCGGGGAATACCTCTACTTCGCCACCAACGATGCGGTCGTGCGTTGGCACTGGCAGATCGGTCAGCTCACGCCGAACGGCGCTCCCGATACCGTCGTCAGCGGTCTCACGAACCGCCGCCAGCATGCGGCGAAGAGCATCGTGATCGGCGCGGACGGGCAGTTGTATGTGAACATCGGTGCGCCGTCCAACTCGTGTCAGGTGCAGGACCGCATCGCCGAATCGCCCGGCCAGGATCCGTGCGCTCTGCTCGACATTGCGGGTGGCATCTGGCGCTTCGATCCCCGGCGCGGCGGCCAGACGCAGTCTGATGGCCAACGCTACGCCACGGGACTCCGCAATGCGGTGGCGCTCGCTGTCGATCCCGGCACCGGCGCGGTGTTCGCGGCGCAGCACGGGCGCGACCAACTCGCGGCGAACTGGCCCAAGCTCTACACCGACGCGCTGAGTGCGCAGCTGCCGGCCGAGGTGGTGTTCAAGCTGGAGGCGGGTGGCGACTACGGCTGGCCGTACTGCTACTACGACTGGCGGCGGCGCCAGAATGTGATGCAGCCGGAGTACGGCGGCGATGGCAAGACGGTGGGACGCTGCGAGTCAGCGCCTCGACCCGTCGTCGCCTTTCCAGGGCATTGGGCGCCGGATGGCATGACGTTTTACAACAGCCGCCAGTTCCCGCTCAAATATCGCGGCGGTTTGTTCATCGCGTTTCACGGATCGTGGAATCGCGCGCCCGAGCCGCAGGACGGCTACCGGGTGATGTTCGTGCCGATCGCGCGTGGGGTTGCGATGGGTCCGTCCGAGGTCTTCGCCGACGGCTTTGCGGGCAAGGAGAAGACACCGAACGGCGCACGGTATCGGCCGACCGGCGTGGCGGTCGGTCCGGACGGCTCCTTATTCGTCGCTTCGGACCAGGGACAGGGAGCGGTCTTCAGGATCCTGAGTCAGCCCTAACGCCCGAGCCGGGCGCGTGTGACGGAGTCCGCCGTCGCCAGCGCCCGGTCCGAATCCCACTTGTGGTAGAGCGTCAGACAAGACGACAGATTGAAGTCGCGCTTGGCCATGCACTCCTGCAGCTCGCGGCGATGCTTGGGCAGCTCGGCATTCCACATCGAGTCGGTCGTCGCGTGCACGCGGCGGAGGGGCCACCCGGCGACGAGCAGGCAGTTATTGAGCTGCTCGCTCCCGCGCTGGCAGGCCTGGAAATCGCGCTTGTGTTTGGCTGCGCCGAGATGCCAAACGGAATCTTCCTGCCACGTCTTCAGCGAATCCAGCTCGTGCGACCGCGCTTCGGCGGCCTTCTGCGCATCCGGGAGCTTCCACTTGTACAGCTGGACCAAACAGAGCGTCGTGCCCTTTGAGTCGAGCGAGATCGAGCTACACTCGACCACTTCCGCTCGGCGCGTGCGCTTCTTGGTGCAGCCGGCCACAGTCACCACTGCGGCGAGCGCGATCAGCATCCATGGTGGGGTTCGCATTGGGCCTAAGATAATTCGTGCGTCGTGCGTCGTTCGTCGTGCGTTGTAAGTCGTGTCGAAACAACGACGTACGACGTACGACGCGCGGCCTCTTAGCGGAGCAACAGGAACACGTCGTAAAGTGCATGGGTCCAAGCAGTTATGCCGAATCCACGAAGCAGGTAGAGACCACTGAAAAACAGGCCCGCGATCGTGCGAAACACGAAGGAGTAGACCTCAAAACGATCGCCGAACGGGCCTATATAGTGAAAGGCGGAGAAAATGAGCGCTCCGAGCACGGTCGCCGCGATGCCGGCGACCAGGGGGCGCCAACCCAGCAGTTTCTTCGCTCCCCAGGCGAGCAGCCCGACCAGGACGACGCGAAACAGCAACTCCTCGTAGATGCCGGCGCCCAGGGACAGCATCAGCATCGTCCAGCGGCTCAATTGCTGGGTATTGAACCCCACCACCATCGGCGGCGGGGGCGTGCCCAGTAAGGCGGCGGTCAGGCTGCCGACGACGACACCGAACGCCAGCGCGAGGAGGACCGACTCGAGCAGCATGCCCGCGAGCACGGCGGGTGACAGGTTGCGATTCGCTCGGAGGTCCTGGGCGATGAGCCACGCGCCGACGCCGATGAGACA
>DASWEL010000187.1:0-1735 GCA_036394755.1 Gemmatimonadales bacterium | reverse complement strand
GCTCCACCAGCGCTTTCGGCAAGCGCTGCGCGCGCTCGATCTCGTCGTGATAGCCGCGGATGACCGACCGCAGAGCGGCCGCGGCCTGTACCGGAGGCTGGGCATCGATGTCGGCCGGCAAGCGCTTGTCTTCCGCAATCTGCGGCATTCGGCCGGGATGTTCCGCTGGCCAAGCGAAGGTGTCAAGCGGTACTGTCGCTGATCATCCCCAACCAGGAGACCTGCTCATGTCCCGTTTAGGCTTCGGCGCGTTCCTCGCCCCCCACCATCCGATCGGTGAGCATCCGATGCTGCAGTTCCGCCGCGATCTCGACCTCGTCGAGCATCTCGACAAGCTCGGGTACGACGAATTCTGGTGCGGCGAGCATCATTCCAGCGGCTGGGAAATGATCGGCTCGCCCGAGATGTTCCTGGCCGCGGCGGGCGAACGCAGCAAGCGCATCAAGCTCGCCACCGGGGTCGTCTCGCTGCCCTATCACCATCCGTTCAACGTGGCGCAACGGATGGTGCAGCTCGACTACATGACCGGTGGACGGGTGATCTTCGGCTCCGGCCCGGGCGCGCTCGCGTCGGACGCCCACACGCTCGGGATCGATCCGATGCTGCTGCGCGACCGCCAGGACGAGGCCATCGGCGTCATCCGCCGCCTGATGCGCGGTGAGCGCCTCACGGTCAACTCCGACTGGTTCACGCTGCAGGACGCCGCCCTGCAGCTGTTGCCGTTGCAGGAGAACATGCCCTTCGCGGTCGCCTCCCAGATCAGCCCCTCGGGCATGACCCTGGCCGGAAAGCACGGCATCGGCATCATCTCGATCGGGTCGCTGTCCGAGGAAGGTCTGAACAACCTGCCGACGCAATGGAGCTTCGCGGAGGCCGCCGCCGCCGAGCACGGCCAGACCGTCGATCGCAAGAACTGGCGCGTGCTGATGAGCTGGCACATCGCCGAGACCCGCGAGAAGGCCCGCGCCGAGGCCCGCGACGGCCTGCTCCGGCACAACAACGAGTACATCACGGCCACCCTGCAACGGCCCGGCGCGCGTGCCTTCAAGACTCCCGACGAAGCCGTGGACAAGACCGCCTTCGCTCCCGGCGCCGTGGCCACCATCGGCACGCCGGACGATCTCGTGGCCCGGATCAAGTCGGTGCTCGAGATCTCCGGCGGGTTCGGGACCGTCGTCGGCTTCGTCCACGATTGGGCCAACCCGGAGAACACCATGCGCAGCTGGGACATGGTGGCGCGCTACGTGGTACCGGAGATCAACGGCTATCTCGCCCGTTTGCGAACGTCCCGCGAATTCGTCGCCAACAACCGCGAGTATTTCAACCGCGCTCGCGAGGCCGTGATGGCGAAGATCACCGAGAACCCGGCCGCGGCCGCCGCCCTCACCGTCACGAAGTCGCCGCTGCTGGCCGCGTCGGCCGGCAACGTGCCGGATCCGAGCCAGGGCCCCGACGGCATTGCACCACGCTGACGCGCCTCGCTTCACGGGGAACGATCTGGAGGCTGTCCCCATATTCGCGCCGGGATGACGACCGCACGTCTCGGTCTCTTGTGCTTGCCGCGCTCGGTCGCGTCGGCGGTCGCGGACGCGCGGCTCGCCGAGGAGGTCGGCTTTTCGATGGTGGGCGTGGCCGACAGCCAGTCGGTGTTTCGCGAGATGTACGCGACGATGGCGCTGTGCGCGCACGCGACGCGACGGGTGCGCATCGGGCCCAGCGTGACGAACGCGATCAC
>DASWEL010000186.1:0-2085 GCA_036394755.1 Gemmatimonadales bacterium | reverse complement strand
TGCTCGCAAATGGCCTTTCACTTTTGGGGATTCGCGCCCCGGAACGGATGTGAGCGTGGGTGTACTGGTCGTCGGCTCGATCGCGCTGGATTCCGTCATCACGCCCTTCGGCGAGACCGCCGACGCGCTCGGCGGGGCCGCCGTGTTCTTTGCGATGGCGGGCGCGGTGCTGGCTCCCGTTCAGGTCGTCGGCGTGGTCGGGAGCGACTTTCCCGAAGATCATCTCAAGAAACTGGCGGCGCGCGGCGTGGACCTCGCGGGGGTGGAACGGCAACAGGGCGAGTCGTTTCGCTGGAAAGCCCGCTACTCGTACGACCTGAATAGCCGCGAAACGCTCGAGACGCGCCTCGGCGTCTTCGCCAACTTTCAGCCCCGCATCCCGGAAAAATTCCGCGACGCCAAGTTCGTCTTCCTCGGCAACATCGATCCGGAGCTGCAGCTCAACGTCCTCGATCAGGTAAAAAAGCCCAAGCTGGTCGCGTGCGATACGATGAACTACTGGATTCAAGGCAAGAAGGATCTGCTGCTCCAGCTGTTGCGCCATATCGACATCCTCATGGTGAACGATTCGGAAGCGCGCGAGCTCTCGGGCGACTGGAACATTTATCGGGCGGCGCACTGGATACTCGGACGCGGCCCCAAGATGGTCGTGATCAAGCAGGGCGAGCATGGCGCGCTGCTCGTGGATCCCACGACGATGTTCAAAGTCCCCGCCTACCCGCTCCAGGAAGTGTTCGACCCGACCGGCGCCGGCGATGCCTTCGCGGGCGGATTCATGGCGCACGTGGCGCGCACCGGGGATCTCGCGTTCGCCAACCTGCGCCGGGCGATGGTCTACGGCTCGGCCCTGGGATCGCTCGCCGTGGAAGCGTTTGGTGTCCAGCGGCTCGAGCGCATCACCCTGCCGGAAGTGCAGGGCCGCGTGAAGGCGTTCCGCGATCTCGTCCACTTCTCGTTGGACGGCGAAGAGTGACCAAGGCCGACCGCTACGGCGCCGTGGGGGTGAAGCTCGACACCGCCGAGGAGGCGAAGCGGCGAATCGCCGAGCTGGTGCGGACGACCCGCACACCGTTGGCGCGGGGCGCCGTCGGCGGGTTCGGCGGGATGGTGCGCGTGCCCGCGGGCTACCAGAAGCCCGTGCTTGTCATGTCAACGGACGGCGTGGGATCCAAGGTGCTCGTGGCCGCCGCGGCGGGGATTCACGACACGGTGGGTGAAGATCTCGTCAATCACTCAGTCAACGACATCCTGGTCCACGGCGCCACGCCGCTCGCCTTTCTCGACTACATCGCGACCGGGACTCTCGTTCCGGAGATCGCGGCGCAGATCGTCAGCGGCGTCGCCCGTGGCTGCCGCGCGCACGACATGACCCTCGCCGGGGGCGAGACGGCGCAGATGCCCGATTTGTACCAGCCGGGTCACTACGACCTGGCGGGCTCGATCGTCGGCGTCGTCGAGGAGGACAAGGCGCTGCACGGCGATCGCGTGACCGCCGGCGACCAGCTCATCGGCTATGCCTCGACCGGGTTGCACACCAACGGCTACACGCTCGCGCGGAAGATCGTGTTCGAGTCGATGAAGCTGGGCATCGGCGATCGGTTTCCCGAGACGGAGCAGTCGGTGGGAGAGGTGCTCCTCGCCGTGCATCGCAGCTACGCGCTGGCCCTGCGACCGGTGCTCGGCGATGTGCACGCGTTGGCGCACGTGACCGGCGGCGGGATCGCCGGCAACCTCGTCCGCGTGTTGCCGCCCGGCGTCGAGGCCTTGGTGGACGCCGGCAGCTGGCCGTGGCCGCCGCTCTTTCGCGTGCTGATGCGCGCCGGCCAGGTCGGTCGCGATGAGATGCGGCGCGTATTCAATCTGGGCGTCGGGATGATCGCGGTCGTGGCGCGCCAAGACGTCGAGACGGCCGTGCGCGCGGCCGAGCGCGTGCAAGTGCAGGCGTGGCTCATCGGAGAGGTGCGCGCGGGCAGCAAGCCTGTGGTGCGGTTTGAAGAGAGATAACGAACGGGAACTCCTAGCCATGCGTCGAGCGCTCGAGCTCGCGTGGCGCGGCTGGGGCCGTGTGTCCCCGAACCCCATGGT
>DASWEL010000185.1:0-2672 GCA_036394755.1 Gemmatimonadales bacterium | reverse complement strand
TTCCTGCCTCGACGTCGAGTCTGTCGACGCCGGTCGTGCGTGTCTCCGCTGGGAAGTTCATCGCCTCCTGAAACCCATTCCTGTCAACAACACGGTACTCAATGGGCAGGCGCATTCGATCGCCGACGAAGTCGTGATGAGACGATCACGAACGGCCACCAGCGTCGTCGCGATCGCGGGGAGGGTGTGGCCACTGCATGCGTGGCGTCGGGCGGTCGCGTCGGCAGCCGCATCGTGACGGTCGTCCCTTCCGCGACCCGACTTGCGATCTCCACGGTTCCCGCGTGCGCCTCGACGATGCGCTTCACGATGAAGAGCCCGAGCCCGGAGGCAATGCTGTGGCTGCGCGGCGAGAGCGTGCGGTATTTCTCGAACGCCCCGGGCAGTTCCTCCGCGACGATGCCGGGACCATCGTCGACGACGGAGAGGACGACGTGCTCTGCCGCGCGAGAGACGGACAGCGTGACGGTGCCGCCCGCGGGCGTGAACTTGATGGCGTTGCCGACGATGTTGGCGATCACCCGCTCCATCTGCACGCCATCGAGGTGTGCGAGCGGCAGATTCGGCTCGACGCGGCATCGCAACGTGACGCCTTTCAGCTCGCTGGCGCTGCGCGCATGCAGAAGGCCGTCTTCGACGAGATCCGCGACGTTCACCGGCGCGCGACGTAGGACGAGGTGCCCGGTGTCGATGCGCTCGGCGTCGATGAGGTTGAGCGCCAAGTTGCCCACCTGACGTGCGCTGGCGTGAATCAGGCGGACGAGATCGGTTTGTTCCTCGTTCAGCTCCCCGGATCCGCCCTCGAGCAGGAGTGTCGCCATCGACTGCACCACGCTGAGTGGATTCTTGAGGTCGTGGCTGATGCCGGAGAGGATCTCCATGCGACGCCCGTGCGCGCGCGCGTCTTCGACGGCACGCTCGCGCTGCCGCACGTCCCGCACGAGATGCCCGAAGAACATCGCGACCACGAACAGAAACGGCACCCGCAGGACGTACGCCGGCATCACGAGGTGCCCGACGTCCACGAGGCGTGACTCGGTGTACAAGTGCGCAATGCTGATCAGGACCGCAGCGCCGACCACGAGGAGCAAGCGATCGGTGAGGGCGCTGGTGAAGATCACCAAGAAATAGACGATATAGATCTCGTTGGTCGCCGCGCCGGTGAGTGCCAATCCGAGCGAGACCATGAGGATGTCGAAGAGGACGATGCTGATGTCGAAGGCGGACTGCGAGCGGAAACACGGCTGCAGCTCGGCGAGGAAGATGTTCGACGCGAAATACGCGACGACGTACAGGGCCGCGCTCGTCGGGTTCTGGTCCAGTGGTCGGCTGAACACCACCAGGTACGAGGTGGCGATGATGAGCACCCAGCGCAACAAGAGAACGGCTTGCGCTGCCTCCGGGGTGCCCTCTGCGGGCGCAGACGTGCGTACGACTCTCACGGCGTGACCGAAGCCCTGATTGAGACTGCACTCCGCGTGCCACGCGTGTGCGCATGCGGGGGGCATGACACCGCGCACATGTCTCGGCGCGGCGGGTGTCCATCGGCGTGTCGGCCAATGAGAGGTAGGGACGTGTCCGGTCGAACCTCGGCGTCGAGACTCGGTCGATCGCCCCGGCCACGACAGAGCCTTCGGTGCGCGACCTCGCATGGTGCCCGCCCCGATACGATCTCGACGCTACGACGTTCCGGTAGCGGTCGCCCGTAGATGGCCTGCGCAGCTGTGAACGCAAACGTTCTCGCGCAGCGAGGAGCGGCGCGACCGTCGTCGACTCGCCTCCTGGTACGTCCGTTGCAGCGCTGCGAGCGCGCCTCGCGCGCTCAAAAGGAGGGTCGGCATGCTGACTATGGAAACGTTGGTTCGGGAATCGGTCGAGAAGGGGGCGTCGGACCTACATCTCAGCGCCGGCGGGCCGCCGCGGCTGCGCATCGACGGCGACCTCGCCGTAACCGATCATCCGTTGCTCGACGCCGCCGGCGTCATGACGATCGTCGACGCGATCCTGACGCCGCAGCAGCGCGAGCACTTCGCCGCCGAGCGCGAGCTCGACTTTTCCTGGGCCGTCCCCGACGTCGGGCGCTTCCGCGTGAACGTCTTCATGCAGGGCCGCGGTCCCGGCGCGGTGCTGCGCACCATCCCGACGCAGATACCCTCGCTCGAAGCGCTCAACATGCCGCCCATCCTCGCCGAGCTCTGCAAGCGCGAGCGCGGCCTCGTCCTCGTGACCGGCTCGACCGGCTCGGGCAAGTCGACGACACTCGCGGCGATGGTCGACCTCGTCAACTCCACCTGGGACGGTCACATCCTCACGATCGAGGATCCGGTGGAGTTCACGCACGAGTCGAAGCGCTGCCTGGTGAACCAGCGCGAGATCGGCGCCCACACGGCGTCGTTCAGCGCCGCGCTGCGGAGTGCGCTGCGCGAGGACCCCGACGTCATTCTCGTGGGTGAGATGCGTGACCTCGAGACGATCAGTCTCGCGCTCACCGCGGCCGAGACCGGACACCTCGTCTTCGGCACCTTGCACACGTCGAGCGCGGCGAAGACGATCGACCGCATCATCGACGTCTTCCCTTCCGGCCAGCAAAGCCAGATTCGCACCATGCTCTCGGAGTCGCTCGAGGCGGTGGTCGCGCAGCGCTTGCTGAAGAAGATCGGCGGCGGCCGCGT
>DASWEL010000184.1:0-3642 GCA_036394755.1 Gemmatimonadales bacterium | reverse complement strand
ACGCTCCGTGGGGATTGGCGCTCGCGCCGTCCGACTTCGGTGCCTTCAGTGGCGATCTGCTGGTGGGGAACTTCGGCAACGGCATGATCCACGCCTATCAGCAGCAGTCGAACGGCAGCTGGAAGCTTCACGGTGCGCTCAGGGTCTCGAAACGGAAGCAGCTCAGGATCGACGGGCTGTGGGGCCTGCAGTTCGGGAACGGCGGCCCAGCCGGACCCACGAACACGCTCTACTTCACGGCCGGTCCCAAGAAGGGGTCGCACGGCCTCTTCGGAAGCATCCAGTCCGCCGCGGCGGGAGCGACGACGACCACGACCACACCCGCCGGCGGCACGACGACGTCGACGACGATGACGTCCGGTACCCAGACACACACCGTCATGGTCGGCGAGGGCGGGTCGCTCGTGTTCACGCCTGCCGATCTCACCATCAACGTCGGTGACACCGTGCGCTGGGTGTGGATGAGCTCCGGTCACAGCGTCGTCAGCGGGACCGACGGGAACGCGGACAACCAGTTCTGCTCCCCGTCCAACACGGGGTGTGACAATCCCCCGCTCTCGAGCAACGGGTTCACTTTCGAGCACACGTTCACGCAGCCGGGTACGTTCCCGTACTACTGCTCGGTGCACTTCTCGCTCGGCATGACCGGCACCATCACGGTGCAGTAGCGCCGCGCCGACGGAGGAGATCGTCATGCTGCGCATCAATCTGAGAATCGTGTGCCTGCTGGTCGGCCTCTCCGCTGCGCTCTGTGCGAGGACGACCGCTGCGGCGAGTGCACCCGGAGACGAGCAGCCGATCATCGGCGAGCGGCTCTCGCTGAACGCCCGCCCCGCGGCGGCCATGGGACGCCTCTTCGCGCTCTCGAAAGACCCCACGATCACGCTCGGGGGCGGTAACGGGAGCGCAGACGATCCCACGCAGTTCGGCGGCAGCCTTCGCGTCCTCACGACCACGGGTGATCGCTTCGACAGTACGTACAACCTGCCGCCGGCTGGCTGGCAGACGATCGGTGCTCCAGGTCAGAACAAGGGCTACCAGTTCACGAGCAAGACGGGGCCGATCAACCGAGTCACGGTGGTGCCAGGCCGCAGGATACGGGTCGAGGGCGCGTTCACGGCAACGCTGTCGACGAATCCGGATCCTGTGGAGCTCGTGCTGCGCACGGGCGCCACGCACTACTGTCTCGCGTTCGGTGGCAAGGCGAAATTCCAAGCGAGTAAAAGATTCACCGCGACCACCTCGCCGGCACCCGCGTCGTGCCCTGCCCCGGTGGACTGGTCCAGCTACGGCTTCGATCTCACGCAAACGCGTTTCAACCCCGAGGAGGGACTGATCAACGCCGCCACCGTCTCCCAGCTGGATGTCCAATGGTTCTTCTCGACCGGCAGCGGCATGGCATTCGTGTCGGCAACACCGTCGGTCGTGGGCGGTGTCGTGTACGTCGGCGCATGGAACGGCACGATGTATGCCCTCGACGCCTTCTCGGGTCAGCCGCTGTGGACGTTCAACATCAACGATCCGCATGCGGAGGATCGGGGTGGCTTTCCCGGAATCCAGTCCTCCGCGGCGGTCGTCGACGGCGTCGTCTACTTCGGGGCCGCCGACGCGAACGTGTACGCGCTCGACGCGCTCACGGGGGCGCTCAAGTGGAAACACTCCCTCGGAAACCCCGATCCGAGCGTCGAGGGCGCGCACGTGTGGTCCTCGCCCGCCGTCTTCAACGGCAAGGTCTACGTCGGGAAATCGTCGCATCGCGATGCCCCATGCGTCCGCGGGAACGTCATGGCGTTGGATGCTGAGACGGGCGCCGAGGTCTGGCGGTTCGACCCGCTCCCCGAGCGCATCTGTGGGACGGATACGCGGCACGCCTGCACGACGGACGCCGAATGCTCGGGCAGCAGCTGTGTCCCCTTCTTGGTGTGTCGATCTGGCTCCGGAGAGCAGACGCAGAGCCAGCTCTGCGCCTCGGACGCCGATTGCACGCCACCGGCGAGCTGTCAGCAGCCGTTGGGAAGCGGCCTGACGTCATCAGCAGCGATCGACGCCGGGAGAGGTGCGGTGTACGTCGACTTCGGCGACTGCATTGGCGCAGGCAACACCGGCTTCTCCAACTCGCTGGTTGCACTCGATGCAGAGACGGGCGCGCTGCGGTGGGATTTCTCGCCGATCCCGAACGGGAATCTCGGCGACCTCGACTTCATCTCGTCGCCCAACATATTCACTACAGCGATCGGCTCGACGCCGACGCCGGTGGTCGGGGTCGGGAGCAAGAACGGCGTCTACTACGCCGTCGAACAGGACACCGGTGCGCTCGTGTGGCAGCAAGTGGTGGTGGCGGGAGGCGAGGCCGGCGGATTCAGTCCGTCGACGGGCGTCGCGTTCGGGAAGATCTACGCCGCTACCTTCACCGGGCCACCGTACATCTTCGCCCTCGACGCCACGAACGGTGCCGTCGCGTGGCAGTGTCCGCCGACGGAGTGCGATGTTTTCAGCTTCGGACCCGCCGGGATCGCAGGCGGTGTGTACTTCGTGGGCGACAGCTCGCGTCAGCTGCGGGCGTTCGATGCCGGGACGGGTGCCCTGCTCCGGAAGCTCGACCTCGGAGGCCAAATCTCGTCGGGCCCGGCGGTCGTGAACGACATGGTGTTCGTCGGCGTTGGGACCGGATTCTTTTCTCCAGCGGGGGAGTCGCAGGGAGTGTACGGGCTCGGGCTCGACCGCCGGGCCGCGCGGGCGCGGCGTACCGGCACGCGTATGAGAGCCGGGACCGAAAGCGAACCCGTAATGGAGGGAGATCATCTATGAAACAGTCTGTACTGCAACCCGTGCTCGTCGCGACGTGCCTGGCTGCCATAGGCGCGCCGCGTCCGGCGCCAGGACGTCACACGAGCAGTGCACCGGGCCGGCCGGTGTAGTGCACTAGCGATCGCGGTTCGCCACACAACTACAACTGTCTCGAGGGGAGAAATATGACACACCGACCATCAGATGAGGCGAAGACCAAGCGCGCAGCAAGCATCATCGCTTGGGTTTCCATACTGGCGATCCTGGGTCTCGCGACCCTTCCCGCGCACGCCAGAACCGTGCCGGGGGACCAACCACCGCCGCCCTGCCACCCCAACCCGCGAGCAAAACAAGACATGAAGACGGTCGCCAACCGGGGTGACATCCAAAACCTGCCGGCCGCGCTCAAAGACCGCCTGGTTCAACTTGCCGGACGACCCCATAGCGTGTTGCCCCTGCAGGTATTCAACGAGGCCGATCCGCCGAGCCAGCTGTTCCAATACTATCTCCTGGATACGACCGGGTTCGAGCCGAACGTGTTCACGACGCTCATCCCGGGAGTCAACGATCAGGTAGAGTTGTCAGTAACCGGGGGAAATTGTGGACAGCCGACGATCGGCACGGTCCGTCTCGTCCTCGAGCCCAAGCCTGGCCTGCCCACCGATCCCAACGATCCGAACGCCTTCATCGATGTCTTCACCGACATCGATCCGCTGTTCGTCATCAACAACGAGAGCGGCTGGTACGAGGGGTGGATGATCCACGACCTGACCGTACCGAACATCGCCCCGCCGCGGTCGGACGGCACGGGCGCGGCTTCGTTCGGCACGATCACGGCAGCCGACGCGGCCACGT
>DASWEL010000183.1:0-39761 GCA_036394755.1 Gemmatimonadales bacterium | reverse complement strand
ATGCGACCCATGTCGCCCGTCACGGTCACCTGCTTGGGCGAGAGACGCACGATGCCGAGCGGCATCGTATCGATCGGCACATTGCGCGTGAACTCACCCGAGACGTCGGTGATCTCCATCGGCACCGTGGTAACGGAGTCGATCGTCGCGAGACTCTTTTCGGGGCCGACGAGCCGTACCGTGGTCGGCGTCATCGAGAGGCCGCCATGCAGGACCTGTCCGGAATCGGGTGTCACGCTTACCAGCGACACGATTTTCACTTCTTTGCGGGCGACGCTGTCCAGCGCGATCGTGACCTCGCTCGGCCGGACTTCGATGACGCGGACGTCGGCGCCTTTGGGGAGCGCGAGCTCCACCTCGGCGGGGTCGAGGTGGATCGACCAGGTGGTCGCCGTCAACGTGTCGGGAACGCGGCGGGTGATGTCCCCCGATAGCGAACGCAGCTTGAGAATCTGGCTGCCCTTGCCCGAAATCTGGACCTGAACCTTCGGCGGCTTGTGCACGAGCGCGCGTCCCCGCGGCAGCAGCACGTTGAGCGTCACGTCGAAGCTCGTCGTGATGGGCTGCTGCAGCTGTACGGCGACGTACAACATCAGCGCGAGAAACACCGCCGCGCCTTTGATCGGCCAATTGCGCGTGATGAGCTGCAGCAGGCTACTTTTCATTCAACAGCCGCCGGATCAGCATCTCGTTGACCGGATCCTCCCAATCTGCGGCCCCGATGACGCGTTTCACGATCACCCCGTCACGATCGATCAGGTAACTCTCCGGCACTCCGAAAATGTCGTACGCTTTCCGGATCTCGCCACTGGGATCGTGCAGGATATCGAATGTGAGACCCAGGGTGCTCGCGAACGCCATGATTTCCTTCGGCCCCGCTTGTTCCTGCGCGTAGAACGCATCGCCGTCGACGCTGACCGCCGCGATGCGGAAGTCGGTGCCGGCGAGCTTCTTGTGCAGCCGCTCCATCGACGGCATTTCCGCGCGGCAGGGCGGGCACCACGTCGCCCAGATGTTGAGCAGCACCACCGTGCCTCGATAATCGGTGATGCTCGCCGGCTTGTGCGCGCGCAAATCGGTGGCGGCGAAATCCGGCGCGCGCGACCCGATCTCCACCGGGTTCATCTGGGGCCGCAGCTTGATGGCCAAGGCCACGCCGAACACCGCCGTCATCACGACGCTGGCGATCAGCGTCCACTGCTGCCGGTTCGTCATACTGTCACCATGCAGCGGCGGCGCAGCTCCTGTACTTCCCGCCCAGGGTCGCCGCTCGCGAACACCGCGTTGCCGGCCACGAACGTATCGGCGCCGGCCTGGTGTGCCGCGGCAATGGTCTGCTTCGTGATCCCACCATCGACCTCGAGAAAACATTGTGCGCGGCGCGCGGTGAGCAGTGCGCGGGCGCGCCCAATCTTGTCGTTCGATGCTGGAAGATAGGTCTGCCCACCGAAACCCGGATTCACAGTCATAATCAGCAACAAATCCAGATCGCGCACCACCTCTTCGGCATGCGCGATCGGCGTCGCGGGGTTGAGCGCGAGGCCCGCCATCATTCCCTGCTGCCTCACGGCGTCGAGCTGGCGCTGCACGTGAACGGTCGCCTCGGGATGAAACGTGAACACCGACGCGCCGGCGGCCGCGAACGATTCGATGTAGTGCTCCGGTTCCACCACCATGAGGTGCACGTCGATGGGCTTGTCCGTCAGCTTGCGCAGCGTCTCGATCATGTTGGCGCCGAACGTGATGTTGGGGACAAATCGCCCGTCCATCACGTCCACGTGCAGCCAGTCGGCTCCCGCGGCCAAGACCTGCTCGACCTGTTCCGGCAGGCGCGCCAGATCGGCCGAGAGAACGCTGGGGGCGATGCGGATGCCGTTCGTCGTCATTGCGGACTCCGCGCCACGACGATGTCCACCACGGTGCCGGGTGCCGCCAGCGTTCCCGCCGCCGGCCGCTGGCCCACTACCGTTCCCGGCGATGCGTCGGCGGTACGCCGCCGTGTCACCGTGCCGAGCTGCAGTCCTTCCGTCTCTAGTCTGGTGCGCGCATCCCCCGATGCCATGCCGAGGAGATCGGGAATGGGGATCGTCGGCGCGCCGCGGCTGATGACGACGGTCACGCTGGTACCCGGTGCCAGCGCGGTTCCCGCGGGCGGCCGCGTGAGCATCACGAGCCCGGTCGGTGCGGCCGCTTGGACCGACTCCACCTGACTCGCGACCAATCCGGCGGCCGCGATCAGCGATTGCGCGAGCCCGCCGTCGAGGTTCGCCACGTCCGGCACCGGAATCTTGGGCGGGCCGCCGCTCGACACCAGGGTGACTTTCGTTCCTTCCGGGGCGACGATGCCCGGCGGCGGATCCTGCCAGATGACGATGCCGGCGGGCGCGGTCGGGTGCGGCTCGGCGCCGCCATCGGTGACTTGCAACTTGGATTTTTGAATTTCCGACTGTGCTTCGGCGAGCGTGAGCCCGAGCACGCGGGGCACGGACTGGTGACCAGGCAGGATCGGCGCGGGGAACAGAATGAGGTAAGCGGTGAGGTAACCGGCGAGCACCATGCCGATGCCGATGCCCAGCCACTTCCAGACCTTGGGAGTGACCTTGAAGTCGTCCAACGACTCGAAGTGGCGGCGAACGCGCATCAACTCGCCCCCCCCCCCGCTCGTACCAGCCGCGCCGCGTATGCGCCATCGATGCCATGCCGCTGCGGCAGCGATTGAAAGTCGCCGGCATCGGTCAGTAGCTCCGCGGGGAGCGACGTCTCGCTACGCGGGGCCCGGGCGAATCCCGGATTCCGGCTCAGAAAATCTTCCACGACGCGTTCATTCTCCTCCGGCTCGAGCGAGCACGTTGCGTAGATGAGCAGCCCGCCCGGCCGAACGAGCGGGGCCGCGGCCGCGAGCAGTCGCGCCTGACGCGACGCGGCGCGCGCAAACACTGCCGGGTCGATCCGCCACCGCGCGTCGGGATGGCGCCGCATCGTGCCGGTCGCGCTGCACGGCGCGTCCACGAGGACCGCATCGACGGCGGCCGGGCGTATCGGCGCCGCCTCAAGATCGGCGGCAACGCAATGAATTTCCACTCCTGCGCGCCGCGTCGTGTCGGCGAGCCGGCCGATGCGCTCGTGGCGTGCGTCACCGGCGAGAATCCGCGCTCCGCGCGCCTCGAGTGCGACGGCTTTGCCGCCGGGCGCGGCGCAGGCGTCGTACACCTGCCCGCCTCTCGGGATCGCAGCAAAGCGCGCAACGAGGGCGTGGGCGGGGTCTTGAACGATCCACCCACCCTCCGCGAAGCCCGGCAGATTCGCGGGAAACGGGACACGGGAAACGTGGGACCGGACCTCGAGACCGGCGCCCCAGGGCGCTTCTCTAGTCTCGAGTCCCGCTGAGTTCAGTTGCCGGGCGATGGTTTCGGAATCCCACCGAATCGGTTGGATGATAAGGGCAGGCCGAGTGTCATTCCACGCGAGCAGCCGCTTTGTGTCGTCAAAGCCGAAGCGTGCCCGCCATCGCTCTACAAGCCATGCAGGGTGCGTCTCCGTTTCCCGTTTCTCGTTTCCCGTTTCCCGCAGCAGGTCCCGCAGAGTCCGGTTTACATAACCTGTGCTCCCCTCACCGACAGTCTCTCGGGCGAGTTCGACAGAGGTCGAGACGGCAGCATGCGACGGCACACGGGTCAACCAGCGCAGCTGATAGGCGCCGAGGCGCAGCACATCGTGGAGGCGGGGATCGGCACGATCGAGCTCCAGGGCACTGTCGAGCTCCCGCTGGCGCCGGAGCACGCCCGCCGAGAGCTCGTAGGCGAGCCGGCGGTCGCGTTCGGCGAGACCCTCCAGGTGGCGGTCTCGAGCATCGGTGAGTGGCGCGCCGGCGCGTACGTCGCGGAGAATCTCCAGAGCCGCCCGGCGAGCGGCGGTTGCTTCCTTAATCCAGCATCCCCCGCGTGGGGGAAGACGGCATCGCGACTTCGCGGCGCGGCATCCGGCCCGCGAGATAGGCGGCGCGGCCCGCGATCGTCGCCAGGCGCATCGCCTGCGCCATCGCCACCGGATCTTGCGCCGCGGCGATCGCCGTGTTCATCAGGATCCCGTCCACACCTTGCTCCATCGTCATGCACGCGTCGGACGCGGTGCCTACGCCCGCGTCCACGATGACCGGCACGTGCAGACGGCGCTTGATCGTGCGCACGCTGAATGGATTCAGCAGGCCGAGCCCGCTGCCGATCGGCGACGCGAGCGGCATCACCGCCGCGCACCCGGCATCCTCGAGCCGCAGCGCCGTCACGAGATCTTCATTCGTGTAGGCGAGCACCTTGAAGCCTTCCTGCACGAGCACCTTCGCCGCCTCGAGCAGGCCTGCGACGTCAGGAAGCAATGTCTCTTCGTCGCCGATCACCTCGAGCTTCACGAAGTCGTTGAACCCCGCCTCGCGCGCGAGCCGCGCGTAGCGAATCGCGTCGCCGGCGGTGTAGCAGCCGGCGGTGTTGGCGAGCAGGAAGATCTTGTTGGGATCGAGGAAGTGCAGGACGCTCGATTCCTTGGAGCGGTCGAGATTGACGCGCCGCACCGCGACCGTCACGACCTCGGCGCCCGAAGCCTCGATTGCGCGCACCATCGTATCCATATCGGGATACTTGCCCGTGCCGACCATGAGGCGCGACTGGAACGTGCGCCCGCCGATCGTCAGCGGCTCATCGCGCACCGTCTCGACAGCAGTGGTCATCCGCCCCCCACAAAGTGAACGAGCTCGATCGCGTCCCCTTCGTTCACCTTCACGTCGCGCAGCGCGGGCCGCCGCACAATGCGGCGATTGTGCTCGACCACGACCGCGCGCGGATCGAGCTCGAGCTGGCTCAGCACGTCGAGCAACGACGCCCCCGGTGTGACTCGCTTGCGTTCTCCATTGATTACGACATCCACTCCCGCATCCTCCGCGCAGCCTCGGCCGGCTCGACGTCGTCCCACAGGGCACGAATCGCGGCCACACCATAGGCTCCGCTGTTTCTCACCTCGCGCACCCGATCGACACTGATGCCGCCGATCGCGATCACCGGAAGTCCGTCAACCGCCGCCGCAATCGCCTGCAGGCCTTGCAGCCCCAGCGGGGCGCCTCCCGGATGTGAGGCGGTGGCGAAAACCGGCCCTACAACAAGATAGTCGGCCCCTTCGGTCCTTGCGGCTTCGGCCTCGGCCAGGGTGTGCACCGACTTACCGATCCACCACATCGGGTTGAGCGCGCGGGCCGCACTGACGGGCAGACTGCCGTGGCCGAGCTGTACGCCGGCGGCTGGAACGCTCAGCGCCACATCCAAACGATCGTTGACGAACAGTCTGACGGTCTGACCGTCGGACAGTCGGACGGCCAGCTCGTAATGCTCGCGGCCGCTGAGCGAGCGGCCGCGCGCATGAAACGCCAGCTCCGAACCGCCGCCTTTGGCGAGCTCGCGCGCAATGTCCGGCAAATCGGCGCGCCGCGCGATGCGCTCGTCGGTGATCGCATGCAGCCGTGGCAGCGGCGATCTCACGAGAACTTCGCGCCGGCCTCGAGACGGGCGCCCCGCAGCCAGTCTTTCGCCGCCATCCGCTCTTTCCCCGACGGCTGCACCTCGAAAATCTCGATCGTACCGCCGCCCGTCGCGATCACAAGGGAGCCGCCGGTCGAGAGAACCTCGCCGGGGGCGCCAGGAGATGGCTGCTCGCTGACTTTCGGACTGAAGAGTTTGATCTCGACGCCCTTCAGCTCGGTCCAGGCGCCGGGCCGCGGATCGAGGCCGCGCAGCAGGCAGCCGATCGCGCGCGCGTCCTTGGTCCAGTCGATGCGCGCGATCTCGCGCGTCAGCTTGGGCGCGAACGTCGCACGCTGCTCGTCCTGCGGGACGGGTTGCGGCGGTGGGTCGCTCTGCGCCATCATCGCCAGCGTTTCGACGAGGGCCTGCGCCCCCACTTCCGCCAGGTGTGCCGACAGCTCACCCGCGGTGACGTCGGGCTCGATGCGGTGCGGGATTTGATGAAGAATGGGACCGGAATCCATTCCGGCGTCGAGCTGGATGATCGTGACGCCCGTCGTTTCGTAGCAGCGGATGATGGCCCACTCGATGGGCGCCGCGCCGCGCAGCCCGGGCAACAGCGATGGATGCACGTTCACCATCCCGCGGGCCGGCAGCTCGAGCAGCTCGGGCTTGAGGATGTGGCCGTAGGCGACGACGACGCCGATGTCGGGGCGGAGATCGCGCAGCTGAACGAGAAATGCGGCGTCCGTCGGCTTCGCCGGCTGGAAGATCGTCAGCTCTTCGGATTCGGCGGCGACCTTCACCGGGGGAGGGATCAGCGTCGAGCGGGAGCGGCCCTGCGACGCGTCGGGCTGTGTGACGACGGCGACCACGTCGAATCCTTCACCGACGAGCGCGCGCAGCGCGGGCACCGCGAATTCGGGCGTACCAAAGAACGCCACGCGCACTTACAGCTCACCCGCCGGCTCCGGCGTAACCTCCTTGAGATATCCGGTCTGTCCCTTGCGCGCCTTCTTCCATTTCGAGAGCAGCAGGCTGCGCTTCACGGCGCTCAAGTGATCGAGAAACAGAATGCCGTCGAGGTGGTCGATCTCGTGCTGAATGGCGCGCGCCTTGTAGCCGTGCGCTTCGACGCGCGACCGGCGGCCCTCCTGATCGAGCGCCTCGACGACGACGTGCAGGCGACGCGTGACGTCGCCGAAGATGTCGGGGATCGACAGGCACCCCTCTTCGGCGGTCTCGTCCTCTTCCCCCCGCTCGACGATGACCGGATTGATGAGGACGAGGGCCGGCGGATCCTCTTCGCCGATGTCGACGACGGCTACGCGGCGGGCGACGCCGATCTGATTGGCGGCGAGGCCGACGCCCTTGGCGGCGCGCATCGTTTCGAACAGATCATCGACGAGCCGGCGCACGGTGTCATCCACCTGCGCGACCGGCGCGGACTTCTGCCGCAGGACCGGTGAGCCGAGCAGATGCAGCATGCGAACCGTCACGCCGGCTTCGCCTCGACGGCGGTGCGATTGGTGATACTGGCGACGCCGCTGCGGAGGATCACGAATTTCGATTCACCGCTGCGGATCGTGACCTGATCGTCCTTGATGTGCAGGACCTCGCCCACGATGCCGCTCGAGGTCACCACCTGATCGCCGCGCTGCAGCGATGCGAGCAGCTGCTTGTGCTGCTCCGCCTGGCGGCGCTGCGGCCGGATCAGCAGGAAATAGAAGATCGCGATGAATAACCCGATCTGAATGATGAATGCGCTCGCCCCCGGCCCACCCGAACCGGTGGGCGCGATCAAGAGCAGGGATAGATATGCCGTGGTCATGCGACTCCTGTGTGTTGGTAGCGGCGGCGCCAGTCATCGGCCCATGTGGCGAACGCGTCGCCGCCCCGCTGAATGGCGGCTCGCATCTCCGCCGCGAGGCGGATCAGATAGCGAACGTTGTGCAGCGACAGCAACCGCAATCCGAGCAGCTCGCCCGCGACGAACAAATGGCGCAGGTATCCGCGCGAATAGGTCGTGCACGTCTCGCAGTCACAGCTCGGGTCCAGCGGCCCCTCATCGGTCCGGTAGGCGGCATTGCGAATGTTCACCGTGCCTTCTGGCGTGTAGGCCGAGCCGTTGCGGCCGCCGCGTGTGGGGGCGACGCAGTCGAACAGGTCCACACCACGCTCCACCGCGGCGACCAGATCCGCCGGAAATCCGACACCCATAAGATAACGGGGCAATGTAGCGGGCAGCCGCGACTCCAGGACGTCGATCGTCTGGTACATCCGGTCTTTCGGCTCTCCAACCGACAGTCCGCCAATCGCTATCCCTGTCCAGGGACCTAATTCCAGGATGCGATCGAGGCATTCAGTCCGCAGCGCGGGTAGTGTCCCGCCCTGAATGATTGGCCAGAGCGTCTGCTCGCTGGTCTTCAGCTCCTCATGACGTTTCTTGCAGCGCGCAAGCCAGCGCAGTGTCCGGTCGAGCGCGTCCCGTGCCGTTGCCTCGTCGGCGCCGCCCGGAATGACGTGGTCGAACGCCATCGCAATGTCGGATCCGAGCGTTGCCTGAATCTCGATCGCCTTTTCGGGCGTCAGCTTGCGCCGCCCACCATCCACGTGGCTCTGAAACTCGACGCCGTCGTCATCCACGTTCCGAAAGCCTGCGAGCGAAAAGACCTGAAAGCCGCCGGAGTCGGTGAGCAGCGGCCGCTCCCAGGCCATGAACTTGTGGAGCCCGCCAAGTTGCGCGATGACGTCCTCGCCAGGGCGGACGTGGAGGTGATAGGTGTTGGCGAGCACGATCTGTGCGCCCACTGCTTTGAGATCGGCCGGCGAGAGCGTGCGCACCGTTGCCTGGGTGCCGACGGGCATGAACATTGGCGTCTCGACCGTGCCGTGCGGCAGGGTGAGCGAGCCCGAGCGGGCGGCGCCCGACTCTGCGTCGATCCAGAAGTCGAACATCAGGAATTGCGGATTTCGGATTGCGAATTGCGGATTGACACCAGCAACGCAAATCCGCAATCCGCAATCCACAATCCCCAATCAAACGATGAGCATCGCATCGCCATAAGAATAGAACCGATATCCTTTCTGCACCGCCTCCCGATACGCTGCCATCACCCGTTCGTATCCCCCAAACGCGCAGACGAGCATCAGGAGCGTCGAGCGGGGCAGGTGGAAGTTCGTGATCAGATGGTTGACGACCTTGAAGTCATACGGCGGCCGAATGAACAGACTCGTCTCGGCCGCGCCGGCGCGCACCTGACCCTGAGCGTCAGCGGCTGACTCGAGTGCACGCACGACCGTGGTCCCCACAGCCCAGACCTTCCCCCGGTTGTGATTGATCCCGCTCGCGGCGCCCGGGGCAATCTCGTACGCCTCGGGGTGCATCGTGTGCTGCTCCAGCGTGTCCGTCTCGACCGGTTTGAACGTTCCTGGACCGACGTGCAGGTCGAGCGCGGTGACGAGAATGCGTCGCTCGTGAATCTGCGCCAACAATTCCGTCGTGAAATGAAGACCTGCCGTCGGTGCGGCGACGCTGCCGTCGTGCGTCGCGTAGACGGTCTGATAGCGCTCGCGATCCGCCGACACCGGTGGCCGACGGATGTACGGTGGCAGCGGCACCTCGCCGTATTTCGCGATCGTGCCACCTCCGTCGAGGGCACCGACGAACCGAACGCGACGGAGACCGCCACCCAGGACTTCCACGATTTCGATCGCGCTGTCAGCGCCGATCGTGACGCGTCGTCCCGGTTTGAGTTTGCCGCCCGGATGCGCCATCGCGAGCCAAGTCCCATCTTCAATTTCCCGCACGACCAGAAATTCGGCGTCCTGTCCACCTTCTCGCTTGCCGCGTAACCGAGCCGGTATGACACGAGATGTATTGATGACCAGCAGATCGCCTGGAGAGATCAGCTCCGGCAAGTCGCGAAAGTGGAGATGCCGAGTGCCGGCGCCTGCGCGATCGAGCACGAGCAATCGGCTCGCCGAGCGGTCGGGCAGCGGATGCTGTGCGATCTGCTCCGGAGGGAGGGCGTAGTCGAAGTCGGAGGTTCGATAACCCCGGGGCGCCGCCCCGGGGTCAGCCGCTCTGGGCGTGTTCGGTTCGGCTGACCCCGGGCCGGTGGCCCGGGGTTTATCCATCGAAGATGTTCGCCTGCTCAGCTGTTTTGGGAGGGACGAATCCGAAGTGCCGGTAGGCCGCCGGAGTCGCCACTCGACCCCGCGGCGTGCGCGCGAGAAAGCCCTGCTGCATCAAGAACGGCTCGTAGACCTCTTCGAGCGTGCCCGGGTCCTCGCCGACCGCGGCGGCGACGGTCTGCACACCGACGGGACCGCCGTCGAACATTTCGATGATGGCCTTGAGGATGCGGGCGTCCATGTCGTCGAGGCCGAACTCGTCCACGTCGAGCCGCTTCAGCGCCTCGCCGGCCACGGCGGCGGTGATCTTGCCGCCGGCGCGCACCTGGGCGTAATCGCGGACGCGCTTGAGCAGACGGTTCGCCACCCGAGGCGTGCCGCGGCTGCGGCGCGCGATCTCCGCGACGCCCGCCGCGTCGGCGGCGACGCCGAGGATGCCCGCCGAGCGGGTGATGATCTGGACGAGGTCGTCGGGCGGATAGTAATGCAGGCGTTCGACCAGTCCGAAGCGCGCGCGCAGGGGCGGCGTCAGCAGACCGAACCGCGTCGTGGCGCCGATCAGCGTGAAGCGCTCGAGCTGCATCGGCAGCGTCTGGGCGTGCGGGCCGTCCGCGATGCGGACATCGACGCGGAACTCCTCCATCGCCGGGTAGAGGAACTCCTCGAGCGCGGGCCGCAGGCGGTGCACTTCATCTATAAAGAGGATGTCGCCGGTCTTGAGTGACGTGAGCATGCCGACCAGATCGCCGGGCCGCTCGAGCACGGGGCCGGACGTGGTTCGGATGTTGACGTCCAGCTCTTTCGCCATGAGCAGCGCCAGCGTGGTCTTGCCGAGTCCCGGCGGACCGAAGAACAGCACGTGATCGAGCGGCTCTTTGCGTTGCTTGGCCGCATCGATCGCGATCTGGAGTGACTCCTTGACCTTGGCCTGTCCGACGAACTCGGCCAAGCCGCGTGGCCGCAGCGCGACGTCGGTGAGCCGCTCGTTCTCGAGTGCTTCGGGCGTCGTTATTTCCGCGCGAGCCATGAACGCCAGCGTACCGGCCGGGCTTCGGCCTCGATGATGTGCAGCGTGTGGCAGCGCAGACAGGTATCCTCGGCCGTGGTCGTGCCCGCGGGGACGAGGCGCCGGTTGGTGGAGCCGCACCGGGCGCAGATCCACTCAGCAGTGATCTCAGCGGGAATGGAGATTGTCATCCCGTCGTGAGAATCTGCAGCGCGCGCCGCACCAGTGTCTCCGTTTCGGTCTCTGTCCCATTGCCCGCCAGCGCTTGGCGAATCGCGCGATCGGCTTCCGGGACTCCGTAACCCAGCCGCTCGAGCGCCTTGAGCGCCGCCTCGGCACCGACCGGCACCGCGATGGACGGTGCTTCGGTGAAGTCCTCGACTTTGTCCCCCAGCTCGAGGGCGAGGCGCTCGGCGGTTTTGCGGCCAATGCCGCTCACTGAGGAGAGCAACGCGATGTTCTTCTCGCGCAGCGCCCGGGCTCCCCGCTCCACGCCAAGCGCCGACAGCAGCGCGATGCCGATCTTCGGTCCGACCCCTGTGACGCTGGTGAGGCGCTGGAAGAAACGGCGCTCGGCTTCGTCGAGGAATCCGTACAGCGCCCAGCCGTCCTCGCGCACGACCAGCTCGGTCGACAGTGTGATTTCGGCGCCCGTCGCCGGCAAGCGCTCCATCACGCCCAGCGGCACGACGACCTCGTAGCCGACACCACCCGGCGTCGCGACGACGACTCGGTCGGCCGATTTCGCCGCCAACCGCCCACGCAGATGAGCAATCATGACCGAAGGATATACGTCAACGCCGCCGCTACTCCGTCGGCCGCGTCCGCCGGCTTCGGCGCGTGTTTGAGCCGCAGCAAGTGCGCCACCATCGCACCGACTTGGGACTTTTTCGCGCCGCCGGCGCCGGCGACGGTCTTCTTTATCATGGCCGGCGCATACTGGGCGATTTCCAGTCCCTCTTGCTCAGCGGCCAGCAGGATGACTCCCCGGGCATGACCGAGCACGAGCGTGGTGCGTACGTTCTTATGATAGAAGGCGTTCTCCAGGGCGAGCACGGCTGGCTGGTGGCGCCGGATGAGCTGCGCGATTTCGTGGTGAAGCTCTGCGAGACGATGGGGCAGCGAAGTGTTCCGACCAAACCGAAAAACACCGCATTCGATGAGACGCCCCATCCCGGGAGTCCCCCCCCCCCCGCCGCCGTTTCCCGTTTCGATCACGCCGTAGCCGGTGATCGCGGTGCCGGGGTCGACGCCCAGGACCCTCACGTCATCCCGTCACCGCCGCCATCGCCTCGGCGTCGATGTCGAAGTTGGAAAAGACCTTCGCGACGTCGTCCATCTCCTCGAGGCCCTCGACGAGCTGCAGCAGCCGTTTGGCGTCGCTGCCCTCGACCTTCACGGTGTTCTTGGGAACCAGAGCGATTTCGGCGCTCTGCACCGGCAGCTTCTTGCCGCGCAGCGCCTGGTCGACCGCGTGGAGCTGCGCGGGCGGCGTCGTGATCAGATAGATGTCGCCCTCTTTCTCCATGTCTTCCGCGCCGGCATCGAGGGCCGCTTCCATCGTGGCATCCTCGTTGGCCTTGGCGTCAATGACGATCTGCCCCTTGCGATCGAACATCCAGGCGACGGCGTTGCTCGCCGCCAGGTTGGCGCCATGGCGCTGGAAAACGTTACGGATCTCGGCGACGGTGCGATTGGGGTTGTCCGTCGTAGCCTGAATGAGGAGTGCCGCGCCCCCAGGCCCATAGCCCTCGTACGTGACCTCTTCGTAGGTCACGCCCTCCAGCTCGCCGGTCCCCTTCTTGATGGCGCGGTCGATGTTATCGGCCGGCATGTTCTCGGCTTTGGCCGCGTCGATCGCCGTGCGCAGGCGGGCGTTGCCGCCCGGATCCCCGCCGCCCTGCTTGGCGGCGATCGTGATTTCGCGAATCAGACGCGTAAACGCGGCACCGCGCTTCTGATCGGTGACCGCCTTCTTCCGCTTGATCTGCTTCCACTTACTGTGACCAGCCATATTCCGCTCCCGCCTACCTGTTGCGTCTGCTGCGTCTGCTGCGTCTCAACGATCTCAAACTAACATCATCTGTCAGGATCGAGCATATCCTCGAACCGCATCCAGCGTCGATAGAAATAAAGATCCGCGAACCCGGTGGGGCCGTTGCGATTCTTGGCGACGATCAGCTCGGTCGCGCCGTCCACGCCGCCGCCCGGGTTGTACATCTCCTCGCGGAAGATCGACAGGATCACGTCGGCATGCTGCTTCGGCGCGCCCATGACGCCGTAGTCGTCGAGTGTAGGGCGTTTCGCGTCCCGACCCGTCTGGAAACTCGGCAGCTGGGCGACCACCAGCAGCGCCACCTGACGCGCGAGCGCCAGCGCTTTGAGGTGCCGCAATACCAGCGCCGTGTCTTCGTCCTGGGTGGTGCGCGCCTTCGGCGGCGGCACGAGCTGGAGATAGTCCACGACGACGAGCCCGATCTGGCGCAGCGGATCGAGCCGCTCGAACACCGTCTCGAAGTCCTCGCCGGCCAACGGTAATAATGAAAGCGGCAGACCGCGCAACCGCACCGCCGCCGCGCCGACCCCGGCGCGGGTCTGGTCGTTGAGCTTCGCGGCGCGCAACTCGTCCACGGCGACTTTGCCTTCGATCGCGAGGGCGCGCTCCATCAGCCGTTCTTCATTCATCTCACCGGACAGATAGGCGACCCCGACCGACTGTTGTGCGACGCGCAGCGCGATGCCGAGGGCGAGCGCCGACTTGCCGCTGCCGATGTCGCCGCCCAGGAGAATGAGATCGCGCCGCCGCAGGCCGCCGCCGAGCAGCTTGTCGAGCGAGCCAAAGCCCGTGGGAACGGTGTCCCCGGTGATCTCCCCGGGACGTTGCGCGTCCACCCGCGCGACGAGGGTGTCGAGGGATGGCTGTTTCTCGAAACGACGTGCGGAGGAAGGCATGGTCTATAGATGCAATCTGGCCGTGCGCGCTGCAACGGTCACGGCATCCCCGGCCTCGACGCCGAGCACCTCGCGTGCGGGCGCGGTGAGCTGGCTGAGCACCAGGGCGGCGGCATTGGGCGTCGCCGACTCGAGGTGTTGCCGCGCGGCGGCGAGCGCGCGCTTGAGGGGGCCTGGCAGCGCCAGGCTGCCGATCCGCGTTTCGAGCGCTTGCAGGCGGCGGCGGTGATTCTTGGCGCTGACCGGGGCCGGCGGCAGCAACGCCTCCGCGGCCCGGACGACCAGCCAGAGCGCGAACAGCCCTTCGCGTTGGGGACCGCGCGCCGATCGCGCAATCAGCGTGACGAGCTTCTCCTCCGCGGGCGTGGTCACGCGACGAGTCGCTGCACCGCGGCAGCCACCTGATCGGGGAAGATTTCCTCGAGGCAGCGATGGTGACCGAGTGGGCAGCGTTCCGTCCCCATCGCCGAACACGGACGGCAGCCGAGATCGCGCTCGAGCACCTCCGCGCGGCTCGCGTACGGAAAGAAACCGAACAGCTCGACCGTCGGCCCGAAGAGCGCGACCACGCGCGTGCCGACACCCGTTGCCATGTGCATCACCCCCGTGTCGCCGGAGACGAGCACGGTGGCGCGGGCGAGACAGGCCCCCGTTTCCTGCAGCGTAAACTCTCCGGCCGCGTTGTGAACGCCCGAACCCACTTGGGCGGCGAGCTCGCGGTCGCCAGTACCACCGACCGCCACGAGTCCGTATCCCATCTTTCGCAGCTGCTCGGCCAGTGCGGTCCAGTGGCGAATCGGCCAGCGCTTGGTCGCGTGCGCGGCGCCGGGGGCGAGCGCCGCGAAGGGTTGCCGGTCGAGGCCTCGTTCGGTGAGCCAGCGCGCGACGCGCTCGCGTGCCGCGGGCGCCAGAAAAAACTCTGGTGGGCCGCCGTCGGGGTGCACGTCGAGCGCGCGCGCCGCCTCGAAGTAGCGTTCGGGTACCGACACGTGCTTCCCGTACATGTTGATCTTCGCCGCGATCAACGCGGTTCGGGCGAGTTTGCGTTTCGAGTAGCGGCCCCATTGGCACGGGACGAGCAGCCGCAGCGCGGCACTGCGGAGGCTGCCGTGCAGATCGAGCCCGTGGGTCGGCCGGAGGGCCCGCAGCCGGCGGGCGAGGTCGGTGATTCGCTCGTTCGGCTCGAGCTCGATGACCCGGTCCAGATACGGATTTTCGACGACCAGCGGCGCCATCGCCTGCTTGGTGACGAAATACAGCTCGGCGTCGGGATGGCGCCGGTGCAACGCGCGCACGAGGGGAGTGGTGAGGAGGACGTCGCCGATGGAGCTGAACCGGACGCACAGGACGCGCAACACGCGGCCAATGTAGTCGCGCGTTGCCCGGCTTCGCCAGCGGGACTAGCTTGCATCGCAAGATGCCGCGTCCGAAAAGCATTCTCTGGATTGATGACGAAGTCGACGGCCTCGCCGCGCACCGCCGCTTTCTCGAGGAGCAGGGATTCGCGGTGGCGCAGGCGGCGCACGGCGACGACGCCCTCGCGATGTTGCGGCGCCAACCGTACAGCGTCGTGCTGCTCGACGAGCAGATGCCGGGCCGCCGCGGCCTCGACCTGCTGCCCGAGATCCGCGCCATCGATCCCGCCATGGCCGTCGTCATGGTGACGCAGAGCGAAGACGATGGTCTGCTGCGCGACGCCATCGGCACCGAGATCGACGACTACCTCGTGAAGCCGGTGCATCCGCGCCAGGTGCTGTCCGTCGTCACGCGCCTGCTCGAAGGCGACCGTATCCGCCAGCAGCGGTTGGCGCGCGACTTCGTCACGCGCTTCCGCGAGCTCGAGGGCCGGCGCGGCGGCGCGCTCGCGTGGCGCGAGTGGAGCGAGCTGGTGGCGGAGCTGGCGCGGTGGGAGGTCCGGCTCGCCGCCGGCGACGAGCCGGGGCTCTCGGAAGCACTGCGCGCGCTGCAGGAAAGCCTGCGCAAGGACTTCCAGACATTCATCGTCAAGCATTATCCGCGCTGGCTCGCCGATCCGGAGCGCGATCGGCCGCCGCTGTCCGTGGACGTCGGCGCCGAGTTCCTCGTGCCCGCGCTCAAGCGCACGGGCCGGGTCGTGTTCATCCTGATCGACTGCCTGCGGCTGGACCAGTGGGAAGTGCTGCGCGATCTCATCACGCCGCTGTTCGACGTGGAGGAATCGCATTATTACAGCATTCTGCCGACGGCGACGCCGTTTTCGCGAAACGCGATTTTCAGCGGGCTGTTTCCGATGGAGATCGCGGCACGACATCCCGAGTGGTGGGGCGCGCCGACCGACGAGGAGAGTCTCAACGCCCATGAGGCCGAGCTGCTGACCGAACAGCTGCGCGAGCTGGTGGGCGAAGAGGTACCGGTCCGCTACGAGAAGCTGTTCACCGCCGCGGATGGAGCGGATCTCTTGCGGCGTCTGCCCGCGCACCTCGCGCAGCCGGGCGCGACGGCGCTCGTTTTCAACTTCATCGATCAGCTGACGCACGGCCGCTCGGAGAACGCGATCCTCTATGAGGTCGCGCGCGATGCCGACGCGCTCCGCGGTCTGACCAAGACGTGGTTCGAGCGTTCACCCGTGCTCGCCGCACTCCAGGAGGCCGAGCGCCGCAACGTGCCGGTGCTGCTCACGACCGATCACGGCTCGATTCACTGCAACACGCCCGCGACGGTGTTCGCCAAGCGCGACGCGACCGCCAACCTGCGCTATAAGTTCGGCGAGGACCTGCGCGCCGAGGATCCCGAGGCCGCCATCATGGTCGAGGACTTGAAGGCCTACGGACTTCCGGACAAAGGTCTCGGTGTTCGGCTGCTGCTCGCCACGGGTGACCGCTTCTTCGTCTATCCGACGAAGCTGCGCGAGTATCAGGCGCGTTATCGCGGCGCATTCCTCCATGGCGGCGCAACTCCCGAAGAGATGATCTTGCCGGTCGCGCTGCTCACGCCGCGCCGCGCGCGCTGATGAGCGGCGCCAAAGGCGGCGCGCGGCTGCTGTCGCTCCTGCGACCTTACTCGTTGCTGTTCGCCGCCACGATCGCTGCGACAGTCATCTCGTCGGTGCTCGACGGTTTCACGTTCGTCCTGCTGATCCCCTTCCTGCGCACGCTGTTCGGCAATGCGGCGCTGCCGGCGCAGGGCGGCTCGCAGGTCGAAACGGTGCTCAACAGAATCGCGGGACCCTTCCTTCAGGCCGGCACGCCGGAGCTCGCGCTCCGCAACGTCGTGATCGTGCTGCTGGTGGCACTGCTGCTCAAGAACCTCACCTCGTATCTCGCGTCGCTCGGCAGCGTCTCGATTCAGGAAGGCGTCGTCCGCGATTTGCGCATTCGGCTCTTCCGCCACCTGCAAACCCTGCCGCTCGGCTACTTCCAGCGCACGCGCGCCGGACAGACGATCGCACGGGTGATCAGCGACACCGATCAGGTGAAGACTGCCGTGAGCGCGTCGCTGGCGTCGCTGCTGCAAAACGTCGTCGTCATCATCGTCTACATCGTGATTCTCTTCGGACTCTCGGTCAAACTCGCGTTGCTCTCGCTGCTGCTCGCGCCGGTGCTGTTGCTCATCATCCGTCCGATGATCAATCGCCTGCGCCGTCGCTCACGCGAGCTGGCCGCCGAGCGGGGTGAGGTCACGAGCCACGTGGGCGAGATGATCGCATCGGCAAAACTGGTGCGCGCGTACGTGGCCGAAGCGTTCGAGTTGGGGCGGTTCCAGGAGCTCGCCGAGCGCTATCGCCGCCGGGTCATGCGCGCCAACCGCTACTCCAGCCTCACGAGTCCGGTGAGCGAGGTGTTCGGGGGCGTGATGATCGTCCTGATCCTGGTCGTGGGG
Source organism: Gemmatimonadales bacterium (assembly GCA_036394755.1). Taxonomy (GTDB): domain Bacteria; phylum Gemmatimonadota; class Gemmatimonadetes; order Gemmatimonadales; family GWC2-71-9; genus 20CM-2-65-7. Next base: position 22,304 of record DASWEL010000183.1, on the reverse strand, counting down.
ACCCGTCTCGCGCTTGGCACCGCGGCGAGCCTCGATCCCGCCGTGCTGATCACCTTCCTCGCCGTCAGTCTGCGACTGATGTCGCCGATCAAGTCGGTGTCGAACTATCCCGCGATCATGGCCACAGCCGTCGCATCCGCGGAGCGGGTGTTCGAGGTCCTCGACTTGCCGTCCGCCGAAGTCGACCGTCCGGGCGAGACGACGGCGGAGTTCAGCGAGCGCATCGAGTTCCGCGGCGTCTCCTTCGAGTACGAGCCCTCGGAATCGGTGCTGCGCGACGTGGATCTCGACGTGGAGCGCGGTCAGGTCGTCGCGATCGTCGGCCCGTCGGGAGCGGGGAAGACCACGATGGTCGATCTGTTGCCGCGATTCTATGAGCCCACGCGCGGTGAGATCCTGCTGGACGGCGTGCCCCTGACCAGCTACACGCGCACGTCGCTGCGGCGCCTCATGGGGATCGTGTCGCAGGAAACGGTGCTGCTCAACGACACCGTGTTGGCGAACATCGCCTACGGACTGAAAGACGTGCCGCTCGAGCAGGTGCGGGACGCCGCGCGCGCCGCGAACGCCGACGAGTTCATCATGCGGCTGCCCGAAGGCTACAGCACGGTGCTCGGCGAGCGCGGCACCCGGCTCAGCGGCGGGCAGCGCCAACGGATCGCGATCGCTCGGGCGTTGTTGCGCGATCCACCGATTCTGATCCTGGACGAGGCGACCAGCGCACTCGACACCGAATCCGAGCGCCTCGTGCAGGAGGCGATCGACCGGCTGATGGCACATCGCACCGTGTTCGTGATTGCCCACCGGCTCGCTACGGTGCAGCATGCCGACTTCATCGTCGTGTTGGCGGAAGGGCGGATCGTCGAGCGCGGCACCCATGCCGACCTGCTCTCGAGTGACGGCTTGTATCGCCGTCTGTATAACCTGCAGTTCCGGACCTGACGTTGCTGTCTGGTTTCACGCTGGTCCGCAACGCGGTCCAGCTCAACTTCCCCATCGTTCCCGCGGTCACGTCGCTGCTCGAGGCGTGCGACGAAGTCGTCGTCAACGTCGGGAAGTCGCACGACGGCACGCGCGAGCTGGTGGCGGGGATCGCGGATCCCCGCGTTCGCATCATCGATACGGAATGGGACATGAGCACGGGCGGCGACGTCCTCGTGCTCCAGACGCAGCGGGCGATGGACGCGTGTCGCGGCTCGTGGGGCATCTACATCCAGGCCGATGAAGTCCTGTACGACCGTGGCGCGCAGATCCTGAACGAAGCCGTTGCGGAGTGCGACCGGGACGAGCGGGTCGAAGGCATGCTCGTAAACTATTTGCACTTCTACGGCGGCTTCGACCGCATCGCGACGAATCGCCAGTGGTACGCGCGAGAAGTTCGCTGTATCCGGCTCGGCCGGGACATCCGGCCCTACCAGGACGCTCAAGGGTTCCGCGTGGGCCCCGGCTTTCGGAAGATCCGCGCGCGTGCCACCACCGCGCAGATGTTTCACTACGGCTGGGCTCGTCCCGCGCAAGCCGTGCGTGGCAAGCTCGAGGTCACCAAGGAGATGTACCCGTGGGCGTCGGAGCGCCTGGATCGCGAGCTGAAACGCGGCACCCTGAAGTGGATTCCCTTACTGCGCCCCTTTACCGGCAGCCATCCGGCGGCGGCGCGCGCATGGATCGCCGCGAGCGCACACGAGCCGCCTCCGGCGATCGAGCCGGCGCGGGTCAAACCGGCGCACCTGCGACTCTATATCTCCGGCTGGATCGAGCGGCTGACGGGCGTCCGTCCGTTTGAGTTTCGCAACTACGAGGTCGTGTAGATAACGGCCGTATGGGCTCGGTTGTGGTGCGGATTGATCGCATGTGCCAGCCGGTCCGTGAGACTCGGCTGGATCTCGGTGAGGAATGTGAGATTGCGGTGCAACGCTCCCGCCAGGGACACGCGATCGGCCTCCGGCGTGTCGCTGTAGACGATCACGTAGTTGATCGGTAGTCCCCGCGTCGAGCTGTCCACATCCTGTCCTCGTTCCACCACGGCCAGAGCCGGGCGCGGTTTACCCAGGTAGTACTCCGGCACGCTGAAACTCTGGTTGTATTGCGCGACCAGCACCCCCGTTGCGTCGTGACGGCGGGACACGATCAGCAGCGGCTCGACGCGATCCTTTTTCGAGAAGCTGAACGACACGATCAGCAGCAGCGTGGCGTTCACGCTCCAGAAATACCACCACATGCCGCGGTAGGCAGGGGGCGCGAGGCGCGAGGCGAGCCACGGCAGCCCGGCGACGATCAGGATGAACAACCCTGGGAGAATGGGCAGCAGGAATCGCTCCTGCTTGTTCGCGATCAGACTGTGGGTCACGAAGAACGCCAGCGTCGCTAGCCCCAAGAGCGGGAACTGCCGGCCGCCCTTCACCGCGGCCGCCAACAGCAAGATCGAAACGGGCGGAATCAGCGCGGCGAGCAGCGTCAGCACGTAATGCCACGGCGGGCTGCTCGGATATCCGTCGGCGTCGGCGGCCATGTGCTGGGGATGGAGCATTGGGCCGAGTCGGTGGATGAACGAGTACCCCCACTGGTGATTCACGACCCAATTGCTGTAGCCCTGTAATACGACCACGAGTGCCAGCCCACCGAGGAAGGCGAGCTTGTCGCCGACGGTGACTGGACGCGGGCGCACCAGCACCAGCGCCACGAACGCCAGCACGAACCCCAACAAAGGAAAGCGGAGGATCAGCGCTGTTCCGAGCGCCGCGCCGGCCAGCGCGCCCCACATCGCCGGCCGCTGATGACGGTCGTCGGCGCGCTGCCACCACCAGCACGCCGCGAGCAACGGCACAATGCACACCGACTCCTCGAGCTGATGCACGGCAGTGACGGGCATCGCAAAGAATGCCGCCGCGAGCAGGCCGCCCAGCATCGCGCTTTTACTTCCCAGCGACCGCTCGAGCAAGCGATACACGAAGTAGACGGCGAGAAGCGAGTACGCGGCCTGCACCAGACGGATGACCAGCATCTCGACGCCGGGATCGTGAATGCCGATGCCGCGCGTCACGGTCATGATCCCGGCGATGACGCCGGGGAAGAGCGCGGAGCGTGCGTAGGTCAGCGGCAGGCCGATGCCGCTCGCGATCTGGTCTGCGGCGGTTATGACGACGTGATGATCGTCGCTCGCGAGGAATCCGCCGCTGAAGACTGCGGCGAGCAGCCTCAACAGCGCGCCAATGATGAGGACGCGCTGCAGCGTCCGGTCTACTCGAGTGCGCCCGACGTCAGAAGGTTCTGGTAGATCCGTACGTAGCTCTCCGCCATCACCAGGTGACTGAAGTGTCGCTCCGCCCGCTCGCGGCAAGCGCGCGGGTCGAGCTCGCTGACTTTGTCGGCCGCGAGGATCAGCTCGTCGAGCGTATCACGCAGCACGCCCACGGCGGGCGTGACGATCTCCGGCAGCGCGCCGCGCCGCGTCCCGATCACGGGAGTGCCGGAGAGCAGCGCCTCGATCGTCGGCAGGCCGAACGGCTCGTCCCACTGCGCCGGCATCCACAGGCAGCGGGCGCGCGCGAGCAACACCGCCTTACGCTTGCCGTCCACCTCGCCGACGTACTTGATGCCGCCCGTGAAGGTCGGTCGCCAGCCGCCCGCGATGATGAGCCGGTGGCCCGTGCGCTTCGCGGCGTCCACGGCCCAGTGGTAGCCGCGGTCGCGGTGCAGCTTGCCGAGAAACAAGTCCCACTGCTCTTTGCGTCGCCGGAAGATGTATTCGGCGGGGTCGAGCCCGTTGTGAACGAAGATCGTGCTGCCGTGGCGTTTGGCGTGATCGCGTGAAAGAAAAATCGTGTTCGGCGGCAGCGGCGTGTCGGATTTCCAGTTGCCGTGCAGCGTCTGGACGAACGGCACGCCTTTGGGTCCCTGCTTCAGGGGAAAGTGCGCGTGCAGGATGTCGGCGCCTTCGGGGATGAACTTTCTGAGATCGACGGCGGAATCCTTCCATACGCGGGGGGCGACCTCGACAGTTTTCGCGGCTTCGGGGACTTTGGTTCCTGGTTGCGCAAGCAGCGTCACGCGATGGCCGAGCGCCGCGAGCCCGCGTATCAGCGCGACGACGACGCGCTGCGGTCCGCCATAGCCCTCGACCGGGAGCCGGTGATGAGAAGCCATCACGACGTGCATCGAGGTCCCAGTATAACTAGCTTCGGCACATGCCGGAGAGTCCTGCGCGTCTCACGATTCTGCAACTCACACATCAGGGCGAGGGCGCCGGCTCCACGCAATCCATCTTTAGTCTGAGTCATGAGCTGGCGCAGCGCGGCCATCGGATACTGGTGGGCTGTCCCGCGGGAACGCTGCTCGCCCGCCACGTCGCGGCCACGCCGTCACTCGAGCACGTCCCCCTCGATTTTTCCTCGCTCCGCGGTGCGGCGAACGCGATTGCCTATGTGATGTCGGAGCAGAAGGTGGATGTCGCGAACAGTCACGCCACCGGCGATCGACGGGCGCTCACCTTGCTGCGCTGGCACGGCCGTCTCAAGCAACCGTTCGTCGTCACGCGGCGGACAATGCCGCTGACGCTGCCGCCGGAGCTGATCGCCGTCGGGCTCACCGCCGACCGCACGATCGCCGTCAGCGCGGCGGTCGCCCGCGCGCTGCGCCGGCGGTTGCATCCCGGCCGCCGGCTGCGCGTCGTTCCGAACGGCATCGACCTGGCGCGCGTCGAGGCGGAGCCGTCGCATGACGAACTCGTGGCGGCGCGCGCGACGTTGGGCGATTCCGGACGGCCGGTCGTCGCCGTCGTTGCGCGGCGCAAAGATCAACAGATCCTGCTCCGCGCCTTGCCGGCGCTCGAGCGTCCCGTGACCGTGGCCTTCGTGGGAATTCGGCCCGATGACGAGCTCTCCCGAGCCCAGGCGGCGGTGCCCGCGCGGCACCGCGTAGTATTCGTGCCGTTCACCGAGCGGCCGCTGGCGTTCTATCGCTTTGCGACGATCGCCGCGCTGCCGTCACGAATCGAGGGCTTGTCGCAGGCGCTGCTCGAGGCGATGGCGCTCGGCCTCCCGGTCATCGCGTCGGCGGCGGGCGGCAATGCGGAGCTCGTGAATCCGGGCGAGACGGGACTGCTCGTCGCGCCGCTCGACCCCGCGGCCTGGACCCGAGCCCTCGACCGGATGCTCGGTGACGACAAGTTTCGGGCGCGCGTCGCGCGCGCGGGCCAGACGCTGACGCGCAGTCAGTTCACCATGTCGCGCACCGCCGACCGGACCGAGGTCGTCTACCGCGAAGCCATCGCCTCTCGTTAACATTCGGCACATGCCGGCACGAGCACCGCTCACGGTGGTCATCCCCACGTTGAACGAAGCGAGTCAGATTGGCGATTGCGTCCGCGGATTGGCGTGGGCCGGTGAAGTAATCGTCGTCGATGCGGGCTCGAACGACGGCACGGCAACCGCCGCGGCGGCGGCCGGGGCGCGCGTTCTCGATGGCATCGCGCCGGGCATCGCCGCGCAGCGCAACGCGGGCATCGCAGCGGCGCAAAACGAATGGGTTTTTGCACTCGACGCCGACGAGCGGATCGGACCGGAGCTCGCGGCAGAGTTGGCGCAGGTGGTGCGCGCGCCGCGGCACGAGGCGTATCGCGTGAAGCGGCGCAACGTTTTTCACGGCCATCTGCTCCGGCGTGGGCACTGGGGTCGGGACTGGGTGGTACGGCTGTTTCGTCGCGGCCGGCGATTCGGCGGCAAGACGGCGCATCCCGGCCTCGAGATCCCTGAACGCGAACAGGGTGAGCTCATCCACGAGCTGGACCATACGCCCTACAAGGACCTGGGGCATCACCTGGACAAGATCATCGCCTACAGTCGCATGAGCGCGGCCGATCTCGCGGCGAGGGGCCGGCGCGCCTCCTTCAGCGACGTGGCCCTGCGGCCCGCCTTCCGGTTTTGCCGCGATTATGTGCTCCACGGCAGCATCTTCGACGGCCGGCTCGGTGTCATTCACGCCGGGATGAGTGCGGCGTCGGTGTTCTTTAAGTATGCTTTCTTATGGGAACGACAGGGGGGGCGCCGTAGCTAAGACTTTTCTCCTGACCGGCGAATTTCCGCCGATGCAGACGGGCATCGCCCGGATGATGGGCGAGATCACGCGCCGCTATCCCCGCGGCGAGCTGCTCGTCTCGACCGGCCAGCATCGCGACTCGCAGGATTCGGACGTGCGCTTCAGCGGGGCCGTGGTCGATCGGATGCCGGTGTCGAGCAAGGCGCTGCGCAATCTCGCCGGTCTGTTGTTCTGGTCGCGCCGCGTCGCGAGCCTCGCCCGCCAGCACAAGCCGCGCTTCGCCTGGTGCGATTCGATCCGGCCCTGCACGTATCCCGCGAAATGGATGCACGAGCGCGTTGGGACCAAGTACGGCGTGTTCGTCCACGGCGGCGATCTTCTGAAAGAGCTCCACGCGATCCATCACTCGCGCTTCGCGCGCAAAACCGCGAAAGCGCTGCTCGGCTCGGCGGTCGCCGTCGTCGCCAACAGCCAATGGACGCGTGAGCAGGCGCAAAAGGTGCTGCGCGAGCTGGGACTCGATCCGCTCGCCGAGACCGTGCGGCTGGTTCCACTGGGTACTGATCCCGAGCAGTTCCGACCGGGGGTCGATACGCAGGCCGTCCGCTCGCGCTATCACCTGAATGGCAACGCGCCGTGGGTGCTCACCGTCGCGCGGCTCGAGCCGTATAAGGGTGTGGATATGGCGCTGCGGGCCGTGGCCCAGTGCCGGCAGGATGGTGTGGATGTGAACTATCTCGTCGTGGGCAGTGGGAAGAAGCGCAAAGCCTATCAGCGCCTCGCCGAGGAGCTGAGGATCGCCGAGCACGTGCGCTTCGTCGGCAACGTGCCGGAAGCGGAGCTCCCCGCGGTCTTCAATATCGCGAACGCGTACGTGGGCGTGTCGCGCCGCGACGACGGCTCCCGCGTCGAGGGGTTCGGTGTCGCGCTGGCGGAAGCGAGCGCCTGCGGCCTGCCGGTGATTGCCGGTCAATCGGGCGGGCTGGCCGAGGCGGTGAATGACGGCGAGACGGGGCTCGTCGTGAATCCGGACGATCCCGAAGCGGTTGCCGCGGCGCTCAAGCGCCTGCTCGGCGACCAACTGCTCGCCCGTCGCCTCGGCCAGGCGGGCCGCAAGGCGATCGAGACCTACTACAACTGGGACCGTGTCATCCGCGACCTGCGGGACATCGAATCACAAGTCTCCTCCTAGCGTTCAACTTTCCGCCGCACGGCGGCGGCATCGCCCGCATGATGGGCGAGCTGGCGCTCCGATATCCACCCAACACCCTCGTTGTTTCGACCGGCGCCTACGACAACAGCGCCGCGAGCGACGCGCGCTTCCCCCAGCCGATCGATCGGATCCGCATGCGCGCGACGCGCCTTCGCACGGTGCAGGGGCTCGCGCTGTGGACGTGGCGCGCAGGCGCGCTCGTGAAACGGTGGCGCCCCGGATTCACCTGGTGTGGTGAGCTGAAGCCGGCCGGATACCCGGCGCGTTGGCTGGCCGCGCGCCATGGCGTACCGTACGGCGTGCCTGTGTACGGCACCGAGCTGCTCCTGATCCAGGAGAAAATCCGGCGCAGCCGTTTCAAACGCGGCACGGCGGGGAGCATCCTGGGGAACGCGCGGGTGTTGGTCGCCATCAGCCGCTGGACGGCGGATTTGGCGCGAGAGGTATTGGGCATGCTCGATCTCCAGGTGCCCATCGAAACCGTGCCGCTCGGCACGACGCCGTCGCAGTTCCGTCCCGGGGTCGATCCAAGTGCCGTGCGCGCGAAATACGGCATGCACGGCGGTCCCTGGCTCCTGACGGTCGCGCGTCTGCAATGGCACAAGGGCATCGACACGGTGATGAAGGCCTTGCCCGTGATTCGCGCGCGCCACCCGAACGCCCGATACGCCGTCGCCGGGACCGGTGAGCTGCTGCCGCAGTTCGAGCGCTTGGCGCAGGAGCTCGGCGTCGGCGAGACCGTGCGGTTCCTCGGTGCGGTGCCCGAGGCCGAGCTGCCCGCGCTCTACAACTCGGCGGATCTCTATGTCGGTGCGTCACGGCGCGTCGAGCTGCTGGCGGAAGGGTTCGGGATCTCGCTGGTCGAGGCATCGGCGAGCGGCGTCGCGGTTGTCGGCGGCCGCTCCGGCGGCGTACCGGACGCGGTGCGTGATGGGGAGACCGGGATTCTCGTGGATCCTGACGATCCCGCCGCCGTGGCGGCGGGCATCACTGAACTGCTGGGGAATCCGGAGCGGCGGAAACAGCTCGGCGCCGCGGGACGCAAAGCGGTGGAGAGCTACTACAACTGGGATCGAGTGGCGAGAGACCTAATTGAAATAGATCGGCGGTATCGGTCGACACGCTGAAGCGTGCGCCCTCAACCGGGTCAATAGAAGATGCTTCACGCGCGTGTGAGGCGGCGTGCGCTGAGACGCCGGCGCAACACACCCCCGAGATAGAACACCGCCCCCCACCCGAAGCACGCAACCGCTAGCGCCACTTCAGGGGACGCACCTGGAAAGAGCAGCCGAAAGGGAACCGCTGGGAGACTGATGATGAAGAACAGCAGATAAATGGCGCGCTGCAGGTTCCCGGTACCCGAAACCGGGACCGCAACAAACAGGATTTGGCCGACGAAATAGATGACGGCCACGATCAATGCGACGCCGAAGAACCTACCGATGTCCAACACGCCGCATCTCCCGCTAGAAGCTCACCGACGTGGCCAAGAGAAAGCGCCCATGTTCCCTAGGCATGAAACTCACGCGCAGGCGATCGACAGAAGCTGATCCCCACCGATCACTCTTGCTGGTGGAGCCGATGAGCGCACCGAGCAACAACCCTGCGAGGCCGCCAGCTCCGGCGCCGACCAATGCGCACGCCCCCGATGTCCCGAGGTCTACGCACAAACTACTGGAACCGAGAGCGAGCGCCCCGATCCCGCCGCCCAAGAGACCCCCGAAGAGCGCGCCTTTGCCGGCGTTGGACTTCTGGCCCATGCTCACGTCGAGTCGTGTAACGGCCGCGCGGGGAACGCGCGATGTGTCCCCGTGTGTCTCCACCAGGAAGGTATCGGCGTTCATGTGCGCGAACGCACCAACGATCGGAACGTTGGAGATCGTGGGGGCCGTCACTCGAACGCGCTGCCCGGTTGCAAGTGGCGCGATGTCCTGGGCGATCATCATGGTGGGTGCGGGCAGTAAGGCAATCGCGGTGACGAATGCGAGGGGGGTCATACGACCTCTCTGAGGGTGGCTCGCGTCAAGCGAGCTGGGGTCCCCCAATCTACGGCGTCGGCCCCAGGCGCGTGTTCCGTTATCCCGACCTCCGCATCTCCTTCGCCTGATCGGCCGGCCGCGCGATGATCGCGTAGGTCGGGCAGTGCCGGATGTAGCCGCCGTCCATCGGCGACCACTCTTGATCCGGCTGCGTCACGACGGCCTTGCGCTCCGAGTCGAGGACGAACAGTCCCTGGGGTCCGTGGACCAGGCATGCGCCGCAGCCGATGCACCGCTCGCGCTCCACGCGCACGGTCACGGGACGCTTCGGGAAGAACCCGACGTCGCCCGGCTCGGGCCATTCCTCGGGGCGGTCCAGCGCCGCGCTCGTCGCGCGATAGCCCTCCTCGACTTCTTCCCGCAGGTGATTGAAAGAAAAGAGCGAGACGTGCTCGACCCGCGGCTGGATGTAGTAAGCGGGCGGAGTGGTCCACGTGAGCACGCGCTGCTCGAGCAGGACCTGCATCAGGATCTCGCTGGCGCGGGCGAACACTCCGGCAAACCCTTCATCCTGGGCGTCGGCCGTCAGCACGCTCGATGCCGAGACATCCACCGCGACGATGAGCTCGGGGCCGAGCGCGCGCGCGGTCTCGAACGGCACGTTGGCGACGACGGCGCCGTCCATGAAGAAACGGCCGCCGATCTCGTGCGGCGGAAAAAAGCCCGGCAGCGCGCACGACGCGAAGACTGCGTCGGCGACGCGGATGTCGTCCAGTCCGGGGAGGCCCCAAGACACCTGCATTCCCGAGTTCAGGTCTACGGTATTCACGACGACAGGCGGGTCGAGCTGCTGGAACGTGAGGTCCCCGACCGTCCGCGCGATGAGCTGTTCGAGGGGCTCGCGCCGGAACAAGGCAGGCGATCGCAGCCGCTTGAACGCCATGTCGGCGCGCGCGACCGCGAAGACGTCCTTGCGCCTCAGGCTGAGCGCGATCTCGCGCAGCTTGGCGATCCCCATCCCGCCGGCCCACGCCGCGCCGACGAGCGCGCCTACGCTCGACCCGATGATACGGGTCGGTCGGTGGCCGCGCTCGAGCAGCGCCTGGAGCACGCCCACATGGGCGAGCCCCTTCATCCCGCCGCCGCCCAGCACGAGGGTGAACGGTGTATCGCGTTTCACGGCCCTATCCGCTTGCCCGGGGGGTTGAGTCCCGAGTAACGTAGTCGACACCCCCATGGCGGCGCCACTCTTTTGGACTCGACTCGCGCGTGACCCCTGGGCGCGCTTCGGCCTGGGATTAGTCGCAGTTTTAGCGCTCCTGGCGTTGCTCGCCCCATGGCTTGCCCCCGGTGATCCGTACCGCGGTGATCTCTCTGCAAGTTTGCATCCACCCTCCGGCGCGTTTCTGCTGGGCAGCGACGCCCAGGGCCGTGACGTGCTCTCGCGGGTGCTGTACGGCGCCCGTCTGTCGCTCGCCGTCGGCCTGATCAGCCAGAGCGTGGCGCTGGCGCTCGGCGTGACGTTAGGACTCGTGTCGGGTTACTACGGCCGTTGGATGGACGGCGTGATCATGCGCGTTGCCGACGTGACGCTCGCCTTCCCGTCGCTGCTGCTGCTCATCGCCATTGCCGCCGCGGTGAAGCCGTCGCTCCCCATCGTGTTCGTCGTCATCGGCATCGTCGGCTGGGCGGGGATGGCGCGCATCGTCCGGGGCCAGGTCCTGCTCGCCCGTAGGCTCGAGTACGTGCAGGCGGCACGTGCGCTCGGCGCGTCGGATGCGCGCATCCTCGCGCGTCATCTCCTGCCCAACGTGATCGCCCCCGTGATTGTTGCGGCGACGCTCGGCATCGGCGGAGCGATCATGGCCGAAGCGGCGCTCTCATTCATCGGACTCGGTGCACAGCCACCCACGCCGTCGTGGGGCGCAATGGTCGCCGAGGGGCGCGACCTGTTGCGCGTCGCGCCCTGGGTGTCGATCGCGCCCGGCATCGCGATCGGTCTCGCCGTACTGGGTCTCAATTTGCTGGGTGATGGTCTGCGCGACGCGCTGGATGTGCGCGGCTTGGGTCGGATGGCATGACCGAAATCGCCTATCATCCCACGCACGTGCGCGCGCTGCGTGAGACGTTCAAGGCGCTCCGCACGTCGGAATTCCCGTGGACCGCCGACACGATCTATCTGAACAACGCCTCCATCGGACCGATACCCGAACGCACGCGCCGAGCCCTCGACGAATTCACCGCCAAACGCACCGCGCCACACCTTCTCCCGGATCGGGAGCTGTTCGCCGGTCTCGCCGCCGCCCGCCTTGGAATCGCGCAACTGATCAATGCCAACCCGTCGGAGATCGCACTCGCCACCAACACCGGCTTCGGTCTGAACCTCGCGGCCCGCGCCTTGCCGCTGAAGGCCGGCGACATCGTGCTGCTGTCCGACAAGGAATTCCCGGCGAACGTCTATCCGTGGCTGATGCTGCGCGATCAGGGGATCACGGTCGAGATGGCGCGCTGCCGTCCCGAAGGGTGGCCCGACGAAGAGTATTTGTTGCAGCGGCTGCGTGATCCGAAAGTGCGTGTGCTCGCCGTGTCCTTCGTGCAATTCTCCAACGGCTATCGTGCGGATCTCCAGAAGCTCGGCGCCGCCTGCCGTGCTAACGGCACCTATCTCGTCGTCGACGGCATTCAGGGCATCGGCAATTCGGTCCTCGACGTGACCGAGACGCCGGTCGACATCCTCGCCTGTGGCGGTCAGAAGTGGCTGTTGTCGCCGTGGGGCTCCGGATTCGTGTACGTGCGCAAAGAGCTGGTGCCGACGCTCGAGCCGGCCATCACGAGCTGGATGGCGTTCGAGGGTACGGACGACTTCTCGCGGCTCACGGAGTACAACCCGACGTTCCGCGCCGACGCCCGCCGTTTCGAAATGATCACGCTCCCCTATCAGGATTTTGTCGGAATGACGGCGTCGCTCGGCTTGTTGCTGGAAGTCGGCGTGCGGGACATCGCCGAGGTGACTCGGGCGACGCACGGGCCGATCGTGAAATGGGCGCAGGAGAACGGCGTACGGATCACTTCGCCGACCGAGAACGGGCACCGCTCCGCGATCCTCTGTATCGCGCCGGCGAAGCCGGCCGAGGCATATCACGGGATGAAGCGTGCGCGCGTGGTGTGCAGCCTGCGCGAAGGCTCGATTCGCTTATCGCCCCACTGCTACAACACGGTCGAGGAGATGGAGAAGGTGATCGAGGTGTTGGATGATTTGATGTGAGAGTACCTCTATCTTGGCATGAGTCTCTTTAGCAGCTGGATCTGCCCCGCGTGATACAGATCGTGCGATGCAATCCCATAGATCTCCGCCTTGATCGGCCACCTTGAGCGCCAGCCGCGCCGGCCCAGGTCGGCGGGTTTCAGCTTGGCAATCGCGTTGTGGAGGAGCCGGTGCTGTTCGTCGAGCAGGGCGCGATCGCGTTTCCACGCCGCGTCGTTAGGCCGGTCGGGAAGCGGGAGCCAGTTTGAACCGGGGCGTGGGAATGCGAAGTCGGGATCGCGCAGCAGCCGGCCGCGGACCATGCATTTCCAATACGCGGTGTGGAGGACGAGATCCCAGACGCAATGACGCGTGGCGCCTGGCCGCCACAGGGCCTGACGTGCGCTGAGACCGCGCAGCGTTCCCTTGAGCGGCGTGCCGTGCCAGGACGGGGCCGTGTAGGCTTGATCGAAGACTTCGAGCAGCAGCTGGACTCGAGCGTCCATGTTCAGACGGCTCGTCGCAGCAGCGCGTAGTCTTTCTTTCCCTTGCGCAGGAGCAGATTCCGGCCGCCGATCCAGTCGCCCGAGGTGATGGTGCGCGCGACATCATCGATGCGCCGCTGGTTCACGTAAATCCCACCCTGCTCGATGCTGCGGCGCGCTTCGCTTTTGGATTTGGCGAGGCCCGAACGGGCCACGAGATCGACCAGCGTCATGCTGTCCGAATCGCCCTCGACCACAGTCGTGGGGATTTCACCCGCCAGGATCTCGAACACCTGCGGATGCACCTCCGCCTGCTCGTCGCCGAACAGGATCGCGGAAGCGGCCTGGACGCTCTGCAGCACGTCGGCGCTGTGCACGCGCGTCGTGACTTCGGTGGCGAGCGCGCGCTGCGCCGGTCGCCCGGCGGGATCGCGCTTCTGTTGCGCAGCCAACTCGTCGATGTCTCTCTGCGCCTTCAGCGTGAAGAGCTTGAGGTAGCCCGCCACGTCGCGGTCGTCCACATTGATCCAGAACTGATAGAACTTGTACGGCGTCGTGAGCTTCGCATCCAGGTAGATCGCGCCCGTCTCCGTCTTTCCAAACTTTTTTCCCGACGCCATGGTCACGAGTGGCGCGACGAGGCCGTGCGCCTCGGCGTTCTCGATCCGGCGAATCAGATCGACGCCGGCCGTGATGTTGCCCCACTGGTCGCTGCCGCCCACCTGCAGCGTGCACTGGCGCTCCCGGAACAAGTGCAGGAAGTCGTACGCCTGCAGCAGCATGTAGCTGAATTCGGTGAACGAGAGGCCGGCCTCGAGGCGCGCTTTCACCGACTCCTTCTGCAGCATCACGTTGACGGTGAAATGCTTCCCGACGTCGCGCAGGAAATCGATGAGTCCCTGCGAGCTCAACCATTTCGCGTTGTCGAGTAGCAGCGCCGCCGTCGGCCCGGCGCCGAACTCGAGAAAACGCGCCATCTGATCGCGTTGATGCTGCAGGTTCTCGCGAATCTGTTCTTTCGACAGCAACGGCCGCTCGCCCGCTTTGCCGGACGGATCGCCGATCAATCCGGTGCCCCCGCCCATCAGCACGATGGGGCGGTGCCCGCCGCGTTGCAGATTGGCGAGCAGCATCAGCGGCATCAGGTTGCCGAGCTGCAGCGACGGGGCCGTGGGGTCGAAGCCGCAGTACGCGGTGACCGGCCCCTTGGCGAAATGCGCGGCAAGGCCGGGGGTCGCCTGCTGGACGAACCCGCGCCACTCCAGTTCCTGCAACACGTTAGGCATCGTCATGGCGGCGAATCTACGGCCTTACTAGGTTTTAGTGGAGATGGCCACGTTGACCCCCCCTTCGCCGCCCCACGCCGCCGCAGGATCACGCCGCCCGTTTTTCATTCGCTGGTGGTACGATCCGGTCCAGCGCCGGCGGGCGATCATCGCGACCGTGCTGGCCCTGCTCTACGGCAGCGGGCTGGTCTACGGCTCGTGGACGCGCGTCTGCTCGGGCGACCGCTGCCCCAGTATCACGCGGCTCCAGCCGGACAACGAGCGCCATGCGCAGCTCCAAACGTCGAAGGTCTACGCCGCCGATGGCCGCCTGATCAGCGAGCTCGGCATCGAGCTGCGCACCGTCCTGCCGCTCGACCAGATCCCCGTGCACGTACGCCAGGCGTTCATCGCGGTCGAAGACAAACGCTTCTACAAGCACAACGGCATCGACTACTGGCGCATCCTCGGCGCGCTCAAGGCCAACATCCTGACGCTGCACTACACGCAGGGCTTCTCGACGATCACGATGCAGCTGGCGCGCAACGTCTTCCCCGAGCGCCTGGGCCGCGAAAAGAAGCTGGCCCGCAAGCTGCGCGAGGCCCGGGTGGCGGTGGAGCTGGAGCGCAACTTCAGCAAGGACACGATCCTCGAGCTGTATCTCAACCAGATCAGCCTCGGGCCGAACGTTTTTGGCGTGGAAGCGGCGTCGCAGGTGTTCTTCGGAAAGTCCGCGCGCGACCTGAACGTCGCCGAAGCCGCGACGCTGGCCGCGTTGCCCAAGGCGCCGGGGAACTACAATCCGCGCACGCATCCCGACCGCGCGGTGTTGCGCCGCAATGCGGTGCTCAACCTGATGCGCGATCAGGGATACCTGGCGCCCGAGGACGCGGAGTTTTGGAAGGCGTACCCGCTCGTCCTGACGACGCGCCGTACCAACTACGGCGACGTCGCGCCGTATTTCGTCGAGTGGCTGCGCACCTCCTTCCTCGAGCCGCGCTTCGGCCGCGATTTGTACGAGAAAGGCCTGCGGATCTACACGACGCTCGACCTCGACATGCAGGAAGCGGCGGAGCAGTCGCTCGAGTCGCAGCTCGACGAGATCGAATCGGGCGTGTACTCGAACGGCAAGTTCGAGGGCACGTCCTATCGCCAGTACATCGAACAGGGCCGCGCCGCGCCCGACGAACAGACCCCGTACGCGCAGTATCTCCAGGGCGCGCTGCTCGCGCTCGATGCCAAGACCGGCAACATCCTGGCGATGGTCGGCGGCCGCGACTTCAGTGACTCGAAATGGAATCACGTGACGCAATCGGTGCGGCCGCCGGGCTCGACGTTCAAGCCGTTCGTCTACTCGGCCGCGATCCGCGCGGGGCATCCCGTCACGGAGATGCTCGATGACACGCCGCTGAATCCGCCGGTCAGGCAGCTCGACAGCTCGCTGTGGCAGCCGAAGGACTACGACGACACGACGCTTGGGCTCATCCCGATGCGCCAATCGCTGTACATGTCGCGCAACCTCTCGACGATCAAGCTCGGCATGGCGCTCGGCGAGCAGACGGTGATCGGTGAAGCGCGGCGCTTCGGCATCACGACGCCACTACCACCCTATCCGTCCATTCATATTGGGGCACGTGAGGTGAAGCCGATCGAGCTCGTCGCGGCGTACACAGCGTTCGCGAACAACGGCACGCGGGTCGAGCCGATCGGCATCCAGCGCATCGAGGACCGCCAGGGCACCATCCTGTATCAGTCCACGCCCAAGCGCGAGCAGGTGCTCGATCCGGAGCACAACTGGCTGATGCTCGACATGATGCGCGACGTGATGCGCTGCCAGCCCGGCTCCGGTCTCCATCGTTGCGGCACGGCCGCGGGGGCGGTGGGTGGTCTGCGCATCCCGATGGCCGGCAAGACTGGAACGACGGACGACTACACGGACGCCTGGTTCCTGGGCTTCACGCCTGAGATCGTGACAGGAATCTGGGTTGGCTACGACTATCAGAAGCGCATCATGAACAACGCCGGCGGCGGCCGCATCGTGGCGCCCGCATGGACGAAGTTCATGCGCGACGTGTACGAGCGCCGCCCCTCGCCCGGCGATTGGGCGCGTCCGGACGATCTCGTCACACGCGAAGTCGACTGGTCGAACGGATTCCTCGCGACGCCGTTCTGCCCCCTCGAAGTACGGCGCTGGGAATGGTTCTATCCCGGCACCGAGCCCACGCAGGTGTGCCAGGTGCATTCACCGTTCGGCGTAGGTGTCACCCCATAAGCGTTCCCCCTCTCCGCATCGCGGAGAGGGGGTCAGGGGGTGAGGTGCTTCGGATCCGAGCTGGCCGGGTTCATCCCGTCACGGCGCCGCCCCTCGAGGACGGCGCCGTTCTTGTTGACGCAAACGGCAGGATCGCGGCCGTCGGCCCGAACAATCGCGTGGCGGAGCCCGCGGGCGCCAACGCGCTGCATTTTCCCGACGCGGAGCTGATGCCCGGGCTCGTCAATTGCCACACGCATCTGGAGCTCACGTATCTCGGCGGCGGTGCGAAGCACTCCGAACCGGAATTTCTCAAATGGATCCGCCGCATCCGCGAGCTGAAAGAGACGACCAGCGCGGAGGCGTTTCACGAGGCGGCGGTGGCCGGCATCCGCGATTGCTGGGCGCGCGGCGTCACGTGCATCGCCGAAACGGGAAGCACAGGAGCGGGGATGCGCGCGCTCCACGACCTGGGTGGGCGTGGGATCGTGTATCAGGAGGTCTTCGGTCCCGATCCGGCACAGTGTTCCGCAAGTATGGCCGAATTGGAAGTAACCATTCGCCCGCTTCGCCGTCTTGCAACGTCGCAACTTGTCCTGGGAGTCTCGCCGCACGCGCCATACACGGTCAGCGCCCCGCTGTACGAAGCGGTTGCCGCATTCGCGCGCCACGAAAGGCTGTCCATCGCCGTGCACGTCGCCGAGTCGCCGGAGGAGACGGCATTGGTTCGAGATGGCGCCGGTCCGTTCGCGGAGGCGTTGCGGTCGCGTGGGATCATGGTGCAGCCACAACACCGGTCGCCCGTCGCCTATCTCGTGCAACGTGGCGTCGTACAGCATGGCACGTTGTGCATCCATTGCGTGCAAGTAGACGAAGCCGACGTCACCCTGTTGCGCAACGCCGGGGCCTCAGTCGCCCACTGCCCCCGGTCCAACGCCGCGCATCGGCACGGGAAAATGCCGTTCGGTCTGTTCCGCGCGGCGAACGTGCCGGTGGGATTGGGTACTGACTCCGTCGTCAGCGTCGGCGAGCTGGACCTGTGGGCCGAGGCCGAAGCAGCCGCTTTGCGCGGTGACGCGGCGCTGCGGGCGCTTACAATAGAAGGGGCGCGCGCCCTCGGCTGGGAGCGGGAGATCGGTTCGTTGGAGGTTGGAAAGGCTGGAGATCTCGTCGTTCAGACCGTCCGGCCGTCAGGCCGTCCGACCGTCCGACTGACAGTAGTCAGCGGCCGTATCGTACACCAGATTTCCGCCCCATGAAAACGCAGCGTCACGCGGCCATCCTGCGGATCGTCCGCGGAGAGACGGTCGGTAGCCAGGAGCAGCTGCGGGAGCGTCTCAAGGCCGAAGGCTATAACGTGACGCAGGCGACGCTGTCGCGTGACATTCGCGAGCTCGGACTCGCGAAGGTCGCGGCCCCCGATGGCGGTTCGCATTACGCCGCGGGTCCGGAAGGCGCCTCCGGGGGGGGCGTCCGACCGCACCTGGAGCAGCTCGTTCCCACCATGCTCGTTTCCGCTGAAGGCGTCGGCCCGCTGCTCGTCTTGAAAACGACCACGGGCGGCGCGCAGGCCCTGGGCCTGGCGCTCGACGGCGCCGGCTGGAACGAGATCATCGGCACCATCGCAGGTGACGACGCGATTCTGGTCATCACTCGCAGCGAGCGAGGCCGCCGCGCCGTGCAGGGGCGGCTGCAGGAGCTCGCGGGACTCCCTGCTTGAGAACTCACCTTGCCGCCGTCGCGCTCCTTCTGGTCCCGAACTCTTGCAAGGCACAGTCACAACCTCCAGACCCTCCACCAGCCTCGACCGCCCAGAATTCCCTCACCGACGCTGAAAAGGCCGCGGGTTGGAAATTGCTGTTTGATGGCACGACCACCGCCGGGTGGCGCAACTATGGGAAGCCGACCATCTCCGACGGTTGGAAAGTGCAGGACGGGGCACTCACGCGCGTCGGCGCCGGCGGCGACATCATCAGCG
Organism: Gemmatimonadales bacterium; assembly: GCA_036394755.1. Classification (GTDB taxonomy): domain Bacteria; phylum Gemmatimonadota; class Gemmatimonadetes; order Gemmatimonadales; family GWC2-71-9; genus 20CM-2-65-7. The sequence continues at coordinate 3,856 of DASWEL010000183.1, read as the reverse complement.
ACGACGAGTTCAAGAACTTCGCGCTGTCGATCGACTGGAAGATCGAGATTGGCGGCAACAGCGGCATCTTCTGGCGCGCGAGCGAAGACAGCGATGCGATCTACTGGAATGCGCCGGAAATGCAGGTCCTGGATGACGCGAAGCACCCCGACGGCCAGTCGCCGCTGACGTCGGCGGGGGCGGCCTACGATCTCTATCCGGCCCCGCCCGGCTACGTGCACCCTGGCGGTGAGTGGAACTCGGCGCGGCTCGTCGTGAACGGCAACCACGTCGAACAGTGGCTCAACGGTTTCAAGATGGTCGAGTTCGAGCTGGGCAGCCGCGATTGGGATTCGAAAGTGGCGGCGAGCAAGTTCAAACCCCATGCCCGCTTCGGGAAAAACGCGCAGGGGCATATTGGGCTGCAGGATCACGGTAACGTCGTCGCCTTCCGCAACATCAAAATTCGAGTGCTGCCATGAGTCGCAAACGGAAATCCATGTCGCGCCGCCGTTTTGTCGGGGACCTAGCCGGCGGGATCGCGTTCACGATCGTGCCGGCGCACGTGCTGGGCGGGCGTGGCCGCCTAGCGCCGAGCGACAAGCTCAACATCGCGTGCATCGGCGTCGGCGGAATGGGCGCGAACGACGTCCGCGGCGTGGGGAAGACCGAGAACCTCTACGCGCTGTGTGATGTGGACGACCGGCAGGCGGCGGGCTCGTTCTCCGCATTTCCGCTCGCCAAGCGGTTCAAGGATTTCCGCGTGATGCTCGATAAAGAAGGAAAGAACATCGACGCCGTCACGGTCTCGACGCCCGATCACACCCACACGGTCGCCGGAATGATGGCGATGAAGCTGGGCAAACACACGCGCATTCAGAAACCGCTCGCGCGGACGCTGTGGGAGGTGAAGCAGCTCGAAGACGCGGCCCGGAAATACAAAGTGCAGACGCAAATGGGAAACCAGGGCCACGCCGAAGAGGGCACGCGCCTGATCCGCGAGTGGGTCGAGGCTGGCTTGATCGGCACGGTGCGTGAAGTGGAGCTGTGGACCAACCGCCCGATCTGGCCCCAGGCGATCGAGCGGCCGCTCGACGAGTACTACACGCCGTCCTGGCTCGACTGGGATCTGTGGCTTGGTCCCGCGCCCGAGCGCCCGTACCATCCGGCGTACGCACCGTTCAAGTGGCGGGGGTGGTGGGATTTCGGGACCGGCGCGTTGGGCGATATCGCCTGTCACTCGATGGACGCGTCGTTTTGGACGCTCGATCTCGGCTACCCGACGCGGATCGAAGCGGAGTCGACCAAACTGTATTCCGAGACCGCGCCCGCCTGCTCGCGCATCACCTACTCATTCGCGGCGAAGGGCAATCGTCCGCCCGTGACCGTCGTGTGGCGCGACGGCAGCCTCTATCCACCCCGGCCGAAAGAAATCACTGATCCGGCCGCCTGGCCGTTCGACACGAGCGGGCAGCTCTGGATCGGCGATTCCGGCAAGCTGATCGCGGGCATTTACGGCGAGAATCCGCGACTGCTCGATGACGCCAAACAGGCCGAAGTCACCGCGCATCCCGTGCCGCAGAAGTATCCCCGGACCGAGGGCGTCTACGCCGAGTGGATCGCCGCCTGCAAGGGCGGAAAGCCGGCAGGATCCAACATCCCCGAGCACTCGGGGCCACTCACGGAAATGGTGCTGCTCGGCAACCTGGCCGTGCGCACGGCGCAGCCGATCGACGTGAATCCCGCTACGGGTGTGGTCCTCACGCAGGGGATTCCGGAGGAGTACACGAAGCCGCGGTATCGCGCTGGTTGGACGTGGTAGAAAAGCAGGTCCTGCGCTTCGCTCAGGATGACAGCTCTGCTTCTCTTTTTTTAAGAAAGCAGGAGATCGAGGCTGTCATCCTGAGCGCCGCAGGCGCGAAGGACCTGCTTTTCAGGTCTTGCGGACCGAGGCCGGTGAAGTGTATTTTTATGCACCCATATGCATAAACAACACAACAGCCGCGAAGGCCCCCTCGTCGTCCTCGCCTATTCGGGCGGGCTCGACACGTCTGCCATCGTTCCCTGGCTGCGTGAGACCTACGGCGCACGCGTCGTCTGTTTTGCCGCCGACGTAGGGCAAGGCGCAGGTGAGCTGAAGGGTCTGGTCGAGAAGGCCAAGCACTCCGGTGCGGACGACTGCATCGTCGAAGATCTGCGCGAGGAATTCGTCCGCGATTTCGTCTTCCCGACGCTGCGTGCCGGTGCCGTCTACGCGCGGACCTATCTGCTGGGTACGTCGATGGCGCGGCCGCTCACCGCGGCCCACCAGGTCGCGGCCGCGCAGCGGCTCGGCGCCGGCGCGGTGTCCCACGGCTGCACCGGGAAAGGCAACGATCAGGTCCGCTTCGAGCTGACCTACGCCGCGCTCGCCCCCGAGCTGCAGATCATCGCGCCGTGGCGCGAATGGAAATTCCAGAGCCGCGAAGATCTCATCGCCTACGTGCACGCGAAGGGCGTGCCGGTCCAGGCGACCGCCGAGAAACCGTATTCCACCGACCGCAACCTGTGGCACTGCTCGCACGAGGGCGGCATCCTCGAGGATCCGTCGCAGGAAGCGCCCGAGCACATCTTCGTCATGACGAAGAATCCGCTCGAGGCGCCGGATGAGCCGATCGTCGTGACCATTGGTTTCGAGGAAGGCAATCCCGTCAGCGTCGATGCGGTGCCGCTCGGCCCGGTCGAGCTGCTCGAGCAACTGAACGAAATCGCGGGTGAGCACGGAGTCGGCCGCGCCGACATCGTCGAGGATCGTCTCGTCGGGATGAAGTCGCGCGGTGTCTACGAAACGCCGGGTGGCACCGTGCTCTACGCCGCGCATCGCGAGCTGGAGCAGATGGCGCTCGACCGCCGGACGCTACGAATGAAGGACGAGCTGGCGCTCCGCTACGCCGACCTGGTGTACGACGGCCGCTGGTGGACGCCGGAGCGCGAAGCGCTCGACGCGCTCGTCACGGCGACGCAGAAGCACGTCACCGGGACCGTCCGGTTGAAGCTGTTCAAGGGCAACGTCATCGTCGCCGGCCGCGAAAGCCCGTACGCGCTGTACCAGCCGTCGTACGCGACGTTCGGCAAGGACAACGTTTACAACCAGAAGGACGCCGAGGGCTTCATCCGGCTGTACGGCCTCGCCAGCAGAATCGCCGCCGGGTTAGCAGCCGAGCGCACGGATGTCCCAACAAGCTGACACGCACCACATGTGGGGTGGGGGGGGGCGCTTCGCTCTTGGTCCGAGCGAAGTACTCGACGCTTTAAACCGCAGTCTCCCGGTCGACCATCGTCTCTGGCCGCAGGATGTCGCCGCCAGCAAGGCCTGGGTGCACGCCTTGTGTCACGCCGGCGTTGTGACTCCCAGTGAAGAAGCGCAGCTCCTCGGCGGTCTCGATCGCGTCGCCGACAAGCTCGCCGACGGCGCCGCGGTCGGCGCGCCCGATGAGGACGTGCACACCTTGGTCGAGCGCCTGCTCTACGCCGAGGTCGGCGCGGTCGCGGGAAAGCTCCACACGGGCCGCTCACGCAACGACCAGGTCGCGACCGACCTGCGTCTGTGGACGCTGGGCGCGATCGACGAGCTGGACGCCGCGGTCGCCGCACTGGGTCGCACGCTCGTCGCCAAGGCGAAGGACGGACTCGACGCGATTCTCCCCGGCTACACCCACGGCCAGCGCGCGCAGCCGGTGCGCTGGGCGTACGTGCTGCTCGCGCACGCCTGGCCGCTCGTGCGCGACCGCCAGCGACTCGCTGATGCGCGCCGCCGCACAGCGGAGATGCCGCTGGGATCGGGCGCGCTCGCCGGGTCGGGGTTTCCCGTCGACCGCGTCCTCCTGAAAGAAGCGCT